>JAHCLE010000064.1 GCA_026125445.1 Burkholderiales bacterium
ATTCGGGCGGCCGCCTTTCCCCGGGGCGCGGGGGTCGCCTATAATAGCCCAAAATCGCGATGAATTAAGGCCTTAGAGCGCTTTTCGCATGCTGTCCCGAGACGACGTCCACCGCATCGCCGAGCTCGCCCGGATCGAGGTTCCCGAGGACCGGGTTGCTGCCGTGCAGCAAGCCCTGAACGGGATCTTCGGCCTGATCGAGCAGATGCGCGCCGTGGACACCGCCGGCGTGGAGCCCATGGCGCACGCGATCGACGTGACGCAGCGGCTTCGCGAGGACCGCGTGACGGAATCCGACCAGCACGTTCCGTTCCAGGCCGGCGCCCCGCAGGTGGAGGACGGGCTCTACCTCGTGCCGAAGGTCATCGAGTAGTTCGCGCGGGGCGGCGCGCGTCGCCTCGCCCCGACACGCCTGCCCATGTTCGACCACACCATCCCCGAGCTTTCCGCCCTGCTTCGCGACCGAAAGGTCTCGAGCGAGGAGCTTTCCCGCCTCTACCTCGCGCGCATCGCGCGGCTCGATGGCGCCCTCAACGCGTTCATCACGGTGGACGCGGAGAAGGCGATCGCCCAGGCGCGCGCGGCGGATGCGCGCATCGCCCGCGGCGAGGCGGGCCCGCTCACCGGCATTCCCATCGCGCACAAGGACCTCTTCTGCGCCAAGGGGTGGAAGACCACCTGCGGCTCGCGCATGCTGGCCGACTGGGTGGCGCCCTACGACGCGCACGTGGTCGAGCAGCTCGACCGCGCCGGCGCCGTTCTGCTGGGCAAGACCAACATGGACGAGTTCGCCATGGGCTCGTCCAACGAGAACTCCCACTTCGGGCCCGTTAAGAACCCGTGGGACCCCGCCCGGGTGCCCGGCGGCAGCTCGGGCGGCTCGGCCGCCGCCGTCGCTGCGCGCCTGGTGCCCGCGGCCACCGGCACCGACACCGGCGGCTCCATCCGCCAGCCGGCCTCCCTCACGGGAACCTGCGGCATCCGCCCCACCTACGGCGCGGTGTCGCGCTACGGCATGGTCGCCTTCGCCTCCTCGCTCGACCAGGGCGGCGCCTTCGGCAAGAGCGCGGAGGACCTCGCCCTGATGATGAACGCGATGGCGGGCTTCGACGGGCGCGATTCCACGAGCGTGGAGCGCCAGAAGGAGGACTACGCGCGCGACCTTGGGAAGCCCCTCTCCGGCCTGCGCGTGGGCCTGCCGAAGGAATACTTCACCGCCGACCTCGCGCCGGACGTCGCCTCCTGCGTGACCGCCGCGATCGACGAGCTGCGCCGCCTGGGTGCGGCGACCGTCGAGGTGAGCCTGCCCAACCAGGCGCTCGCCGTGCCGGTCTACTACGTGATCGCCCCGGCCGAGGCCTCCTCGAACCTCTCGCGCTTCGACGGCGTGCGCTACGGGCACCGCGCGGCGTCCTACACGGACCTCGCCGACATGTACCGCAAGAGCCGCGCGGAGGGCTTCGGCGCGGAGGTGCAGCGGCGCATCCTCGTGGGCACCTACGTGCTCTCGCACGGCTACTACGACGCCTACTACCTGCAGGCGCAGAAGGTCCGCCGCCTCATCGCGCGCGACTTCGCCGAGGCCTTCCGCTCCTGCGACGTGATCGCCGGGCCCGTGTGCCCCTCGGTGGCCTTCCCGATCGGGGAGAAGGCGAGCGACCCGGTGCAGATGTACCTCGAGGACCTCTACACCATCCCCGTGAACCTCGCGGGGCTGCCGGGGCTTTCCGTGCCCTGCGGCCTCGGCGCGCACGGCCTGCCGGTGGGGCTGCAGGTGATCGGCAACTATTTCGACGAGGCCCGCATGCTGCAGGTCGCGCACCAGTACCAGCTCGCCACCGACTGGCACCGCAAGGCGCCCCCGGGATACGGAGCGTGAGCGTGGACTGGGAAATCGTCATCGGGCTGGAGACCCACGCGCAGCTCTCCACGGCGTCGAAGATCTTCTCCGGCGCCTCCACGGCCTTCGGCGCCGCGCCCAACACGCAGGCCTGCGCCGTGGACATCGCGCTGCCCGGCGTGCTGCCGGTGCTCAACAGGGGCGCGGTGGAGCGCGCCATCCGTTTCGGGCTGGCGGTGGGCGCCACGATCGCGCCCAGGAGCGTCTTCGCGCGCAAGAACTACTTCTACCCGGACCTCCCCAAGGGCTACCAGATCAGCCAGTACGAGCTGCCCATCGTCTCCGGGGGCACCCTCGCGATCGTCGTGGACGGCGAGGAGAAGCGCGTGCGCCTCACGCGCGCGCACCTCGAGGAGGACGCGGGCAAGAGCCTGCACGAGGACTTCCACGGCATGAGCGGCATCGATCTCAACCGCGCCGGCACGCCGCTGCTGGAGATCGTCTCCGAGCCCGACATGCGGAGCGCGAGGGAGGCGGTGGCCTACGCGAAGGCGCTGCACTCGCTCGTGCGCTGGATCGGGATCTGCGACGGCAACATGCAGGAGGGCTCCTTCCGCTGCGACGCCAACGTCTCGGTGCGCCCGAAGGGGTCGGAGAAGCTCGGCACGCGCTGCGAGATCAAGAACCTCAACTCCTTCCGCTTCCTCGAAAAGGCGATCGAGTTCGAGGCGCGCCGCCAGATGCACCTCATCGAGGACGGGGGCACCGTGCGCCAGGAAACGCGCCTGTGGGACCCGCAGAAGGGCGAGACGCGCTCCATGCGCTCCAAGGAGGACGCGCAGGACTACCGCTACTTCCCCGACCCGGACCTGCTGCCGGTGGAGATCGCGCCCTCGTGGATCGTGGCGGTGCGCGAGAGCCTGCCGGAGTTGCCCTCCGCCATGCGCGAGCGCTTCGTGGGCGACTACGGGCTGGCGCCGGTCGACGCGACGACGCTCACGGCCTCGAAGTCGCTGGCGACCTACTTCGAGGAAGTCGTGAAGGCGGCGGGCGGCGAGCCGAAGGCTTGCGCCAACTGGGTGCTGGGGGAGCTCTCGGCGCTCCTCAACCGGCTCGAGGTGGAGGCCGACTCGAGCCCCGTGCGGCCCGCCTCGCTGGCCGGGCTGGTGAAGCGGGTGCTGGACGGCACCGTCACCGGCAAGGCGGCCAAGGAGGTCTTCGAGGCGATCGCCGCCGGCGAGGGCGAGGCCGACGCCATCATCGAGAAGCGGGGGCTGCGGCAGATCTCCGACAGCGGCGCCATCGAGGCGCTGGTGGACCAGGTGCTCGCCGCCAACCCGAAGCTGGTGGACGACTACCGGGCCGGCAAGGAAAAGGCCTTCAACGCGCTGGTCGGGCAGGTGATGAAGGCCTCCCAGGGCAAGGCCAACCCCGCGCAGGCCAACGCGATCCTGAAGGGCAAGCTCGGCTGAGGCCGGGCCCGGCCGCCTCCCGCGCTAGTTGGCGGGCACCAGGTAGAGGTTGTACTTCTTCACCCCGGGCTGCTTGGGATCGCCCTTCTTGGCGGCCTCGAGCTCCTTGGGGTCGCGCAGGTCGAGCTTGCCCTCGCGGTGCAGCTGCTTCAACTCGAGCCAGCGCTTCTTGTCCGCGTCGTAGCGGTTGCGGACATCCTGCATTTCCTTCTCGTACTCCGCGATCGACTTGGCGAGCGCGACCTTCTCGTTCTTCGTGCGCTCGAGGTCGCTCCGGAGCTGGATGGGGGCCTCGCGCGCCTTGGCCGTCTTGCTCTTGCCCGCCTTGTAGAACTCCATCTCGGCCTCGAGCTCGGCCTCGCGCTTCTCGACGGCCGCGGTGCGCTCCTTCGCGCTCTTGATGCGGCCCTCGATGGGCTTCAGGTTCAGGTCGCGGGAGACGTCGAAGTCCTTCTCGGTGCTGTAGGTCGCGAGCAGCGCCAGGTCCTTGCGCCGCTGCTCGGCGGCGGCCTTGGCGGCCTCCTTGGCGCGGGCTTCCTCCTCCTGCTTCGCCTTGAGCTGGTCGCCGGTGGGCGTCGGGTCGATCTTGCGGATGATCGTCCCGGACCGGGTGACCTCGTACAACGGCACGTTGGCGCAGGCCGCCGGGGGCGTGTCCCCGATGTGGGTGAGCCCCTTTTCGTCCTTGCACTTGAAGGCCGCGTGGGCCGCGGGAGCAGCGGCAAGGGCCAGGACCAGCAGGATGTTCGTCTTCACGTCATGCACCTCTTTGCGCCTGGGCCGGGCGTCTTTCGCGCCCGTGCACCCTCAAGCCTGTTGTGGAGTCATGCTCCGTATTGCCGCCTGTAGGCCTCGATGGCGGCTATGCGGTCGTTCGAGTCCGCCCGCCCCCGCAGCGTGGCGAGCACGTCGTCGAGGGTGGCGATGGCAGTAACGGGGATGCCGTGGTTCCGGCTGACTTCCTGGGCGGCAGAAAGCTCGCCCTGCCCCCGTTCCTGGCGATCCAGTGCAATTAGCACGCCAGCCGGGACCGCCCCGGCCGCCCGGATCATCGCCTCCGACTCGCGCACCGAGGTGCCGGCCGAAATGACGTCGTCGATGATCAGGACGCGGCCCGCGAGGGGGGCGCCGACGATGTTGCCGCCCTCCCCGTGGTCCTTGGCTTCCTTGCGATTGTACGAAAACGGCACATTGTGACCCAACTGGGCAAGGGCCACCGCCGTGGCCGCGGCGAGCGTGATCCCCTTGTAGGCCGGGCCGAAGATGAGGTCGAAGGCGATTCCCGAGGCGAGGGCGGCCTGGGCGTAGTAGCGGGAGAGCTCTCCCAGGCTGGCGCCGTCGTGGAAGAGCCCGGCGTTGAAGAAGTAGGGCGACAGCCGCCCCGCCTTGGTGCGGAATTCGCCGAAGCGCAGCACGCCCGTGCGGATGGCGAACTCGACGAACTGGCGGCGGAATTCCTGGCCGGCGCGGGGCTGGGAGGCGTCCATGGGTAACGACCGTTAGAATGGCGGGTTATTTTGACCCATAACCCCCCCGGAAAACGAGTCCTTTCGTGCGAATCGTCACCCTGAACGCCAACGGCATCCGCTCGGCCGCCTCCAAGGGCTTCCTGGACTGGATGAAGCGCCAGAAGGCCGACCTCGTCTGCCTGCAGGAGATCAAGGCGCAGGAAGCGGACCTCCCGAAGGAGATCCTCGCCCCCGCCCGGCACCACGCCTTCTTCCACCCGGCCGAGAAGAGGGGCTACAGCGGGGTGGCGATCTACGCCAGGAAGGAGCCGGACCGGGTGGTGCTGGGGCTGGGCATCAAGGACATCGACGCCCAGGGCCGCTACCTGCAGGTCGACTACGGCAACCTCTCCGTGGTCTCGATCTACGTGCCCTCGGGCACCTCGGGCGAGGAGGCCCTCGCGCGCAAGTTCTCCTTCATGAAGCGCTTCATGCCGAAGCTCGAGGCGATGAAGGCCTCGGGGCGCGAGTTCATCCTGTGCGGCGACTGGAACATCGCCCACAAGGAGATCGACCTGAAGAACTGGCGCTCGAACCAGAAGAACTCCGGGTTCCTCCCCGAGGAGCGCGCCTGGCTCACGAAGGCCTTCGACGACGTGGGCTGGGTGGACGTCTTCCGCACGCTCAACCCCCTGCCCGAGCAGTACACCTGGTGGTCGAACCGCGGCCGCGCCTGGGAGAAGAACGTGGGCTGGCGCCTGGACTACCAGATCGCCACGCCCGGCATCGCCGCCTGCGCCGAGTACGCGCGCATCTACAAGGACCGGCGCTTCTCCGACCACGCGCCGCTCACCATCGACTACGACTTCGAGCTGTAGTGCTCCGCCTTTCCGACATCACGCTCTCGCGCGGCGCGCGCGTCCTGCTGAGGGGCGCCTCGCTCACCGTCTTCCCCGGCCACCGGGTGGGGCTGGTCGGCGCCAACGGCGCGGGCAAGTCGAGCCTCTTTGCCCTCGTGCTGGGTGAGTTGCACGCGGACGCGGGCGAGGTCGAGCTGCCCGCGCGCTGGGTGCTCTCGCACGTGGCGCAGGAGCTCGTCGACACCGACCGCGCGTCCCTCGACTTCGTGATGGACGGCGACGCGGAGCTGCGCGAGGTCGAGGCCGCCATCCGCGAGGCGGAGGCGAGGCACGAGGAGGGCGAGCGCGCCGCCATGCTGCACGCGAGATACGACGAGATCGGCGGCTACGCGGCGCGCTCGCGCGCCCAGGCGCTCATGTCGGGACTGGGCTTCGCGCCCGAGGCCGAGGCGATGCCGGTGGCCTCCTTCTCGGGAGGCTGGCGCATGCGCCTGAACCTCGCGCGCGCCCTCATGTGCCGCTCGGACCTGCTGCTCCTCGACGAACCCACGAACCACCTCGACCTCGACGCGGTGATGTGGCTCGAGGACTGGCTCAAGGCCTATCCCGGGGCGCTCCTCCTCATCACGCACGACCGCGAGTTCCTCGATTCCGTCGCCGGCACGATCGTTCACGTCGACGCGCAGAAGCTCACGACCTACGCGGGCAACTATTCCGCCTTCGAGCGCCAGCGCGCCGAGCGCCTCGCGCAGCAGCAGGCGGCCTTCGAGCGCCAGCAGCGCACGCGCGCGCACCTGCAGGCCTTCATCGACCGCTTCCGCGCCAAGGCCACCAAGGCGCGCCAGGCGCAGAGCCGCATCAAGGCGCTGGAGAGGCTCGAGGACATCGCGGAAGCGCACATCGACTCGCCCTTCACCTTCGCCTTCCGTGCCCCGCCCGTGAAGCCCAAGCTCCTCTTCCGCGTGGCGGAGGCCGACGTGGGCTACGAAGGCCGCGCGGTGGTCTCCGGCATCGAGTGGAGCGTGTACTTCGGCGAGGCCATCGGGCTGCTGGGCCCCAACGGCGCGGGCAAGTCGACGCTCCTGAAGACCATCGTGGGCGACCTGCCTCCGGTGGCCGGCGAGATCATCCGCTCGCCCGACATCCGAATCGGCTACTTCGCGCAGCACCAGGTGGAGAAGCTGCGCCTGGACGAGCACGCGCTCTGGCACCTGGCGCGGCTGGCGCCCGAGGCGCGCGAGCAGGACCTTCGCGATTTCCTGGGGGGCTTCGACTTCCGCGGCGACCAGGTCTTCCAGAAGGTCGAGAGCTTCTCCGGCGGCGAGAAGGCGCGCCTCGCGCTCGCCCTCATCGTCTGGGAGCGGCCCAACCTGCTCGTCCTCGACGAGCCCACCAACCACCTCGACATCGAGATGCGCGAGGCGCTCGCCCAGGCGCTGCAGGACTTCGAGGGCACGCTCATCGTGGTGGCGCACGACCGCCACCTGCTGGAGGCGGCCACGGACCAGTGGTGGCTCGTGGCCGACGGCGCGCTCTCGCCCTTCGACGGCAACCTCGACGACTACCGCGAGTGGTCGCGGCAGTACCGGGCGCGCGGCGCGCGGACGCCGGAGGGCGGCAGGGGCGTCGACCGCAAGGCGCAGAAGCGCGTCGAGGCCGAGGCGCGCCAGCGCCTGGCGGACGCGAAGAAGCCCTTCGAGAAGAAGATCGCCGCCATCGAGCGCGAGCTCGCGCAGCTCCAGCCGGAGAAGGAATCGCTCGACGCGTGGCTCGCTTCGGGCGAGGCCTACGACGAGGCCATGCGCGAGACGCTGGCGGAGCGCTCCCGGCGCCACGGCGAGGTGGCCGCGCGCATCGAGCGGCTCGAGGAGGACTGGCTGTGGGCCAGCGCGGAGATGGACGCGGCCGTCAACCGCGCGCGCGAATAGGCGTTTTCCGGAATGCGGCCGCGCACGTCGACGCGGCCTCACCCCAGACCGGAGGCCCCATGCATCTCGAATCCGCATTGCCCATCGTGAAAGCGCTGGCGGACGGCGTGAACCCCGTCACCGGCGAGCAGTATCCCGAGGAGAGCCCCTACGCCGAGCCGCGCGCGCTGCGCGCCCTCTTCGCCGCCGTCGACCTCATGCAGCGCGAGGTGGAGAAGGAAAAGCGCCGCGAGAGGCTCCCGGCCAACTTCGGCAAGCCGTGGTCGGAGGGCGAGGACCGCGCCATCGCGGTCGCGTTCGATACCGGCGTGGCCATCCCGGACATGGCGCGCAAGCACGCGCGCACGCAGGGCTCCATCCGGCTGCGCCTGGAGAAGCTCGGCAAGCTCCCGCCCTCGGGCGAGGCGAGATACGAGAACCGGCCTAGCGCGGCCTGAACTTCAGCGACGCGCTGTTCATGCAGTAGCGAAGCCCCGTGGGCTTCGGCCCGTCGTCGAAGACGTGACCGAGGTGGGCGTCGCAGTTGGCGCACACCACCTCGGTGCGCACCATGCCGTGGCTCGTGTCGCGGCGCTCCTCGACGGCGCCGGGCGCGACCGCCTGGAAGAACGAGGGCCAGCCGCAGCCCGCGTCGAACTTGGTGTCCGAGACGAAGAGGTCCTGCCCGCAGCAGACGCAGGAATAGGTCCCCGCCACCCAGTGGTTCTCGAACTCGCCCGAGAAGGGGCGCTCGGTGGCGGCCTTTCGCGTCACCTCGAACTGCAGGGGGGTGAGCTGCCGCTTCCACTCGTCGAAGGTCTTGAAGATCTTGGCCATGGCGGTTTCGGGGCCTCATACTGCGCCGTGATGGAGACGGAGCATACGACATGAGAGGGCGGTCGTGGTTCGCGGCGGCGTGGCTTTCGTTCGCGATGGCGGCGGGCGCGGCCGGCTTCGGCACCCCCGGCGGTCCGCCGCCCGCCAACCTCGACGAGGTGGCCGATTTCCTGCGCCAGGATCCCTACGACCTGGAGCTGCTGGTGAGCTTCGGCACTTCCAAGGGCGGCTCGGCAGGGCACCTCGCGCTCGCCATCCGCGACCAGGCGCCCGGCGACGACCTGGTGTACTCGGCCAACTTCTACGCCGACCGCGAGCCGGAACACGAGGGCCGCTACAACGCCGAGCTCATGGTCCGCGTGCCCAAGAAGGAATACCTCTACGGCACGCGTTCCTCCCTCGGCGACAAGGCCTCCTTCGGCCTGGATTTCGGCGAGGCCTACAAGCGCTCCGTCATCGGCATCCGGGTCCATGGAGTCCCCGCGCGCGAGAAGGAGGCACTCGCGGCCTTCTTCGCGAAGGTCAACGAGGACTTCCGCAACCGCGCCCGCTGGACGGGCTACCACGCCGGCGAGACGCGCTACGGCTACCTCGACCTCAATTGCGCCAAGACGATCGGCGCCGCGTTCCGCTTCGGCGCCGGTTACGAGGGACTGGAGGTGATGAGCGCCTGGCCCTTCGCCCGCATCCGCGTGCTGGCGGCGCTCGCGGCCAACATTCCCACCGAGATGGCGCTCAAGCTCATGCGCGAGTGGCACGCGCGCGGCTACGCCATGGACGCGGTGCTCTACCGCAAGTTCGAGGGCTCGCCCTGGGTCGATCCCCTCGAGGAGGAGAAGGTCGCCTTCAAGGACCTCCCCAACCGCTTTCCCTCGGTGCTGTCGCGCGACTTCGGGCGCGAGCAGGGCGAGTACGAGGACTACGACAACCTCTTCGCGATGTACCTGCTCTACAACCTGGGCCGCTACGGCGTGCGCGTGGACGGCGCGACCGGGCGCCTCGCGATCGAGCGCAGCAAGAGCCCGATGGACTACGAGCAGGCGGTGGCGCAGGCGCAGGAGAGCGCCAGGGCGGACAGCGAAAGCTACGGCCGGCGCGGGCCGTTCCAGCCGAAGGGCCGCCGCGTCGGCGAGCCCATCGACGGCGCGGCGGCGAAGCTCGCGCCCTAGCCGCGGGCGCTGCGCCGTGCCGCCTTCCGCCAGGCGCCTGGCGAAGCGCGCGTCCAGCGCTTGAAGGCGCGCGTGAACGAGACGTAGTCGGCGTACTTCAGGAGCGCGGCGATCTCCGCGATGGAGACGTCGGAATCGCGCAGGAGCTCCTTCGCGACGGCGCAGCGGACCTGGTCCAGCACCCGCTGGAAGGTCGTGCCCTCGGCGCTCAGGCGGCGATTGAGCGTGCGCCGGTGGATCGCGAGCGCCTGCGCCACGTCGTCGCCGGACCCCTTGCCGTGCAGCAGCAGCGTTCGCAACGAGCGGGAAGCCTGGTGGACGAGCGTGGCGCCGCCGGCCGCGGCCACTTCTGCGCGCGCCCGCGCCAGGCGGGCCGGATCGGCGCCCGCGACCGGTTGCGCGAGCGTGCCCTCCGGGAAGCGGAGGGCGGCGAACTCGGCGTTGAAGCGCACCGGCGCGCGGAAGTAATGCCGGAAAGGCGTCGGATCCGCGGGCGCCGAATGCGGCAGCATGACCTCCGCGGGGCTCCACGATTCCCCGCAGAGATCGCGCAGGAAATTGGTGGCGGCGGCCATCACGCCGTCGTAGACCTGCGCGGCGCTGCAGTCGAGGGGCACGTGGATCGCGTAGCCCAGGTCGGCGAAGCCCTCCCGCCGCACGAGGAACGCGACGCCGCCCGCGCTGTTGAGGTGCTGGCTCACCACGAAGTCCTCGAGCCCCGCGCCCACGGTGGGCGAGTGGCGGATGATCTCGCCGGGCGCCCCCAGGTCCGGCAGGTGCCACGCGCCGCCGGCCAGCAGACCGAAGTGCGCGCAGCCCGTCCGCGCGGCGGCCCCGGCCAGCAGGCGCGCGAATCCCGCGTACGGGATGCGGTTGGACGGCCGGTCGAGCACCGCGGTATCGAGCCCTGCGCGGGCGATGACCTCCGCGGGATCGACGCCGAAACGCCGGATGAGGCCCGGGACGGCCGTCAGGGCGCCGACCAGGCGGGTGGTCGAATTCTCCGCGCCCGCGGGCTGTGGTGCCGACGCGGCGCTCGTGGCGTGACTCAGTTCGGTTCCTCGCGGAGTGGCGGGAAGCGGCGTATTCTGCGCGCGCCGGCGGACCCGCGTAAACGGACACGGCGCCGGTGCTTGCGGGCCCGCTTCGGGTATCCTCTGCGCACCTTGGCGTCCCACGACTACTCCGCCGTCTTCCGCGACCGCCGCCTCGCGGTCATCCTCCTCATCGGCTTCTCCTCCGGCCTTCCGCTCGCGCTGACGGGCGGCACGCTGCAGGCGTGGATGACCGTGGAGGGCGTGGACCTCTCCACCATCGGCGTCTTCACCCTCGTGGGGCTGCCCTACACGTGGAAGTTCCTTTGGGCGCCATTCATGGACCGCTTCGTGCCGCCCTTCCTGGGGCGCCGGCGGGGATGGCTCTTCCTCACGCAGCTCGCGCTCGCGGCGCTCATCGCGCTGATGGCCTTCGCCTCGCCGAAGGGAAGCCTCGCCTGGCTCGCGCTCCTGGCGGTGGCGGTGGCCTTCACCTCCGCCTCGCAGGACATCGTCTTCGACGCCTACCGGACGGACGTTGCGCGCCCCGAGCAACGGGGACTGGCGGCGGCCTTCACCGTGGTGGGCTATCGCGTGGCGATGCTCACCTCCGGCGCCGCGGCTCTCGTGCTGGTAGCCGGCTCCGGGTTCATCCCCGCGCTGGGCTGGCAGAACACCTATCTCGCGATGGCGGCGCTGATGGGCGTGGGGGCGCTGGCCACGCTCTGGGGGCCGGAACCGGACGCCGCCGCGCCGCCGCCACGAACACTCGACGAGGCCGTGTGGGCGCCGCTGCGGGAATTCTTCTCGCGTCCGGGCGCCTGGGTGCTGCTGGCACTCATCGTCCTCTACAAGCTGGGGGACGCCTTCGCGGGCTCGCTCACCACCGCCTTCCTGCTGCGCGGCGTCGGGTTCTCGCTCGACGACGTGGGCTACGTGAACAAGGGCATGGGGCTCGCCGCGACCATCTTCGGCGCGCTGTTCGGCGGCGCGCTCATGGTGCGCCTGGGCCTCTACCGCGCGCTCATGGCTTTCGGGATCCTGCAGGCGGTGTCCAACCTCGCCTTCATGGCGCTCGCGGCCGCGGGCAAGAGCTGGCCGCTCATGCTCTTCGCCGTGGGCTTCGAGAACCTGTGCGGGGGCATGGGCACGGCCGCGTTCGTGGCCCTGCTCATGGCGCTGTGCGACCACCGCTTCACCGCCACGCAATACGCGCTGCTGTCCGCGCTGGCCTCCTTCGGCCGCGTCTACGTGGGGCCGGCGGCGGGCTACGCCACCGACCCGAAGTACCTGGGCCTGGCGTGGACGGTATTCTTCTTCCTCACCTTCCTCGTCGCGCTGCCCGGGCTGGTCCTGCTGTGGTGGAGGCGCGAGACCCTCTGGAACCTCGACTCGAAGACATGACCATGACGATGCCCCCGTTCCACCTCGCCTTCCCCGTCCGCGACCTCGAGGAGGCGCGCAAGTTCTACGGGGGGCTCCTCGGCTGCCCCGAGGGCCGCAGCTCCCCGGACTGGATCGACTTCGACTTCCACGGCCACCAGATCGTCGCGCACCTTTCGCCCGACGAGGCCGGCCACCGCAACACCAGCGCCGTCGACGGCGACAACGTGCCGGTGCGCCACTTCGGGCTGGTGCTCCCGATGGCACAATGGCACGCGCTGGCGGACAAGCTCAAGGCCGCGGGCATCAGGTTCGTGATCGAGCCCCACATCCGCTTCAAGGGCCTGCCGGGCGAGCAGGCCACGATGTTCTTCCTCGACCCCTCCGGCAACGCCCTCGAGTTCAAGGCCTTCGAGGATCCTTCCCGCCTCTTCGCCAAGCAGTAAGGAAGAAGTACCCTTGCCCCGCACGACCACTCCTGGAGCTCCCATGCAAACCCGCATCCCGACGACACGACTTCTCGCCCCGCTCTTCGCGGCCCTCCTCGCGCTGCCTCTCGCCGCCGGCGCCGCCACCAAGGAGGAGCGGCGCCAGGACGTGCGAGACGTGGCCGAGAACACCCTGCAGCGCCTCTACAAGTCGCAGCCGCACGCCAGGGACGCGATCGAGCGCTCGGCCGGCTACGCCGTCTTCTCGAACTTCGGCATGAAGATCTTCTTCGCGGGCGGGGGCACGGGCTCCGGCATCGCGGTCAACCGCAAGGCGAAGACCGAGACCTTCATGAAGATGGTGGAGGTGCAAGCCGGGCTCGGCGTCGGCGTCAAGAAGTTCCGCCTGGTCTGGGTGTTCGAGAAGCAGTCGGACCTCGACCGCTTCATCAACTCCGGCTGGGAGCTGGGCGCCCAGGCCACGGCCGCGGCCCAGGTGAGCGGCAAGGGCCAGGAGGTCTACGCGGGCGCGATGTCGGTCTCGCCCGGCATCTGGCTCTACCAGCTCACCGACGAGGGCCTGGCCGCGGAGCTCACCGCGAAGGGCACGAAATACTACAAGGACGCGGAACTCAACTGAACCGCGCAGGAGACCTCCATGCAAGACGACCGCATACCCGACGACGAATCCCGCCGCGACTTCCTGCGTAATGCCAGCCTCGGTGCCGCGGCGCTGGGCCTGGGGCTGCCGACGGGGGCCGCCTCCGCGCCATCATCCGCCCCGCGCGTCGCGACGGGAGCGCAGGCAGGTCCCTACAACATCCTCTTCTTCCTCGTCGACCAGGAGCGCCGTTTCCGGCCGGGGGAACTCCCCGTGGGCCTGTCGCTACCCGCGCGCGAGCGCCTCGCCCGGCAGGGTACGACGTTCGTGAACCACCGCATCAACTCGTGCGTGTGCACGCCTTCCCGCTCGGTGCTCTACACCGGGCAGCACATCCAGCACACGAAGATGTTCGACAACACGAACTTCCCGTGGATCACGAGCCTCTCGCCGGAGATCCCGACGGTGGGCCACCTGCTGCGCGAGCTGGGCTACTACACCGCCTACAAGGGCAAGTGGCACCTCACCAAGGAATTCGAGACCGTCAACAAGCTCGGCACGCCGACGAAGATCTTCACGCAGGAGATGGAGGCCTACGGCTTCTCCGACTACATGGGCATCGGCGACATCATCGCCCACGACCGCGGCGGCTACCTGCACGACGGGATCACGGCCGCCATGGGCGTGAGCTGGCTGCGCGGCAAGGGGCGCGACCTCGCCGCGCAGGGCAAGCCCTGGTTCCTGGCGGTGAACCTCGTCAACCCGCACGACGTGATGTTCTACGACACGGACGCGCCCGGGACCAAGGTGCAGGGCGGCAAGGGGCTCACGCCCCTGGCGCGCGACCCGGACGACCCGCTCTACGCGAAGCAATGGCGCTTCGACCTGCCCGCGAGCCATGCGCAGCCGCTGGACGCGCCCGGCAGGCCGCCGGCGCACCGCGAGTTCCTGCGCTCCCACGACGCGCTGGTGGGACCGATCCCGAACGAGGAGGCGCGCTGGCGCCGGCGGCACAACTACTACCTCAACTGCATGCGCGACGCCGACCGCAACATGGCCGCCGTGCTTGCCGAGCTCGACGCCTCCGGGCTCGCCGGCCGCACGATCGTCGTCTTCACCTCCGACCACGGCGACATGGACGGCGCGCACCAGCTGCACGCCAAGGGCGCGGTCGCCTACCGCGAGCAGAACAACGTCCCGCTCGTGATCGTCCACCCGGCCCACGCCGGCGGCCGGCAGTGCCAGGCGGTCACCTCGCACCTCGACGTCGCGCCGACGCTCGTCGCCCTCGCGCAGGCGGCCCCGGAGAAGAAGGCGGCCCTCGCGAAGAAGCTGCCCGGCAAGGACTTCTCGGGCCTGCTCGCCCAGCCGCAGCGCGCCGCCCCGGACGCCGTGCGCGACGGGATGCTCTTCTGCTACAACATGTTCGCCTACCTCGACGGGGAATTCCTCGAGAAGGGCGTGGCTCACCTCCAGAAGGGTGGCAACCCCAAGGACCTCGCCGCCTCCGGCGTGCGGCCGGACATGATGAAGCGCGGCGCGGTGCGCTCGGTGTTCGACGGCCGCTACACCTTCTCGCGCTACCACTCCAACAAGCAGCACAACCGGCCCACGACCCTCGAGGAGCTCTACCGGCTGAACGACGTGGAGCTCTTCGACGCGAAGACGGACCCGCACGAGATGACGAACCTCGCGCAGGGCGACCGGCACCGCGAGCTGGTGATGGCGATGAACGAGAAGCTGAACCGCCTCATCGACGCGGAGGTCGGTGACGACCGCGGCCAGATGCTTCCCGGCGGCATCGAGGCCGGCTGGGAGGTCACCCCGGAGACGATGGCCGGGGCCTGAGGCGGCCGGCAATCGCGGCCCCGTCCCGCCGCGGCTCCCCCGTCCCCCGTTGCCGGGCGTTGACCGTCGTTTCGACTGGAGCCATAATGGATCCATCTGGATCCGTTCCGGAACCGCGATGGCAGTCAACCTCTCCGTGAAGAACGTCCCCGATGCCCTGGCGGCGCGACTTCGCGCGCGCGCCGAGCGCAACCATCGTTCCCTTCAGGGCGAGCTGATGGCGATCCTCGAGGCCGCCGCCGCCGAGACCCGGGTCGCGCGCACGGGCGTGCCGCTCGTGCACTACGAGGCTGCCGAGGGGGCTTCCGGGGGAAGCAATCTCCTCGATCGCCTTCTCGCCATCGCGGGCGACCGGGGCATCGACACCACGAAGCGGCTCACTCGCGAGCAGGCGCATGACCGCGCGCGCCTGCGCCGGTCCGGCAGCTGACCGTGGCGCCCGTCCACTGCCTCGACACCAACGTACTCGTCTACGCGTTCTCGAGAAGCGCCCGCGACGCGGCGAAGGCGCGCATCGCGCGCCAGTGGATCGCGCGCGAGGACTGGGGCCTGCCCGTCCAGGTCCTGCAGGAGTTCTACGTGAACGCGGTGCGCACGCCACACGAGCTGGCCCACGGCGATGCGGTGGCGATCATCGAGGAGATCGCCGCCAGCCGGCCCGTGGCGGCGGCCGACGTGCCGCTCATCCGCCATGCCCTGCAGCTCAAGAGCCGCTACGGCATCGCCTACTGGGACGCGGCCGTCATCGCCGGCGCGCGCAGGCTCGGCGCGACGGTGCTCGTGAGCGAGGACCTCGCCGACGGCCAGGACTACGCCGGCGTCCGCGTCCTGGATCCCTTCGCGGCGGCCCGGGGCTCGGGCTGAGGCGCGGGGGCAGGGCCTCCACGACGAACTATCCCCGCCGGCGGAAGCGGAAGACGCCCAGGCTGCCCAGCAGGTTCGGCAGCGTCCCGACGATCTCGCCCTCGTGCAGCACGCGCTCGTCGAGGATCTCGGCGCCCACGGTGCCGCACAGGGCCTCGAAATCCTTCACCGTGCAAAGGTGGATGTTGGGCGTGTCGTACCACTGGTAGGGCAGCGACTCGGAAACGGGCATGCGCCCCATCAGGATCGACAGCCGGTGCTTCCAGTAGCCGAAGTTGGGGAAGGTGACGATGCCCTCGCGGCCCACGCGCAGCATCTGCTTGAGGATCTCGTCCGAGCGGCGCATGGCCTGCAGCGTCTGCGACAGGATGACGAAGTCGAAGGCGTCGTCCTCGAACATCGAGAGCCCCGTCTCCAGGTCGCGCTGGATCACGTTGACGCCGTGGCCCACGGCCGCGAGCACGCGCTCCGGGTCGATCTCCACGCCGTAGCCCTTCACGCCGCGCGTGGCCATGAGGCCCGCCAGCAGCTCGCCGTCGCCGCAGCCCAGGTCGAGCACGCGCGCGCCCTGCGGGATCCAGGAGGCGATGAGGTCGAAGTCGAAGCGCGGCGTCATTTCGCGCCTCCCTTCGCGGCGTAGCCCTTCATCTCCTCGAGCTCGGTGCCGCCGACGATGAGCGGCCGCGAGCGCGGGCCCGCGCCGACCTCCTGCGCCACGTTGTCCATGTAGGCCGCGACGAGCCGGTGGTAGTGCGCGTTGTCGAGGAGGAAGGCGTCGTGCCCGTGCGGCGCGTCGATCTCGGCGTAGGTCACGTCCTTGCCGCCCTTCACCAGCGCCTGCACGATTTCGCGCGACCTCTCGGGCGGGAAGCGCCAGTCGCTCGTGAAGGAGGCCACCAGGAAGCCCGCCTTCGCCGCCGCCACCGCCTTGGCGAAGTCGCCGCCCGTCTCGCGCGCCGGGTCGAAGTAGTCCAGCGCCTTGGTCATGATG
>JAHCLE010000065.1 GCA_026125445.1 Burkholderiales bacterium
GTGGTGAGCTCGAGGAAGCGCCGCGCCACCTCCGCCACCGCGCCCTGCATGGTCTCGTCGGGCCCCATCACGAAGGCGATGGGGTCGCGCAGGACGAAGGGCATCTCCTCCAGGATCGCCGTGATCGAGCAGTCCGTGGTGAGGCGCAGCACGTTGGCCGAGCCCACGTAGCGGATGTGGTTGGAGCCCGAGGTGACCTCCGGCCGGCGCCGGCCGTAGTCGTCCGCCGGCCGCATGCGCACGCGGATGCGCGGGCTGCCCGAGAGCGGGCGCACGATGCGCACGAGTTGCGCGGGGCAGAAGAGGCGCCCGAACTGGCGGAAGCGCGGCGCGAAGTCCACGATCTCGATGCCGCCGCCGCGGTCGTCGTGCAGGCGCGTGACGAGCACCGGCGTGTTGGGGAGGTACTCCTGCCCGGCCTTCGCGAGCCAGCTGAGCTGCACGTCCATGAAGCCGAAGCCCTCGTCGCCGGCGTGCGGGCGCAGGAGCGAGCAGAAGGTGGCGTCGGCGTCCAGGCGCGGCAGGCAGGCCCAGGCGATCTCGCCGCGTCCGTCCACGAGCGCGCCGACGCTCGAGTTGCCGATGGCGCCCAGGTTCAGGCTGCTCATGCGCCGCCCTCCGACGGGGAGGCCGCCGCGCGGTCGGCGAAGGTCGCGAGCCAGCGCCGGACGGCCTCGGCGTCGGCCAGGCGCCAGCGCGCGTGCGTGGGGCCGGGCCCCACCTTCACGGAATCGCCGCCGATGCGGTTCACGCGCTCGAAGCCCAGCTCGTCGGTGAGGTCGTCGCCCACGAACACGGGCCGCCGCCCGCGGAAGGGGGCCTCGGCCATGAACTCGTCGATCGCGGAGCCCTTGTCCTTGCCGCTGGGCCGCGCCTCGAAGACGAACTTGCCGGCCTGCAGCTCGAAGTCGTCGCCGAGGGCCACGACCGCCTGGCGCATCTCGCGCTCGGCGAGCCCGGCCAGGGTCGGCGCGCCTCGGTAGTGCAGGGCGAGGCTCGCGCCCTTGTCCTCGAGGAGCAGCCCCGGATGGTCCGCCACCACGCGCCGCAGCGCCTCCGCCTGCTCGCGCAGCCGGTGGGCGAGCGGGGCGTGGAAGTGCAGGTCGCCGCCGGCCGAGCGGCGCTCGGCGCCGTGCTGGCCGGCGATGGCGAAGCGCGAGGGCGCGAAGAGCGCGTCGATGTCCGCGATCGAGCGCCCGGAGATCAGGGCCAGCGCGCCGCCCGCGGCCCGCCGCAACCGCTCGAGCAGCTCGCGCAACGCCGCGTCTATGCGCACCGCGTCCGGCCGCTCGGCGAGGCTCACGAGGGTGCCGTCGATATCGAGGAAGACGGCGGCGTGGTCCGGGATGGGGGGCATCGCCTCGATTCTCGCCTGCCTGCTCGCTCCCGTCATGTCCCCCTCGCCGTCGAAGCCGCCGCCGGTGCCGGCCGCCCGCCCGCCAGCTTCCGGCGATTTCGCATGCGCGCCGCGTCGAGGAGCATCTTGCCCGCCCAGCGGTAGACGTTGAACTCCTGCAGGAGCCCGCGCATGCTGCGCATCCTCGCGCGCTGCTCGTCCGGCGGCATCGCGAGCGCGTCGCGCACGGCGGCCGCGCACTGTTCCGTGTCGTAGGGGTTGACGATCAGCGCCTCGGGAAGTTCCCGGGCCGCGCCCGCGAACTGCGACAGGATGAGCACGCCGCGCTCGTCCTCGCGCGTGGCCACGAACTCCTTGGCCACGAGGTTCATGCCGTCGTGCAGGCTGGAGACGAAGCAGAAATCGGCCGCGCGATAGTAGGTGTACACGCGCTCGGCGTCGTGGTGCTCGATCTTGAGCACGATGGGCTTGCAGCCGGGCGAGGGGAAGCGGTCGTTGATGCGCTGCGCGGCCGCGCGCACCCGCGCGTCGAGCGACTGGTACTCGTCGATGCTGGAGCGGCTGGGCGCGGCGATCTGCACGAAGGCGAGCCGCCCGACCCACGACGGCTCCATCTCGAGGAAGCGCTCGATGGCCGCGAAGCGCTCCAGGATGCCCTTGGTGTAGTCCAGGCGGTCCACTCCCACCCCGAGCTTCGCGTCGGCGGGAAGCCCCAGGGCGTCGCGGATGGCGCGGCGGCACTCGGGGACGGGCGGCTGGTCCGCGAGGCCCTTGAGCGGCCACTCGATGGAGATCGGGTACCGGTGCACCTCGGTGGGCTCGCCGCCATAGGAGATCGTGAAGGTCTCGCGGTCGACCCTCGCCTCGAGGTAGCGGTCCACCGTGTCGAAGAAGTTGTTGCAGTGGAACTGCGTGTGGAAGCCCAGGATGGAGGAGCCCAGCAGGCCCGCCAGGAGCTCCTCGCGCCAAGGGCAGACGCCGAAGGCCTCCGGGTTGGGCCAGGGGATGTGCCAGAAGGTGATGATCGTCGCCTCCGGGAGCTGCTCGCGGATCATGCGCGGCAGGAGCGCGAAGTGGTAGTCCTGCACCAGCACGATCGGGTTGGGCGTGCGCGACTCCGAAACCACCGTGTCGGCGAAGCGCTTGTTCACCGCACGGTAGTGCTCCCAGTCGGAGGCGCGGAACACGGGGCGCGTGTGGGCGATGTGGCACAGCGGCCAGAGGCCCTCGTTGGCGAAGCCGTAGTAGTAGCCGGCCTCCTCCTCCTTCGTGAGCCAGACGCGGCGGATCTGGTACGAAGGGTTCTCGGGCGGGACGCGGACATGGTCGCGCGCGTCGACCACCTCGCGGTCGGCATCTCCCGCCCCGTGGGCGATCCAGGTGCCGGAGCAGGCGCGCATCACCGGCTCCAGGGCCGTGACGAGGCCGCTCGCGGGCCGCAGCACCTCGAGGCGCTCGCCGCGGCGCACGTGGATGTAGGGCTCGCGGTTGGAGACGATGAGGATCTCGTCGCCCTTGAGGTCCTGGCGCAGGATGGTCCGAAGCGTCTCGGGCACCCAGCTCATCTGCGACTCGTCGCGAAGGCGCCGCTCCGTCTGCAGGTCCTGCACCAGCGCCTCCAGGTCGCGGGCCAGGGGCTTCAGTTCCCGCGCCCGCGGCTCGGGGTTCTGCGCGAGGAGCTGGCCGCGGATGAGCGCCTTCATGCCGGCCACCCAGCCGCGCCAGGAGATCTCCGCGATCACCACCGTGACGAGCGCGATCACCAGCCCGATGCCGGTGAAGAGCCAGAAGATGTACTTGCGCGTGTCGGCGCTCCGGCGCTCGACGAAGCTCATGTCGTGGACGATCACGAGCTCGCCCACGCGGGTGCCGTCGACCACCACCGGGTTCATTGCCACGTGCAGCGACCCGCCCGCGAAGTGGTGGACGCGCCCGCTCTCCTCGGGAGGAAGCCCCGGCGCGCGGCAGGCGATGTCGCGGGGTAGCGTCACGGTGCGGTAGGCGAAATGCCCCGTCGCGTCGCAGTAGCCGATGGCGAAGAGGCGCTCGTCCTGGATGAGGCGGCTGAAGGTCGCCTCGATGCGCTGCTGCCGCACGCGCTGGCTCAGGTCGGCGGTCATCGCCTCCGCGAGCGGCTCCTGGACGGCGGCCGTGATGAGCTTCGTGCGGATGTCGAGGTCGCGCACGAACCACTTGAGGGTGAGGTCGTCGACGAGCGGCGCGACGGCGTAGGCGATGGCGCCCAGCACGACGACGAGGGGAAGGATGAAGCGAAGCGAGAGCCGCATGACCCGGGATCCTGCCGGCACGCCCGCGGGAGCTTCTTCGCGGCTGCGGTGGCGTGCGTTTCCGGCCCCCGCGCGCTCTTTTTTTCGGGGGATGAACCGGCATTCTACCCGCGTCGCCGCGCGGAGAGTCGGGCCCTCAGTCGACGGGCGTGGCCTCGGGCTTCCTGAGCCCCGGCCAGGCGAGGAGCGAGAGCGCCACCGCGATGAGCGCCATGCCCGCCAGCTCGTGCCGCGGCGGGCGCTCTCCCAGCTGCAGCCACGAGGCGGCGACCGCGATCACCGGGATGGCGAGCGTGTTGAGGCCGGTGACGCCCGCGGGCGCGTGCGCGAGCACGTAGGTCCACAGCCACCAGCCGCCGGCCGTTGCGAAGACCGTCGAGTAGGCGAGGGCGAGGCCGTACTCGCCGTTCCACGAGACTGCCGCGTGCGGGTGCAGGAGGGAGAGCAGCACGAGGGGAATGGAGCCGAACGCGAGCTGCCACGCCGTGAAGGTGAGGGGCTCGGCGTCCTTGGTGGGCCAGCGCTTGGACATCACCGCCGCGAGCGCCCACACGGCGCCCGAGCCCACGGCGAGGAGACTCCCCTCCAGGCTCGTGAGCTTCCAGGGCGAGACGATGAGCACGAGCCCCGCGAAGGCGAGCGCCACCGAGAGCCACTGCGCCCCGCGCATGCGCTCGTGGATCAGGAGGTGCGCGAACACGATCATCCAGAAGGGCATCGTGTAGGTGAGCACCGAGGTCTTGCCCGGCCCGGCCGTGAGGAGCGCGTAGTGCGAGAGGATCACGAAGGCGCCCACCTGCACGAAGCCCAGCACGACGGCCATGCGGTAGCTCGAGAGGGTGAGGCGGCGACCGGTGGCCGCGATGATCGCGAAGAGGAGGACCGCGCCCAGGACGAGGCGCTGCGCCGCGAAGTCGAACGGGTGCGCGTGGCGCAGCGCGATCTTCATCACGATCCACGAGTAGCCCCAGATCGCGCACATGGCGGCCATGGCGGCGAGCGGGGCGGGGCGGGGATCCATGCGGGCGGGGCGCGGTTAGAATTGCGGCGAACCCCGCGACGATACCATGACCCCGACTCCCGCCTTCCGCGTGCGCCTCGTCGACTGGCGCGACGCTTCCGCCGTCCTTTCGCGCATCCGCACCACGGTGTTCGTGGGCGAGCAGAAGGTGCCCGCCGAGATCGAGATCGACGGCCGCGACCCGGCGTGCGCGCACGCGCTGGCCGAGAGCGCCTCGGGGGAGGCCGTCGGCACCGGGCGCCTCATGCCCGACGGGAGGATCGGCCGCATGGCGGTGCTGGCCGAATGGCGCAACCGCGGCGTGGGAGCGGCGATGCTGGAGGCGCTGGTCTCCGAGGCGCGGCGGCGCGGCTTTCGCGAGGTCTACCTGCACGCGCAGGTCCGCGCGCGCGACTTCTACCTGCGGCACGGATTCGCGGTCGAGGGCGGGGAGTACCTCGAGGCGGGCATCCCGCACGTGGGGATGCGGATGACCCTGGGCGATCGGGGACAGGTTGCGCGAGGCAAGCGGGACTAGTCCCCGCTTTCCTCCAGCTGCCTGTCCCCTGACGCCCTCCCGGCTCAGTCGATCTTGATGTTGAGTTCCTTGATCAGCGCGGCGTAGTCGGCCGTCGCCTGCTTGATGAACTTGGCGAAGTCCTCGCTGTTCTGGTACAGGATCGGCTGGTTCAGGTCCGCCATCGTCTTCCTGAACTCGGGGTCGTCGCAGATCTTCTTGATCGTGGCGTCGATCTCCTTCACGACTTCCTTGGGAGTCGCGGCGGGGGCGGCGAGGCCCTTGATGGAACCCCAGGTCGCGACGTTGACGCCCTGCTCCTTGAGCGTGGGCACGTTGGGGAGCGACGGATCGCGCTCGGGCAGCACCACGGCGAGGACCTTGAAGCGCCCGGCCTTGACGTGCGGGATGATCTCCGAGGGGTGGCCGCCGCCGATCATGAGGTGGCCGCCGGCCAGCGCCGTCGTGGCTTCCGCGCCGCCCGAGAAGGGCACCGTCACGATGTTGACGCCCGCGGCCTTGCCGAAGGCGGTGAGCGCGAGGTCCACGGCGCCCGCCTTCACGGAGACGGCCGTGGTGATGGGCTTGCCTTCCTTCTTCGCGAACGCGAGAAGCTCCTTGATGTCGTTGTAGGGGGCCTTCGCGCTCGCCACGATCGCCACCGAGTGGATGGAGACGCGCGAGACCGCGACCAGGTCCTTCTGCGGGTCGTACGGCATCTTCTGCAGCGTGGGCATCACGACGTCGTGGCCGGAGCCGTAGCCGATGTAGAGCGTGTAGCCGTCGGGCTTGGCGCGCACGACGCCTTCCGTGCCCACCACGCCGCCGCCGCCCGGCTTGTTCACGATGACCATCGGCTGCTTCGAGTACTTGGCCCAGTACTTCTCGACGGCGCGGGCCAGCAGGTCGGTGGATCCGCCCGCGGCCATCGGCACGACGGCCTGCACGGGCTTGGTGGGGAAGTCCGCGGCCATCGCGGTCGCGCTGAACGCCGCGACGGCGAGGATGGCGGTGAGCGATGCGGCAAGGCGTTTCATCGGGTGTCTCCTTTCACGGGCGGTTGCTGTTGCTGGATGCGGTTGCACGGCGACTCTTCCAGAGGGCGACGCCGGCCTGGCCGAGCGCGAGCGTCACGAAGAGGGCGATGAGGGTGGCCGAGATGGGCCGGGTCACGAAGACCGTGAAGTCGCCACCCGACATGAGGAGCGACTGGCGCATCGCCGCCTCGACCATGGGGCCGAGCACGAAGGCGAGCACCAGGGGACCGGCCTCGATCTTGAGCTTCCGAAGCGCATAGCCGAAGAGCCCGAAGCCAACGAGGCTGTAGATGTCGAACACCTGCCCCTGGATGCTGTAGGAGCCGATGGCGGTGAAGAGGATGATGACCGGCGCCATGATCGCGAACGGCACGCGCACGAGCTGCGCCCACAGCCCCACCAGCGGGAGGTTGAGGACGAGCAGCATCACGTTGCCGATGTACATCGAGGCGATCACGCCCCAGAAGATCTCCGGGTGCTCCTGGATGAGGAAGGGGCCGGGCGTCACGCCCTTGATGAGGAGCGCCGCGAAGATCATCGCGATGGAGGCGTTGCCCGGGATGCCCAGGGTGAGGAGCGGGATGAAGGAGGAGCTCGAGGCCGCGTTGTTGGCCGACTCCGGGCCGGCCACGCCCTGGATGGCGCCGTGGCCGAACTGCGACGGGTCCTTCGCCACGCGCTTCTCCACGGCGTAGGAGACGAGCGAGGAGATCACCGCGCCGCCGCCGGGGATCACGCCGATGAAGAAGCCCACGAGCGTGCCGCGCAGGATGGCCCAGCGCGAGGCCACCCAGTCCTTCATCGTGGGCCAGACCTGCCCCACCTTCGTGGTGACGAGCTCGCCCTTCATCGTCTGCTCGAGGCCGTAGAAGATCTCGCCCAGGCCGAAGACGCCCATGGCCAGCGTCACGAAGTCGAAGCCGCTGTTGAGCTCGGTGACGCCGAAGGCGAAGCGGGTCTTGCCGGAGATGGGGTCGAGGCCCACGTCCGCGAGCAGCAGCCCCGTGGCCATCATGATCAGCCCCTTCACGATGGACGCACCGGAGAGCGTCACCGCGAGGAGCAGGCCCACCACCGCCAGCGAGAACTTCTCCGGCGGCCCGAAGCTCAGCGCGAAGGTCGCGATGACGGGGGCGAAGAAGGTCATGCCGATCACGCCCACGGTGCCGGCCACGAAGGAGCCGATGGCCGCGATGCCGAGCGCCGCGCCGGCGCGGCCCTGCTGCGCCATCTTGTAGCCGTCGATGCAGGTGACGACCGAGGCGGCCTCGCCGGGGAGGTTGAGCAGGATCGAGGTCGTCGAGCCGCCGTACATCGAGCCGTAGAAGATGCCGGCCATCAGGATGATCGCGGTCACCGGCGACTCGATGGCGTAGGTGGCGGGCAGCAGCAGGGCGATGGTGGCGGCCGGCCCCAGTCCCGGGAGCACGCCGATGGCGGTGCCCAGCACCGCCCCGATGAACGCGAAGAGCACGTTCATCGGCGTGAGCGCGATCGAGAATCCGTTGAGCAGGCCCGAGAAGATGTCCATCGCGACCGCCCTAGTCGAACCAGGTGCCGCGGGGCAGAACGCCCTTCAGCAGGAAGCTGAAGAGGAGGTACATGGCGCCCGCGCAGACGATCGTGACGACGAGGGACTTCACCCACCCCTCGCGCTCGATGCCCTTCTGCCAGGCGATCATGAAGAGGGCCGTGGCGAGGAAGAAGCCGGCTCTCTCGAAGATCCAGCCGTAGGCGATCACGAGGAGCACGCCGGGCACCAGGCGGGTGAGGGCGGGGTGGCCCGCGGGCCGTTCGGCGGGGGCCTCCGCGGGCGCGGCGGCCTGGGGCTGCGGCGCCATCAGGGACATCCCGAGCCAGATCGTGCCCAGGATCACCAGGGCCACGCCCACCCAGAAGGGCAGGAATCCGGCCCCCGGCGAGATCATCATCCCCAGCTTGAGGTGGGCATAGGCATGCCACGCCACCGCGAGGCCCCCGCCAATGACGACGGCGGCGGCGACCCTCTCCGCGCGACCCATACGGCACCCCCTCCCATGTTACCGGTAACATAGGGTGGCCCAAGATGGACCGCCGGGTATTGAGCTTGGTCAGTCTTGTGGCTCGCCGCGCGTGCCCGGCCCCGGCGCCGGCTCAGGGGAAGGCGTACGGGAGGGGCTGGATGGGAAGCGGGGAACCCGCGAGCGAGCCGTGGCGCAGGTCGCCCTTCGCGATGGCCTCGAGCTGGGCCACCACGAGCGCCTCGAAGCCGCCCTCCGGCGAGGGCGCCACGTTGGCCACCGTGCCGGCCGACTGGTCGCCGAAGGCATCGCTGTAGACGCTGTCGCCCGGGGCGAGAGGCGTGGCGCTGCTTACCCGCACCGCGCGCTTCTTGAGGATGCCGCGGTACTGCGTGCGCGCGACGATCTCCTGCCCGGGATAGCAGCCCTTCCTGAAGCTCACGCCGCCCACGAGCTCGTAGTTGGCCATCTGCGGCACGAACTCCTCCTGCGTGCCCGGCACCACCTGCACGATGCCGTCGCGGATGAGCGAGAGCGCCCAGTCGTCGAGCGTGGCGGGGCGGCCCTCCGGCGCCGGGCCGAAGACGAAGGCGCGTCCGGGGCCGATCGCGAAGGCGCCCGCGGGAATCGCGCCGTCCCACAGGCCGAAGCGCGGCGTGGCGGCGGAGACGTCCTCGATCTTCACCTTCGAGCGCAACACGAACATGCGCAGGCGCCTGGCGAAGGCCTCGGCGAAGGCGGCCGGCAGCATCAGGAAATAGCCGCCCGCGTCGCGCGCCAGCACGAAGGTGGCGAGAAGGCGCCCCTTGGGAGTGCACCAGCCGTTCCATTGCGCGGCACCCGCGGCGAGCGCCTTCACGTCGTTGGTGAACTGGTTGTGCAGGAAGTCGGCGGCGTCGTCCCCCGAAACGCGCAGCAGCACGTTAAGGGGCGAGAGGTCGCAGATGCGGGGGGGCGCGGGGTTCACCGGGGGGATATGGCGGCAGTGCGGGACTCGTTCAAGTATAGCGGCGAGCCGCGGGGCAACGACCCCGCGTGGCGTGTGGACATCGCCCTCGGCCCCTCGCCGCGGACGGGCGCGTGGATCACGGCGCTGGCGGCAGCAGCGCTAATGGCCACGCTGGCCGCGCAGGTTCCCGGGGCCGCGAAGGCCGCCATCATCGGCGCGCTGGCCCCGGCCGCGGTGCGATCCCTCCGCCGCGACGCCTGGCAGGAGGGGACGGGCGCCGTGCGCCGGCTCGCGGTCGACCTGGCCGGGCGCGTGGAAGTCGAGCACGCCGATGGCCGCTCCGGCCGCGGCCGGCTTGCGACGGGTTCCTTCGTGGCGCCCTGGCTCACGGTCGTGCGCTGGGTGCCCGAGGGCGCCCGCCTCTCGCGCGCCGTCGCCATCGTTCCGGACGCGGTCGAGGCGGGCGAATTCCGCCGCCTGCGGATCCTGCTGAAATGGCGCTGACGGTATAATTCGCGCCATGAATTCGCCCGTTGCGCCCGAGCAGCCCCTCCTCACGCTGCCCGGCAGCGTGGCCCTCTCCGCCTTCCGCGTCGAGAAGCTCGTCGCCGGCCTTCCGCCGGGCCTTCGCGGCGCCGTTTCCGTCGACACCCGCTTCGTCCATTTCGCCCTGCTGGCCGAGCCGCTCACGGCGGCGGAGAGCGAGGTCCTCGCGAAGATCCTCAGCTACGGCCCGCCGGGGAAGTCCGAGCCGAAGGGCGAGCTGCGCGTGGTGCTGCCGCGCTTCGGCACCGTCTCGCCGTGGTCGTCCAAGGCGACCGACATCGCCCACAACTGCGGGCTCGCGAAGGTCTCGCGCCTGGAGCGCGGCGTGGCCTGGTACTTCGCGACGAAGGACGGGATGCCGCTGCGCGAGAAGGCCGAGAATGCGCTCGCCGAGGCGATCCACGACCGCATGACGGAGACGGTTGTGAGGGACCTCGCGCAGGCTTCGCGCCTCTTCGCGCACCACGCGCCCGGCCCGCTCTCGACCGTGGACCTCATGGGCGGCGGCCGGAAGGCGCTCGAGGAGGCCAACGCCGCCATGGGCCTGGCGCTCGCGCCCGACGAGATCGACTACCTCGCCGAGAACTTCGGGAAGATGGGGCGCAATCCCACCGACGTCGAGCTGATGATGTTCGCGCAGGCCAACAGCGAGCACTGCCGGCACAAGATCTTCAACGCCTCCTGGACCATCGACGGCAAGGGCGAGGACAAGAGCCTCTTCCAGATGATCCGCAACACGCACGCGAGGAGCCCGCGCGGCACCGTCGTCGCCTACTCGGACAACTCGGCCATCATGGAGGGCGCCGAGATCGAGCGCTTCTTCCCCGACGCGGACAGGGGCTGGGGCTACCACCGCGACACCACCCATATCCTGATGAAGGTGGAGACGCACAACCACCCGACGGCCATCGCCCCGCACCCGGGCGCCGGCACGGGCGCCGGCGGCGAGATCCGCGACGAGGGGGCCACGGGCACGGGCGCCAAGCCCAAGGCGGGGCTCACCGGCTTCTCCGTCTCCAACCTGGAGCTGCCCGGCCAGCGCGAGCCCTGGGAAGGCGGATACGGCAAGCCCGGCCGCATCGCCTCCGCGCTCTCCATCATGGTCGAGGGCCCCATCGGGGGTGCGGCCTACAACAACGAGTTCGGCCGACCCAATCTCGCGGGCTACTTTCGCACCTTCGAGATGGCCGTCGCGGGCGAGGTGCGCGGCTACCACAAGCCCATCATGCTGGCAGGGGGGCTCGGCAACCTCTCGGCGAAGCACGTGAAGAAGCACGGCTTCAAGGCCGACACGGTCTTCGTGCAGCTGGGCGGCCCCGGCTTCCTCATCGGCATGGGCGGGGGCGCGGCTTCCTCCATGGCGAGCGGCGCCAACACGGAGTCGCTCGACTTCGACTCCGTGCAGCGCGCCAACCCCGAGCTCGAGCGCCGCTGCCAGGAGGTGATCGACGCCTGCTGGCAGATGGGCGATCGCAACCCGATCCTCTCCATCCACGACGTGGGCGCGGGCGGGCTCTCCAACGCGCTGCCGGAGCTGGCCCATTCCGGCGGCGTGGGCGCGGACTTCGAGCTGCGCGAGGTGCCCATCGAGGAGCCGGGCATGACGCCCATGCAGATCTGGTCCAACGAGTCGCAGGAGCGCTACGTGCTCGCGATTCCCGAGGACCGCGTCGACGAGTTCGACGCGATCTGCGAGCGCGAGCGCTGCCCTTACGCCGTGGTGGGCATCGCGCGCGCCGACGGGCAGCTCGTGGTCGAGGACCCGCTCTTCGCCAACCGTCCCGTGGACATGCCGCTGGAGGTGCTTCTCGGCAAGCCCCCGCGCATGCACCGTGACGTGAAGAGGCTCGCGAGGAAGCTCGCGCCCCTCGACACCTCCGGCATCGACCTCAAGGACGCGGCCTACCGCGTGCTGCGCCTGCCGACGGTGGCCGACAAGACCTTCCTCGTGACCATCGGCGACCGCTCCGTGGGCGGGATGTGCGCGCGCGACCAGATGGTGGGGCCGTGGCAGGTGCCGGTGGCCGACGTGGCCGTCACCACCATGGGCTACGCCACGAACCTCGGCGAGGCGATGGCCATCGGCGAGAGGACGCCCGTGGCGCTCATCGACGCCCCGGCCTCGGGCCGCATGGCGGTGGGAGAGGCCATCACCAACATCGCGGCGGCCAGCATCGCCGCGATCGGCGACATCAAGCTCTCCGCCAACTGGATGTGCGCGGCGGGCCATCCCGGCGAGGACGCGGCGCTCTTCGACACCGTGAAGGCCGTGGGGATGGAGCTCTGCCCCGCGCTGGGCATCTCGATCCCGGTGGGCAAGGACTCCATGTCGATGAAGACGACGTGGAAGGACCCGGCCACGGGCGAGGCGAGGGCCGTCACGGCGCCGCTCTCGCTCATCGTCTCCGCCTTCGCGCCGGTCGTCGATGCGCGCGAGACGCTCACGCCGCAGCTTCGCACGGACCAGGGCGATTCGGAGCTCGTGCTCGTCGACCTCGGCGGCGGTAGGAACCGCCTGGGCGGCTCGGCGCTCGCCCAGGTGCACGGCCAGCTGGGCGAGGCGGCGCCGGACGTGGACGATCCCGAGAAGCTCGCCGCCTTCTTCGCCGCCGTGCAGCTCCTCAACGCGCGCGGCCAGGTCCTCGCCTACCACGACCGCTCCGACGGCGGGCTCTTCGCCACCGTGTGCGAGATGGCCTTCGCCGGGCGCTGCGGCGCCACGCTCTACCTCGACAACCTCGCGCTCGACCCGAGGCAGCTCGACGTGGACGGCCACGAGCGGCAGACGGACATCCTCGCGGGAAACCTCGCCGAGCGCATCCTCGCGGTGCTCTTCAACGAGGAGCTGGGCGCGGTGCTGCAGATCCGTAAGTCGGACCGCGCTGCGGTGATGCAGGCGCTGCGCGACGCGGGGCTCTCGCGCGAGTCGCACGTCATCGGGCACCCGAACGGCGAGGAACGGTTGCGCGTGCTGGTGAACGCGAAGCCGGTGCTCGACGAGAAGCGCGTGGACCTGCACCGCGCCTGGTCCTCTGTCACCCACGCCATCCAGGGGCTGCGCGACAACCCGGCCTGCGCCGACCAGGAGTACGACCGCATCCTGGACGAGGGCGACCCGGGGCTCAACGCGAAGCTCACCTTCGACCCCGCCGAGGACATTGCCGCGCCCTTCATCGCCAGGGGCGCACGGCCGAGGATCGCGATCCTGCGCGAGCAGGGCGTGAACGGGCAGATGGAGATGGCGGCCGCCTTCGACCGCGCCGGCTTCGCGGCCTTCGACGTGCACATGAGCGACATCATCGCCGGCCGCGTGAAGCTCTCCGACTTCAAGGGGTTCGCGGCCTGCGGCGGCTTCAGCTACGGCGACACGCTGGGCGCGGGCGAGGGCTGGGCCAAGTCGATCCTCTTCAACTCGCGCGCGCGCGACGAGTTCGAGGCCTTCTTCAACCGCGCCGATTCCTTCGCCCTCGGCGCCTGCAACGGCTGCCAGATGGTGTCGAACCTCAAGTCCATCATCCCGGGGGCGCAGAACTGGCCGCACTTCGAGAGGAACCTCTCGGAGCAGTACGAGGCGCGCTTCACGCTCGTGGAGGTGCAGAAGTCGCCCTCGATCCTCCTCTCCGGGATGGAGGGAAGCCGCATCCCGATCGTGACGGCGCACGGCGAGGGCAAGGCCACGTTCAAGGACGCAAGCACGCTCGAGGCCTGCCAGTACCTGGTGGCCGCGCGCTTCGTGGACAACCGCGGCAAGCCCACGGAGGCCTACCCCTACAACGCCAACGGCTCGCCGGGCGGCATCACGGCGGTCACCACGCCCGACGGGCGCTTCACGATCATGATGCCGCACCCGGAGCGCGTCTTCCGCACCGTGCTCATGTCCTGGCACCCCGACGGCTGGGGCGAGGACTCGCCGTGGATGCGCATGTTCCGCAACGCCCGCGCCTGGCTCGGCTGATGTACGTCGTCATCTGGCGCTACCGCGTCGACCCGGCGCAGGAAGCGAAGTTCGCGAAGGCCTACGGCCCGAAGGGCGAGTGGGCGAAGTTCTTCTCGTCGTCGAAGGACTACCTCGGCACGGAGCTGCTGGCCGACGACGAGCGCCCGGGCGAGTACGTCACCATCGACCGCTGGAAGAGCGAGGAGGCCTTCAGCGCCTTCGTCGGCGAGCACGAGGCGGACTACGACCGCCTTGACCGCCGCATGGAATCGCTCACGCTCTCCGAGAGCCGCATCGGCGCCTACGGCGTGGCCGGGGAGAAGGGTTGAAGCCCGCCTTCGCGCGCATGGGCGCGGCCGACCGCGAGGCCGCGTTCGAGCTCTTCCTCGCCTTCCTCCAGGCCGATCCCCACTATCTCGATGTCGCCGGCACCTATGGCGACGGCGGCCCGGAAGCGCTGCGGCGCGCCCTCGATCTCTTCGTGGAAAGGCCCGAGCTCGGCTTCGTGTGGATGGGCCGGCGCGGCGGCGAGGTCGTGGGCTGCTGCGTGGCCTGCTTCGCGATCTCCACCTCGCGCGGAACGCTGGTGGCCAAGCTCGACGACGTGAACGTGCGCCCCGGCCTCGAAGGGCAGGGCATCGGCACGGCGATGATGGATTCGCTCAAGGACGAGCTGCGCCGCGCGGGCGTGACCCGCATCGACACCGCCACCCACTTCGACAACCCGGGCGCCCGCCGCTTCTACGAGCGCCACGGGTTCGCGACGCTGCGCGAGGAGCGCCTGTCCTGCCTGCTTTGAAGCGCGCGTTTCAGAAGCGGGCGGGACGGGCGAGCGGCAGGCCCGGCGTCGCGAGCCGGGCGCGCAGGATCGTTCCGGTGGTCGATTCGGTGAAGCAGGCGGTGCGCCTGTCGGGCCCGCCAAACGCGAGGTTGGTGAGCGAGGCGCCGGCGACGCTTCGCAGCACTTCCACCGGTTGCGCCAGGGTGTCGAGGACCCACGCGACGCCTAGGCCGGGATTGGCCACGACGAGCTTCCCCTGCTCGTCCACGGCCAGCCCATCGGGTCCGCTCGGCCCGCGGGAAGTGAAGTACTGTCCCACCTTGGCGACGCCGCCGTCCTCCATCAGGGGAACCCGCCAGACGCTGTTGCCGCGCGTGGCGGCCACGTAGAGGACCTTCTCGTCCGGCGAGAGCGCGACTCCGTTGGGACTCGGCACGTTCGCGAGCAGCAAGTCCAGCGCCCCGTCCGGCCGGAGGCGGTACACTCGGCCGGTGGGATCGTGCAGTCCCGTCTGCCCCTGGTCGGTGAAGTAGAGGGCCCCGCGGGAATCGAAGATGAGGTCGTTCAGGCCCTTGAAGCGCTCGGAGCTGCGCCGGCCGAGGTGCTCGCGCACGGCGCCGCGCTTCAGGTCGAGGAGCATGAGTCCGTTGCGGTAGTCGGCGATCACGGCCTCGGAGTCGGAGACGAACTTCATGCCGTTGGGTTCGCCGTCGTACTGCGCGACAAGCGTCCACTCGCCGGCCGGGTCGATGCGGAAGATGCGCCCGAAGGGAATGTCGGAGACGTACAGGTTGCCGGTCGAGTCGAAGGCCGGTGCCTCCAGGAACGAGTCGAGCGCCGCGCCGCCCCGGTTCGCCCGCGACCAGTCCGTGATGGCCGCCTTCCGGAAGCGATCCGGAAGGCGCGTGAAGACCTCGGTGTCGCGGATGGCAGGCGGCTGCAGCGTGAACATGGATTCCGGCACTCCTTGCGCTACTGGCGCTCCACCTTGGCCTTCTCCGCGACGGGCCCCCACATTTTCGTGGTGTCGGCCACGATCTTCGCGAAGGCGTCGGGCTTCGTGCCGCCGGGGAATCCGCCCTGCGATTCCGCGAAGGCGCCCATGTCCGGGCTCGCCAGCGCCTTGGCCACCTCGGCTTGGATCTTCGCGACGACCTCGGGGGGAGTCCCCTTGGGCGCCCAGAAGCCGTTGAAGTTGAGGATACCGTAGCCGGGCAGGCCCGCCTGTGCGAAGGTCGGCACGTCGGGAAGGGCCGCGAGGCGCTTGTCGCCGCTCACCGCGAGCATCCGGGCGCGGCCGCCCTTCGTCTGCGCCATGAGGGAGGCCGTCGAGGCGATGAAGAGGTCGATCTGGCCGCCGATCAGCGCCGTCATCGCCTCCCCGGCGCCCTTGTACGGGATGTGCGTGAAGCTCACGTTGGCCGCGAGCATGAGCGACTCGGTCGCGAAGTGGGGCGCCGTGCCGGGGCCGCCCGAGCCGTAGTTGAGCTTGCCGGGATTGGCCCGCGCGGCGCTGAGCAGCTCGCCCAGCGTCTTGTGCGGGGAGTCGGCGCGAACGGCGATGGCGTAGGGCACGAACACGGTGGTCGTCACCGGCACGAGGTCCTTCTCGTGATCCCAGGGCAGGCTCTTGAAGACGTACGGCAGCAGCGAATAGGTCATGTCGTTCGCCGCGAGCGTATAGCCGTCCGGGGCGGACTTCGCGGCGAGCGCCATGCCGATCGTGCCGGTGGCGCCGGGCTTGTTCTCCACGACGAAGGGCTGGCCGAGCTGGTCGGCGAGCTTCTGCGCGACCTTGCGCGAGATCACGTCCACCGCTCCGCCCGGCGGGTAGGGCACGATGATCTTCACGGGCTTGGAGGGCCAGGCCTGCGCGGCGGCGTCGAGCGTGGTTGCGAGCAGAAGGGCGGCACCGAGGAAAGCGAGTCTCTTCATGGGGTCTCCGTGTTGGGGATACTGCCCCGGCGCCAAGGCAGGAGCCGTCAGGCGGCCACCGGCCGCGGTCGGGAAAGCACTTCGAGGGCATTGCGCGCCGCAGCGGTGCCCATGTTCACGTAGGCGTCCTCGCTCACGCCCCCGATGTGCGGGGAGAGGATCACGTTGGGGACGTCCCGGAACGCGTGCTCGCCGACGAGCGGCTCGGTGGCGAAGGCATCGAGCCCCGCGGCGCGAAGCTTGCCGCTCGCCAGGGCCTCCAGGAGCGCCGGCTCGTCGAT
>JAHCLE010000066.1 GCA_026125445.1 Burkholderiales bacterium
GACTCGAAGAAGATCACCTGCGCGCAGCCCTCCCCGGCGTAGATCTTGGCCGGCAGCGGCGTGGTGTTGGAGAACTCCAGGGTCACGTACCCCTCCCACTCGGGCTCGAAGGGGGTCACGTTCACGATGATCCCGCAGCGCGCGTAGGTCGACTTCCCGAGGCAGACCGTGAGGACGTTCCTCGGGATGCGGAAGTACTCCACCGTGCGGGCGAGCGCGAAGGAATTGGGCGGGATGATGCAGACGTCGCCCTCGAAGTTCACGAACGACTTCTCGTCGAAGGCCTTCGGGTCGACGATGGTGGCGTTGATGTTGGTGAAGATCTTGAATTCCCGCGAGCAGCGGATGTCGTAGCCGTAGCTCGAGGTGCCGTAGGAGACGATGCGGCGGCCGTCGACCTGGCGCACCTGCCCGGGCTCGAAGGGCTCGATCATCGCGTGCGCGGCCGCCATGCGGCGGATCCACTTGTCGCTCTTTATGCTCATGGTTTCCTGCTCACGGAGTTGAGCGGCGAAATCGTCCGCTCGAACGATCGCCCCGATGTCCTTTCAATAACCCGTGATCACGTATTTTGAACGACGATCTTGGGGAAGACCGCGGTGCGGTCCTCGGCCTGCCGGGCGATGCGCGCGGCGACCTTGCGGGCGATCTCGCGGTAGATCGCCGCGACCTTGCCGTCGGGGTCGGCCACCACGGTGGGCCGGCCGCTGTCGGCCTGCTCGCGGATGTTGATGTCCAGGGGCAGCCCGCCCAGGAACTCGACGTCGAAGTCCTTGCACATGCGCTCGCCGCCGCCATGGCCGAAGATGTGCTCGGCGTGGCCGCACTTCGAGCAGACGTGTATCGCCATGTTCTCGACGATCCCGAGGATCGGCACGCCCACCTTCTCGAACATCTTCAGGCCCTTGCGGGCGTCGATGAGGGCGATGTCCTGCGGCGTCGTGACGATCACCGCGCCGGTGACGGGCACCTTCTGGGCCAGCGTGAGCTGGATGTCGCCGGTGCCCGGCGGCAGGTCGACCACGAGGTAGTCGAGGTCGCGCCAGCGCGTCTCGGTGAGGAGCTGCTCCAGGGCCTGGGTGACCATGGGGCCGCGCCAGACCATGGGAGTGTCGGCCTCGATGAGGAAGCCCACGCTCATCGCCTGGATCCCGTGGCCTTCCATGGGCTCCATCGACTTGCCGTCGCGCGAGGTCGGCCGGCCGGTGATGCCCAGCATCGTGGGCTGCGACGGACCGTAGATGTCGGCGTCGAGCATGCCGACCGTCGCGCCCTCGGCGGCGAGCGCAAGGGCGAGGTTCACCGCCGTGGTGCTCTTGCCCACGCCGCCCTTGCCGGAGGCCACCGCGATGATGTTCTTGATGCCGGGGACGAGCTTCACGCCGCGCTGCACGGCGTGGGAGACGATCTTCGACTGCACGTTGGCGCTCACGGAGGCCACGCCGGGAAGCTTCTTCAGCCGCTCCACCACCTGCGAGCGCACCTGCTCGATCACCCCGCGGGCGGGGTAGCCCAGGACCACGTCGAGGCTCACGCGGTCGCCCTCGACCTTCACGTTCTTCGCGGAGCGACCCTCCACGTAGTTCTTGCCCGTGACCGGGTCGATGAGCTCGGAAAGGGCTGCCAGGACGTCCTTGTCGGTAGTTGCCATGTCGGGATGGGGGCGCTCGCGAGGGCGGGCGCGGAAGCGTGGAAGGTAAGCGCGCAATTTTAAAGCAATTTGCTACAATCGAGTTGACCCTGTCCCGTCGAATTTTTCGCGAGCCCGCCGACGCCACGCGCGGCCGCACGGGCCGCCCGCCAACCACCAACAGGCACGCCACCCGGCTTCATGCCACGCAAGCTTTTCGTCACGACGGCGCTGCCCTACGCCAACGGCCCGTTCCACATCGGCCACATCATGGAGTACACCCAGGCCGACATCTGGGTGCGGTTCCAGCGGCTGCAGGGACACAAGGTGCACTTCGTCTGCGCCGACGACACCCATGGCGCGCCCATCATGCTCAAGGCCGAGGCCGAGGGCATCTCCCCGGAGGAGCTCATCGCGCGCGTGGCCGAGTCGCACCGGCGCGACCTCGCCCGCTTCGGGGTGAGCTTCGACCACTTCCACTCCACCCACTCGGAGGAGAACCGCGAGCTCGCCGCCCAGATCTTCGCGGCGCTGCGCGAGGCCGGCTTCATCGCGACCCGGACGATCGAGCAGTTCTTCGATCCCGTGAAGGGGATGTTCCTGCCGGACCGCTACATCAAGGGCGAGTGCCCCAAGTGCGGCGCCAAGGACCAGTACGGCGACTCCTGCGAGAGCTGCGGCGCCGTCTACACGCCCACGGACCTGAAGAACCCCTTCTCGGCGCTCACGGGCGCCACGCCGGTGATGAAGAAGTCCGAGCACTTCTTCTTCCGGCTCTCGGACCCGCGCTGCGTGGAATTCCTGAAGTCCTGGACCCAGGACGGCCGGCTGCAGCCGGAAGTGGCCAACAAGGTCCGCGAATGGCTCGACGGCGGCCTGAACGACTGGGACATCACCCGCGACGCCCCCTACTTCGGGATCGAGATCCCCGGCGAGAAGGGCAAGTACTTCTACGTGTGGCTCGACGCCCCCATCGGCTATCTCGCCTCGCTCAGGAGCTACCTCGAGAAGAAGGGGCTGGACGTCGCCAAGGTCCTGGCCGACCCCAAGCTCGAGCAGATCCACTTCATCGGCAAGGACATCATCTACTTCCACACGCTCTTCTGGCCCGCGATGCTCAAGTTCGCCGGCCGGAAGGTCCCGGACAACGTCTTCGTGCACGGCTTCCTCACCCTCACCGGCGAGAAGCTCTCGAAGTCGCGCGGCATCACCGTGAGCCCGCAGAAGTACGCGGACCTGGGCCTGAACCCGGAGTGGCTGCGCTACTACCTCGCCGCCAAGCTCAACGCGCGCGTGGAGGACCTGGACTTCAACCCCGACGACTTCCTGGCGCGGGTGAACTCCGACCTCGTGGGCAAGTACGTGAACATCGCCAGCCGCGCGGCGGGCTTCATCGCCAAGCGCTTCGCGGGGCGCCTGTCGGAGGAGCCGCTCTCGGCCGGCCGCGAGCTCAAGCACAAGCTGCGCGGCAACGTGGCCGCGCCCGCGCCCGACGACGAGGAGCAGGTGCCGGCCATCCTCTTCGAGGTGCGCAGCTTCGCCGACCAGATCGCCGCCGACTACGACGCGCGCGAGTTCGGCAAGGCCATCCGCCAGGTCATGTTCCTCGCCGACCGCGTGAACCAGTACGTCGACGAGCAGAAGCCCTGGGAGATCGCGAAGGAGGCCGGGCAGGAGGCCGCGCTGCAGTGGTTCTGCACGCTCTACCTCGAGCTCTTCCGCATCCTCACGATCTACCTGAAGCCCGTGCTGCCGAAGGTGGCCGAGGACGTCGAGGCCTTCCTCGGGCTCGCGAAGCCCCTCACCTGGGAGGACGTCCCCAGCGCGCTCAAGCCGGGGCACGTCGTCCAGCCCTACCGGCACCTGCTCTCGCGCATCGACCCGAAGCAGATCGCCGAGCTCCTCGAGCCGCCGGCGGAGGCGAAGCCCGAGGCGCCCAAGCCCGCCGCCGGCGCGGCACCCGAATTCCGCCTCGAGCCCGTCGAGCCTCCCAAGCCCGCCCCGATCCTGCCGGTGGGCGAGACCATCTCGATCGACGACTTCGGCAAGATCGACCTGCGTGTGGCGCGCATCGTGGACGCCGAGCTCGTGCCCGACGCCGACAAGCTCCTCAAGCTCACCCTCGACATCGGCATCGAGACGCGCACCGTCTTCGCCGGCATCCGCTCGGCCTACACGCCCAAGGAGCTGGTGGGGCGCCTCACCGTGATGGTCGCCAACCTGGCGCCGCGCAAGATGCGCTTCGGCGAATCCCAGGGCATGGTGCTCGCGGCCGGCGACGGCAGCTCCATCTACCTGCTCGCCCCCGACGCCGGCGCCACGCCCGGCATGCGCATCAAGTAACGTCTTCCTGGTTCGTGGCCAAGGCGAGGCCACCGACGGCACAGGCGTGGGATTTGGACACGGAGGACACGGAGGACACAGAGGACACGGAGGAAAGCAGGTTCAGATTCCGTGGGATGCACCACGATGGTCCCGGAAAGCCCGAAACCGCCTTCCTCCGTGACCTCCGTGTCCTCCGTGTCCTCCGTGTTGAAATCCCCCGTATCCTTCCTCCCCGCCGCCAGAATCACTCCAGATGGCCACGAGAAGACCGCCCCTAGCCCCTCCTCCCTACGCGACCGACCGCGAGACGCTGGAGCGGGAGGTCGTGGTCGAGGTGTTCCGCGCCAGCGGCCCGGGCGGACAGCACGTGAACCGCACCGAATCGGCGCTTCGCCTCTTCCACCCGCCCTCGGGCGTCGTGGTGATCGCGCAGGACTCGCCCTCGCAGCACCGCAACCGCGACATCGCCTTCGAGCGGCTGATCGAGCGTCTCGTCCGCCTGAACCACGTGCCGAAGAAGCGGGTGGCCACGAAGCCCACGCGCGCCTCGAGGGAGCGGCGCATCGGCGAGAAGAAGCTGCGGGGCGTCACCAAGCGCGGCCGCGGAAAGGTGGGCCGCGATGAGTGAGGCGGCGTGCCTGCGCCTGCGCATCCACGGCGTCGTGCAGGGGGTGGGATTCCGCTGGTCGCTGCACCGCGAGGCCGTCCGGCTGGAGCTCGCGGGCTGGGTGCGCAACCGCCGCGACGGAACCGTGGAGGCGGTCGTTTGCGGACCGGCGCCGGCGGTCGAGGCGCTCGTGGCCTGGGCGCGGCAGGGACCGCCCTCGGCGCGCGTCACGCAGGTGGAGGTGACGCCGGATGCGGGACGCTACACGGCCTTCGAGCAGCACCCGACCGCGTGAGCGCCGCGCCCTAGTAGACGACCTCGACGTTCCTCTCCGAGAGCCACTCGGCCAGCGAGTCGAGCAGGGGCGCGGACACCTTCACGCGGTACTCGTCGGGCAGGCGGATGTCGCACTCGCCCTGGGCGTTTCGGTAGCGGATGGCCACCGCGCACTTGCCGCCCGTGTAAGGGGCGAGGAGTGCGCGCAGCTTCGCCGAGTCCGCCTGCCCGTTGATCGACAGGCGGATGCCGCGCGCGTAGGCGCTGCGTATCTCCGCGAGGTCCATGAGCTTGTCCGCCGAGAAGCGGATGCCGCCCGAGAAGTCGTCCTGCGAGACGCGGCCCTGGACGACCACGACCTGGTCCTCCTGGATCATGGACCGCTTCTCGTGGAAGAGCTCGCCGAAGACGACCACCTCGAGGCGGGCGCTGCCGTCGTCCAGCGTGAGCACCGCCATGCGCCCGCGCCTCGAATTGCGCATCTGCACGCCGTAGATCACGCCGGCGGCCATCTGCGGCTCGTTGGCCGGCCGCAGGTCCGCCAGCGGCGTGCGCGCGACGCGGCGGATCTCGTCCCGCCAGGCGCTGAAGGGGTGGCCCGACATGTAGAAGCCCAGGCTCTGCTTCTCCGCGAGCAGGCGCTCGCGCTCCGGCCAGTCCGGAACCCGCATGAGCTCGAAGGCCTCGGCCGTGGCCTCCTCCGCGCCGCCGAAGAGGCTCGTCTGCTGGGCGAAGCGCTCCGCCTTCTCCGCGAGCTCGATCGCCGCTCCCAGCGAGGCGGCGAGGCTGGCGCGGTTGGGCTCGATCGCGTCGAAGGCGCCCGCCTTGACCAGGGCCTCCATGGCGCGCCGGTTGACGATGCGCCGGTCGACGCGGCGGCAGAAGTCGCCCAGGTCGCGGAAGGGCCCTCCCGCCTCGCGCGCGGCCACGATGTTGTCGATCGCCTGCTCGCCCGTGCCCTTGACCGCCCCGAGCCCGTAACGGATGCGCTTGGCGTCCAGCGGCGCGAAGCGGTAGCCGCCCGCATTCACGTCCGGGGGCAGGACCTCGAGGCCGTTGGCGCGCGCATCGTCGAAGATCACCTGCACCTTGTCGGTGTCGTTCATGACCGCCGACAGGTTGGCCGCGCAGAAGGCGGCCGGGTAGTGCGCCTTGAGGTAGGCCGTCTGGTAGGCCACCAGCGCGTAGGCCGCGGAGTGCGACTTGTTGAAGCCGTAACCCGCGAACTTCTCCATCTGGTCGAAGAGGACCGTCGCCTTCCTCTCCTCGAGCCCGCGCCCCGTGGCGCCCTTGAGGAAGATCTCGCGCTGCTGGGCCATCTCCTCGGGCTTCTTCTTGCCCATGGCCCGCCGCAGCAGGTCCGCGCCGCCGAGGGTGTAGCCGCCGATCACCTGCGCGATCGTCATGACGTGCTCCTGGTAGGTCATGACGCCGTAGGTGGGATCGAGGATGTCCTTCAGGCGCGGGTCCAGGTACTCCCAGCGCTGGCGCCCGTGCTTGCGCTCGATGAACTCCGGGATGAGGTCCATGGGCCCCGGGCGGTAGAGCGCGTTCAAGGCGATGAGGTCCTCGAGCCGGTCCGGGCGCGCCTTCATGATGAGGTCGCGCATGCCGCGCGATTCGAACTGGAAGATCGCCACGGTGTTGCCGGAGGAGAAGATGCGGTAGGCGGCCGGGTCGTCCAGCGGGATCGCCTGGATGTCGAAGTCCGGCACCCCCATCGCGCGCACGTGGCGCTCGCACTCGGCGATGATCGTGAGCGTCGTGAGGCCCAGGAAGTCGAACTTCACCAGTCCCGCCTTCTCGACGTCGTCCTTGTCGAACTGGCTCACGGTGGCAGTCGACCCGTCCGCGCAGTACAGAGGCGTGAAGTCCGTGAGCTTGCCGGGCGCGATGAGCACGCCCCCAGCGTGCATGCCGACGTTGCGCGTGAGCCCCTCGAGGGCGCGCGCCAGGCGCATGAGCTCGGCCACCTCCTCCTGCTCCTCGATGAGGCCCTTCAATTGCGGCTCGGCCTTGATCGCCTCGTCCAGCGTGATGCCGAGCTGGAACGGGATCAGCTTCGCGATGCGGTCCACCTCGCCGAAGCCCATGCCCAGCACGCGGCCCACGTCGCGCACGACGGCCTTGGCCGCCATCGTGCCGAAGGTGGCGATCTGCGAGACGCTCTGCGCGCCGTACTTCCCGCGCACGTACTCGATCACCCGGTCGCGCCCGTCCTGGCAGAAGTCGATGTCGAAGTCGGGCATCGACACGCGCTCGGGGTTGAGGAAGCGCTCGAACAGGAGCTCGTAGCGCAGCGGGTCCAGCCCCGTGATGCCGAGCGACCAGGCCACGAGCGAGCCGGCGCCCGAGCCGCGGCCCGGCCCCACGGGAACGCCGTTGCGCTTGGCCCAGTTGATGAAGTCCGCGACGATGAGGAAGTAGCCGGGGAAGCCCATCTGCTCGATGGTCTTCACCTCGTACTCCAGGCGCTCCCGGTAGCGCGGGCGCGCCGCATCGCGTTCGGCGGCATCGGGCCAGGCCTCGGCCAGGTGGCGCTCCAGTCCCTCGAGGGCGAGCGCGCGCAGGTGCTCGCCCACGGTCACGCCCGGCGGCGTGGGGAAGTCCGGCAGCCGCGTCTTGCCCAGGGTGAACTCGAAGGCGCAGCGGCGCGCGATCTCGACGGAGTTCTCGAGGGCCTCCGGGATGTCGGCGAAGAGCCCGGCCATCTCGGCCTGGGTCTTGAAGTACTGCGCGGGGCGGAAATCGCGCGGCCGGCGCGCGTCGCCCAGGACCCAGCCCTGCGCGATGCACACGCGCGCCTCGTGGGCGGTGTAGTCCTCCGCCTTCACGAACTGCACGGGGTGCGTGGCCACGACGGGAAGCTCGAGCCGGCCCGCGAGCGCGACCGCCGCGCGCACGTAGGGGGCGCTCCTCTCCGGGTCGGCTCGCTGCAGCTCCACGTAGAAGGCGCCGGGGAAGTCGCGCGCCCAGCCGCGGGCGAGCTCCTCGGCGTGCGCGGTGGCGCCCGCGGCGAGCGCCGCGCCCACGTCGCCGCCTTCGGCCCCGGAAAGGACGATGAGGCCCCGCGCGCCCTGCAGCCACTCGCGGCGCAGCTCGGCCCGGCCGCGCCACTGGTTGCTCGAGTAGGCACGGGTGATGAGGTCGCACAGGGCGAGGTAGCCCGCGGCATCGCGGCACAGGGCCACGATCCGGAAGGGCTGGTCGCGGTTCTTCTCGTTCGTGATCGCGAGGTCGCAGCCGATGACCGGCTGCACGCCGCCGGAGCGGGCGGCGAGGTAGAACTTGACCGCGCCGAAGAGGTTGCCGGCGTCGGTGATGGCGAGAGCCGGCATGCCGTCGGCGACCGCGGCGGCCACGGCATGGTCCACGCGCGCCATGCCGTCCACGATCGAGTACTCCGTGTGCAGGCGAAGGTGGACGAAACGGGGAGCGGGCATCGGGGCCGACGAGGGGGAAATCGCGGGAAATTCTACACCCGCGGCGGGACCCGGCCGCCTCAGCGGCGCTCGGCGAAGAAGCGCTTCAGGAGCGCGCCGCACTCCTGCGCGAGGACGCCGCCCTCGAAGGCGGTCTGGTGGTTGAGCTTCGCCTCGGCGGAGAGCGCGACCACGCCGCCGCAAGCGCCCGTCTTGGGATCGGCCGCGCCGAAGACCACGCGCGCCAGGCGGGCGTGCAGCATGGCGCCCACGCACATCGCGCAGGGTTCGAGCGTCACGTAGAGCTCGCAGCCGGTGAGGCGGTAGTTGCCCAGCCGCGCGGCCGCCTCGCGAAGCGCCACGATCTCGGCGTGCGCCGTGGGGTCGCTCGTCCCGATGGGGCGGTTGGAGCCGCGACCGACGACCTCGCCGTCCTTGACGACGACCGCGCCGACGGGCACCTCGCCGGCGCGGGCCGCGTCTTCCGCGAGCGCCAGGGCCGCGCGCATCAGGGACTCGTCATCCATGGCGGCATTCTCGCCCGAAAGCCGCGGCGGGCCCAAGGGCCGGCGGGCTACTGCCGGGCCGCCGGCCGCCAGTCGCGGTAGACGTCGAGGTCGAAGCCGTCGGGGTAGAACAGGTAGCCGGGCTTGTGGCCGGGCGTGTCGGTGACGCCGTACTGCCAGACGATCTTCCTGGTGGCCCGGTCGATCACCACCACGCGGTGGCGCAGGTCGTCCGCCACGATGACGTCGCCGGTGCCGGGCAGCTCGCGCGCGAGCGACGGATGGTCGAGCATTTCATCGCCCGACTTGGCGTCGTACTGCCAGATCACCTTGCGCGTGGCGGGATCGAAGATCACGACGCGGCCGGGCTTGACGAAGTCGGCCACGATGACGTTCTTCCCGTCGACGGTGGGAAACGCGTCCGAGGGGTAGCGGATGTTGGGCGCCTTCACGCTCCAGACGACCTTGCCCTCGCGCGTGATGCGGCTCACCCAGGCGTCGCGGATCTCGGAGACGAGGATGTCGCCGTTCTCCAGCGGCGTGGCCCCGTTCGGGTACGCGAGCCGGCCCGGCGGGTCGTGGCGGCAGTCGCCGGGCTTGCCCCACTGGGTGGCGATCTCGTTCGTGGCCGGGTCGATGATGAGGACGCGGCAGTTGCGGATGTCGGCGGTGAGGAACTTGCCGTCGGAGAGTAGGTGCGCGTCGTCGGGGTAGTTGAGGAAGCCCTTCGCGGCGCCCTTCTTCTCCGGCACGCCGTAGGTCCAGACGAGCTCGCGCTTCTCGTAGTCGACGATGTGCACGTCGTAGTTGTCCTCCTCGCTCACCGCGAGGCGCTTGCCGTCCTCCGAGAAGTTCACGTCCTCGTTGCCCGAGTAGACCGTCAGGTTGGGCGACGGGAATTCCCACACGATGCGCTTGTCGGGCGTGACCTCGAGGAGCCGGTTGTTGCGCCGGTCGGCGATGAGGATGGGATACGGCAGGGGCTTGCCCCACGAGGCGACGGGCGCCTTCCGGTTGCCGGTCACGGGCGGGGGCGCCGGAAGCGCCACGCCGCTCGAGACGGCGCCGGCGCCCTTGGGGTCGTCGACGCCTCCCTTGCCCTTCACCAGTTCCGCGGGAGGCGAGCCCCAGGCGAATCCGGCGGCAACCACGAACAACGCGGGCAGCCATGCCCGCACCCTCGCCTGCATCCCGGAGGTCGTATCCATGGTGCAAGCGTAGGGCGCGGCCCCCGCCCGGGTTTGATCCCGGGCAAGGAACGCGCAACCGCGCCGCCCGTCACTGGCGCACGACGACCACCTCCAGGTACTCGCCGGGAACGACGAGCGTGCCGGCCCCGCCCGCGTTGAGGCGCTCGAGCAGGCCCGTGATGTCCTTCTCCAGCGCGCGCTGCCCGGCCTCGTCGAGCGCAGCGAAGGCCCGGTGGACCGGTCCGTAGCAGGTGCGGAACATTTCCAGCCAGTGCCGGGGCGAGGCGTAGCGGAAGTTGAAGAACCGGCGTTGCGTGCGGATGTCGGCCGCCCGCGCCCCGAAGAGCTCGACGATGTGGGGCTCGGTGCCCCACAGGGCCGGCGACTTCAGGCCCGCCGGCGGAGGGAGGTGGGCCCCGACGATCTTGAAGAGCTGGCCGATGAATCCTTCCGGCGTCCAGTTCGCCAGGCCGATCCGCCCCCCGCTCTTCACGACGCGCAGCATCTCCTGCGCGGGACGGGCATGGTCCGGCGTGAACATGGCGCCGAAGGTGGAAAGGGCGGCGTCGAAGCGCCCGTCCTCGAAGGGCAGGTTCTCCGCATCGGCCACCTGGAAGTCGACGTCGAGGCCCTCGGCGGCCGCGCGCGCGCTCGCCTTGCCGAGAAGCGCCGGGACGTAGTCGGTCGAGGTGACCCGGGCGAAGCGTCGGGCCGCCGCCAGGGTGGCGTTGCCGTTGCCCGCCGCGACGTCGAGCACGCGCTCGCCGGCGCGGATGTCCGCCGCCTCGGCGAGCTGCTCGCCCACGATCTGCAGCGTGGTGCCGATCACGGCGTAGTCGCCGCTCGCCCACGTGGCCTGCTGCTTCTGCTTGACGGCGGAGAGGTCCGGCGGCGGCACGGCAGGGCGGCGCGCGGCGGCCTGGGCTTGCTGGGTAGTCATGGTGTGTCTCCTTCCTTGGTCGGGATCCGGGTGGCGGTCATCGAATCGGCGGGCGGCACGGGGCCGGCCTTCACCGCAGGGGCGTGATCTTCGCGGCGAACGACTGGACGGCGATCGTCCCGTCGCGGACGACGAAGGTGTCGGTGCAGAGCTCGTAGGCGTTGTCGGCGGTCCGCCCCTTCCAGAGGAGGTAGGCGTAGTCCCCGTCGACGGACAGGTGGTCGAGGCTGAACGACGCCCCGGGATTGCCGAACTCGGCCAGCAGGGAGCGCAGGAGCGCCCCGATCTGGTCGCGGCCGCGCAGCGGCCCCTGCGGCGTGAAGAAGATCGCTCCCGGCGCGTAGTCCGCCAGGATTCCCTCCAGGTCGCGCTCGCCGAAGCATTTCAGGTGGTTGTCGACGACATCCCTCGTCGAGCGGCCCTTCCGCGCGTGCGGCACGGCGGGAGCGTGGTCTGCATGTCCCATGTTCGTTCCTCGGTGTGGTGGCAACGGACGCATTGTTCGCGCCCGGCGCGGTTGACGCTTCTCCGCGCGTCGTGCACCTTTGTCCGCGCGTCCGGACTTGCCGTCCGAACCGGCCGCCCGTCCTCCCCCCTTCACCGAGGCTCCGCCAGGGCTCCGCGATGACACAGGATCCGCTCTCCGACGTCCTGCGCAGCGTCCGCCTGCGGGGCGCGATCTTCTACTACGTGAGCTTCGGCGACGACTGGGCCGCCGAGACTCCGGCCTCGCCCGAGCTGGCCAATGCCCTGATGCCGGGCGCCGAGCACGTGCTGGCCTACCACCTCGTCGTCAAGGGCGGGGGCTGGGCGGCGACCGACGGCGAGCCGGCCGTGCGGGTGGGCAGCGGCGACATCGTGATGTTCCCGCGCGGCGACCGCCACGTGATCTCGAGCGCGCCCGGGATGAAGGCGCCGAGCGACGACAGCGACTGGCGCGTGACGACGCGCGACGACCCGAAGCCGATCGCCGTCGCCTATCACCGCGGCGTGCTGCGGCCCGGCGCGCCCACGCCCGCGCAGGATGCGAGCACGGTCGTCGCCTGCGGCTACGTCGGCTGCGACCTGCGGCCCTTCAATCCGCTGATCGCCGCCCTGCCGCGCCTGCTGCACCTGAAGTCGGGCGGGGTGGGCGCGTGGGTGGCGCCGATGCTGGACCAGGCGGTCTCGGAATCCCGCCAGGGACGATCCGGAAGCGCGGCGGTGCTCGACCGCCTGAGCGAGATGGTCTTCGTGGACGCGGCACGCCGCCACCTGGAATCGCTGCCGGAGGGCGGCTCGGGCTGGCTCTCCGCGCTTCGCGACCGCCACGTCGGCAAGGCCATCGGCCTGCTGCACGATCGGCCTGCCGATCCCTGGACCGTGGAGGAACTGGGCCGGCAGGTGGGGCTGTCGCGCTCGGCGCTGCACGAGCGCTTCGCCGGGCTGGTCGGGCAGCCTCCGATGCAGTACCTGGCGAACTGGCGGATCCAGCGCGGCGCGGGCCTGCTGCGCGAGAGCGATGCGACCGTCGCCGCGATCGCGCAGGAAGTCGGCTACGAGACGGAGGCGGCGTTCGCGCGCGCCTTCAAGCGCCTGGTCGGCCAGCCGCCGGCCGCCTGGCGCCGCGCGCAGCGCTCGCGCGCGTAGATCCTGCGCGGGACGGCCGCGGCGCTACGCCTTCAACGCCCCCAGGACCTCGTCCAGCATCTTCTTGGCGTCGCCGAAGAGCATGCGGTTGTTGTCCTTGTAGAAGAGCGGGTTGTCGACGCCGGCGTAGCCGGAGGCCATCGAGCGCTTCATGACGATGGAGGTCTTCGCCTTCCACACCTCGAGCACCGGCATGCCCGCGATGGGGCTCGTGGGGTCGTCCTGCGCCGCGGGGTTCACGATGTCGTTGGCGCCGATGACCATCGAGACGTCCGTGTCGGGGAAGTCGGCGTTGATCTCGTCCATCTCGAGCACGATGTCGTAGGGCACCTTCGCCTCGGCCAGCAGCACGTTCATGTGGCCGGGCATGCGGCCCGCGACCGGGTGGATGCCGAAGCGGACGTTGACGCCCTTCTCCCGCAGGTGCTTCGTGATCTCGAAGACGGTGTGCTGCGCCTGCGCCACGGCCATGCCGTAGCCCGGCACGATGATCACGTTCTTCGCCTCGCGCAGCAGCTCCGCGGTCTCCGCGGCGCCGATGGGCGTCACCTCCCCGGCAGGCTGGCCCTCGGCCTTCTTGGCCGGCGCGCCCTCCCCCGTGCCGAAGCCGCCGGCGATGACGCTGATGAAGTTGCGGTTCATCGCGCGGCACATGATGTAGGAGAGGATCGCGCCGGAGGAGCCCACCAGCGCGCCGGTGACGATGAGCAGGTCGTTGGAGAGCATGAAGCCGGTGGCCGCCGCCGCCCAGCCCGAGTAGCTGTTGAGCATGGAGACCACGACCGGCATGTCGGCGCCGCCGATGGCCATCACCATGTGGATGCCGAAGAGGAGCGAGATCACCGTCATCACGATGAGCGGCGTCATGCCCGAGGCGATGTCCTTCGCGAGGATGAACTCGCGGCCGTACCAGATGACGACGACGAGGCCCACGAGGTTGATCCAGTGGCGCGCCGGGAGCAGCAGCGGCTTGCCGCCGATCTTGCCCGAGAGCTTGCCGAAGGCGATCACCGAGCCCGAGAAGGTGACCGCGCCGATGAGGATGCCGACGTAGATCTCGATCTCGTGGATCGTCTTCTCGGCGCCGGTGAGGGCGATCGAGGTGTCGATGTAGCTCGCGAAGCCCACGAGGCAGGCCGCGAGGCCCACCAGGCTGTGCATGATGGCCACCAGCTCCGGCATCTGCGTCATCTGCACGGCGCGCGCGGCGTACAGGCCGATCGCCCCGCCGACGACCATGGCGCCGACGATGTAGGGAATGCCAGCCGCCATCACGCGCGGCCCGAAGACGGTGGCGAGCACGGCGATCGTCATGCCGACGATGCCGTAGAGGTTCCCGCGCCGGGAGGTCTCCGGGTTGGAGAGGCCGCCCAGGCTCAGGATGAAGAGGATGGTGGCGCCGATGTAGGCGACGGTGACGAGGCTCGAGGACATTTTCGCTCTCCCCCGTCTACTTGCGGAACATGGCCAGCATGCGCCGCGTCACCGCGAAGCCGCCGAACATGTTGATGCAGGTGAGCCCGATGCCCACGATCGCGATCCAGCGGATCAGTTCCTCCGGCCGGCTGAGCCCGGCTTCGACCGGGGGCGCGATCTGCACGAGGGCGCCGATGGCGATGATGCTCGAGATGGCGTTGGTCACGCTCATGAGCGGCGTGTGCAGCGCGGGCGTCACGTTCCAGATCACCATGTAGCCCACGAAGCAGGCGAGGATGAACACCGTGAAGTGGCCGAGGAAGGCCGCCGGGGCATACAGGCCGATCAGCAGGAACAGGAGGCCCCCGCCGCCGAACACCGCCGCGAGGCCCCCGGCCGACATGGGCTCTCCGGCGCCGTGGCCGTGGCCCTTGGGCGCGGGAGGCGGCATCGCGGGCTTGGCCGCCGGGGGCGGCGCGGCCGGCAGCTTGGGCGGCGGCGCGGGCCAGGTGACGGCGCCGTCCTTGATGACGGTGAGGCCGCGGATCGCGTCGTCCTCCATGTTGACGTCGATGACGCCGTCCTTGGTCTTGCACAGCTCCTCGGTCAGCCGGAACAGGTTGGTGGCGTAGAGCGTCGAGGACTGCTTGGCCAGGCGGCTCGCGAGGTCGGTGTAGCCGATGATCGTGACGCCGTGCCTCACCACCGCCTCGCCCGGCACGGTGAGCTCGCAGTTGCCGCCCTGCTCGCCCGCCATGTCGACGATCACGCTGCCCGGCTTCATGGTCTGCACCATCTCGGCGGTGATGAGCTTCGGCGCGGGCTTGCCCGGGATCAGCGCGGTCGTGATGATGATGTCCACGTCCTTCGCCTGCTGGGCGTACATCTCGCGCTGGGCCTTCTGGAAGCCCTCGCTCATCACCTTGGCGTAGCCGCCGCCGCCCGAGCCTTCCTCCTCGTAGTCGACCTTGACGAACTCGCCGCCGAGCGACTTCACCTGGTCGGCCACTTCGGCCCGCGTGTCGTTGGCGCGCACGATGGCGCCCAGGTTCGCGGCCGTGCCGATGGCCGCGAGGCCCGCGACACCGGCGCCGGCGATGAACACCTTGGCCGGCGGGACCTTGCCCGCGGCCGTGATCTGGCCGTTGAAGAACCGGCCGAAGGCGTTGGCGGCCTCGATGACGGCGCGGTAGCCGCTGATGCCGGCCATGGAGGTGAGCGCGTCCATCTTCTGCGCGCGCGAGAGCTGCCGCGGCAGGCAGTCGATGGCGAGCACCGTGGCCTTCCTCGCGGCCAGTTGCTGCATCAGGTCGGGATTCTGCGCGGGCCAGATGAAGCTCACGAGCGTCTGGCCCTCGCGCACCCTCGCCACCTCGTCCGCGTTGGGAGCGCGCACCTTGAAGACGATGTCCGCCCGGGACCAGAGCGTGGCCGCGTCGGGGACGACCTCCGCGCCGGCGGCCCGGTAGGCGTCGTCACCGCAGTTGGCCGCCTCGCCCGCGCCCGATTCGACCAGGACGCCGAATCCCAGCTTCTTCAGCTTCTCCACCACTTCGGGAACGGTGGCGACGCGTTTCTCGCCCGGGAAGGTCTCCCGCGGCACTCCGATCTGCAGCGACATGTCGGTTCCTTGAGGGCTAGGCGTGATCCAAACCCGTAAGGATACCGAATTCACCCCTCCCGATCACCGTCGGAGGTCAGAACTTCACCGAGATACCCGCGTGGAACGATCGCCCCATGCCCGGAACGGGGGTACCCCAGCGAGGCACCGAGCCCACCGGGCTGGAGGTCATCGTCGTGCCCTGGCCGAGGTAGGCGCCGCCCAGCGGCAGCGCGTACAGGCGGCCGAGGAGGTTCGCGACGCCGAGGTCCAGCCGCACGTCGCGCCAGGCGTGGCTCACGCGGAGGTTCACGAGGCCGTAGCCCGCGGTTCGCACCTCGTTGCGGACGGCCGAGACGTCGTCCTTCGCCGCGGCCATCGCGACCTCGAGCGCGCTCGACCAGCCCGCCAGCCGGTGGGTGAGCGTGACGGTCGCGTTCGCCGGCAGGATGTTGTAGAGGTTGTCGCCCGTATCCAGGTTCCTGCCGCGGGCGAGGCTCGCGACCGCCGCCAGGCCCCATTCGCCCCAGGCGGTCCTGCCGAGCGCCACGCGCCCCGACAGGTCCACGCCGTGCAGCCTCGCGGCCTGGTTGGCAAAGCGCAGGAAGACGAAGCTTCGCGTCGCCGCGAGGTTCGCCGCCGTGCAGGCCCCGCCCAGGCTCACCGGGCAGCGCACCGCGTCGACGTAGTCGGTCACGCGCGTGTAGTACGGCGTCACCCGGAGCTCCCAGCCCCGGTCCGGCGCGTGCCAGTCGAGGGTCACGGAGGCCGTGTGGGCCTTCTCGGGCTCGAGGTCGGGATCCCCGACGTAGCCGTTGCCGTCGCCGAACCAGTTGACCATGAGCATCTCCATGCCGCGGCTCTGCCA
>JAHCLE010000067.1 GCA_026125445.1 Burkholderiales bacterium
GAGAACCTGCTGCGCGAGATCGAGGGCAAGCCCGCGATGCCCACCTTCGACGGCCACGCCAACTGCTTCATCGAGACGGGCTACCACAAGGCGATGCTCCTCGACTTCAACTACGACATCGAGCCGCTGGAGGGATCCTTCCCGATGGCGCACGTGGGGCCGTTCTCGCTGCTCAAGGAAAGCTACATGAACCACGTGGGCAAGCTCGCCTTCCAGTGGGTGTACTGGAACCTGCTGCTCAAGGGGCGGCTGCCCAACGTGCCGCTCCTGCCCTCGCACATGAACTTCGTGGGCAAGGACCTGGAGACCACGCCGCACGCGCGCCACGCCCGCGAGATGAAGGTGCGCGACGTGATGACGAAGGAGGTCGTGAGCGTGCACTCGGGAAGCGCCCTCACGGCGGCCGCCACCCTCATGGTGCAGAAGAAGGTGAGCGGCGTGCCCGTGCTGAACGTGAACGACAAGCTCATCGGCGTGCTCACCGAGGCCGACTTCCTCTCGGCCATGAACCTGGAGCAGAGCGCGGTCACCGACACGCTGGAGACGGTGGTGAGGAAGCGCCGCGCGAGGAAGGGCATGGGCACGATCGTCGACGACATCATGACCAAGTCGCCCATCACCATCCGCGAGGACGAGACGCTGCGCACGGCCGTGACGCTCATGGACACCAACCGCATCAAGCGCCTCATCGTCACCGACGACGAGGCGAAGGTGCGCGGCGTGGTCTCGCGCGGCGACCTGATCAAGCTCTACGCGATGAAGTAGCCCTGGCCATCGGGCGGGACGCCCGATGGGCTATGCTCCTCGCCAGGGCCCCGTTGCGGGGCCGGACGATCAGGGAGGAGCGCCCATGGAACGAATCACGATGGCCATCGACGAGCCGCTCGCGCGCGAATTCGACGAACTCATCGCCCGGCGCGGCTACGGCAGCCGTTCGGAGGCGATGCGCGACCTCCTTCGCCGCGAGGTGGAGGGTGACCGCGCCGGCCGCGGCGACTCCGGCCATTGCGTGGCGAGCCTGTCCTACGTCTACAACCACCATGTGCGCGACCTGGCCGAACGCCTGACCGAGGCGCAGCACGAGCATCACGACCTCGTCGTGGCCACGATGCACGTGCACCTGGACCACGACCATTGCCTGGAAGTCGAGATCCTCAAGGGGCCGACGATCGAGGTGCGCCGGTTCGCCGACCGCATCCAGGCCGAGCGCGGCGTGCGCCACGCCGCGATCAACGCGATCGGCGTCGAGCCGACCGACCGCCACGCCGCGGCAGGCGCCCACCACCACCACGGCCACCAGCACCTGATCCCGCGTTCTTGAACATCGCGCGCCCTCGCGGCAGGCGTCGGCTTGCGTACCGGTGGGAAGTTGTGTCATATTTTTCCTACCGCCGTCGAGGCTCCCCGGATCCCGCATGGACACCCTGCCCGCCACCTGGTCCGCCCTTTGCGCGCTCGCCTTCGTGCTTGGCGTCCGTCACGGTTTCGACGCCGATCACCTGGCCACGATCGACGGGCTCACGCGCTACAACGCGCCCACCAACCCCGCCCTCTCGCGCCTGTGCGGCGCCCTGTTCTCGCTGGGGCACGGCGCCGTCGTCTGCCTCGTGGCGCTGGCCGCCGGGTCGCTCTCGGCCGGGTGGCAGGCACCCGGCTGGCTCGAGTTCACCGGGGTCGCGGTGTCCGTGGCCTTCCTGTTCGGGCTGGCCTGGCTCAACCTGCGCGCCGTGCTGGTCGCGCGCCCCGGGGAGGTGGTCGCGCCGGCGGGAATCCGGTCGCGACTCCTTGGCCGCATCGTCACGGTGCGCAGCCCCTGGGCCGTCGCGGCGGTGGGCGCGCTCTTCGCCATCTCCTTCGACACCGTCTCCCAGGCGGCGCTCTTCGCCCTGGCTGCCGGCCGATTCGGCGGCCTCCCCGAAGCGTTGCTGGTGTGCGGCCTTTTCGTCCTGGGCATGCTCCTGGTGGACGGGGCCAACGGCTTGTGGATCAACCGCCTCATCCGCCGCGCAGACCGCACCGCCGCCATCGCCTCGCGCGTGATGGCCCTGGCGGTCGCGGCGATAAGCCTCGCGCTCGGCTTGTTCACGGTGGCGAGGCTCGTTTCGCCGGATATCGAGTCCTGGTACGACGGTCGCGAGCTCGCGGTGGGCGGGGCCGTCGTGGCCGGAGTGCTCGCGGCCTTCCTGGTCGGCATGGCGGCGGCGCGCAGGCGCGCGGCGCTCCCGAAGAGCGCGGCATCCCGATGAAGGTCGGCACCGTCCGGCGGCTCGCCGTTTCGCTTCTCGCCGCGATGGCCGGCGGCGCGTGGGCCGGCGGCGTCCAGCAGATCGAGCGGATCGAGGTCACGGGCGAGCGCGGCGCCACCACCGGCGTGCTCGATTCCGCTTCGCAGGGAACCGTCACCCGCGAACAGCTCGAGAACCGGCCGCTGCTGCGCCCCGGCGAGCTGCTCGAGGTCGTGCCCGGCTTCATCATCACGCAGCACAGCGGCTCGGGAAAGGCGAACCAGTACTATCTGCGCGGCTTCAATCTCGACCACGGCACGGACTTCCGCACCGTCGTGCTCGGCATCCCCGTCAACCTCCCCACGCACGCCCACGGGCAGGGCTACACCGACCTCAATTTCCTGATCCCGGAGCTCGTCTCGACGATCCAGTACAGGAAGGGGACCTACTACGCCGAGGAGGGCGACTTCTCCGCGGCGGGGGCGGCGCACATCGACTACGTCCGCTCGCTGCCCGCTCCCCTCGCGGAGTTCGCGCTCGGCGAGAACGGCTACCAGCGGCTGGTGGCCGGCGGCTCGACGCCGATGGCGGGAGGCACGCTCCTCGCGGCCGGCGAAGTCCACCGCGAGGACGGCCCCTGGGACCTGCCGCAGGACCTGCGCAAGCTCTCGGGCGTGCTTCGCTGGTCGCAGGCGGAGACGGACGGGCTTTCCGTGACCGCCCTGGCCTACACGAACCGCTGGAACTCAACCGACCAGGTGCCTCAGCGCGCCATCGACCAGGGGATCATCGGCCGCTACGGCAACATCGACCCGACCCTCGGCGGCAAGACCTGGCGGCACAGCCTGTCGGCGGACTGGCTGGGGCGCGGCGATTACGGGTACACGCGGGCATCGGCCTACGCCATGGACTACGGGCTCAACCTGTTCTCCAACTTCACCTACTACCTGGACGACCCGGACAACGGCGACCAGTTCGAGCAGGCCGACCGGCGCAAGATCTTCGGCGGCACCCTGGAGCACGTGCGCCATGGCAGGTGGGGCGCCACCGACACCTCGCATTCCTTCGGCGCCGAGGCGCGCCACGATCGAATCGGCACGGTGGGGCTGTATCACACCATCGCGCGCGAGCGCATCGGCACCACGCGCGAGGACGACGTCCGGCAGACGAGCCTCTCGGCGTGGTACAGCAACACCACGCAGTGGAGCCCGGCGTTGCGCACGATCGCGGGCGTGCGGGCCGACAGCTACCGCTTCGACGTCCGCAGCAACATCGAGGCGAACAGCGGCAAGGCGAGCGACAGCATCGTGAACCCGAAGCTCTCGGTCGTCGCCGGGCCCTTCGGCAGCACGGAGTTCTTCGTGAACCTGGGCGGCGGCTTCCACAGCAACGACGCGCGCGGCTCGACCATCCAGGTCGACCCCGCTTCGGGCGAGCCCGTCGAGCGGGTCGACCCCCTCGTGCGCGCGAAGGGGGCCGAGGTGGGGCTGCACACGCACCTCACCCCCGCGTGGCAGACATCCCTCACGGCGTGGGGGCTCGACATCGCCTCCGAGCTGCTGTTCGTCGGGGACGCAGGAACCACGGAGGCGAGCCGGCCGAGCCGGCGCACGGGCGTGGAATGGGCCAACTACTGGCGCCCGGCCCGCGGGCTCATCGTCGATGCCGACTTCGCCTGGTCGCGGGCGCGATTTCGCGACGACGACCCGGCAGGCAACTACATTCCCGGCGCGATCGAGCGCACCGCTTCCGCGGGAATCTCCTGGAGCGACGGGCCGTGGGCGGCGGGCTTTCGCATGCGCTTCTTCGGCGCCCGGCCGCTCATCGAGGACAACTCCGTGCGCTCGAAGTCCTCGACGCTCGCCAACCTGAAGGCCGGATACCGCTTCGGCCGGAACGTCAGGGCCTGGGTGGAGGTCCTGAACCTCTTCGACCGCGAGGCCTCGGACGTCGACTACTTCTACGAGTCGCGGCTCGCGAACGAGCCCGGGGCCGTGGCCGACATCCACACGCACCCCGCCGAGCCGCGCACGATCCGGGTCGGCATCGCCATTTCGCTCTAGGGCTTGGCCCGGCCCCGCGAATCTGCAAGACTGCCGCCGTTCAGCCACCTGGGGAGACCGCCATGGCCACCGAAAGCAAGGACCAAGGGCCGCACGCCCACGAGCACGCGCACGCCCACGAGCACGTCCACGAGCACGTGCACCGGCACGGCGACCTCGTGCACAGCCATCCGCACACGCACAGCCACGCCCACCCGCACGCGCACGAGCACAGCCACGCCCACCCGCACGGGGCCGAGGATCCGGCCCATGCGCACGAGCACGTGCCCGAGGCGCACGATCACTCCCACCCGGACCTAGATTCCACCGAGCACGAGCGCGAGGCGCACGAGCACCCTCACGACCCGGCCTGAGGCGGGCGTTGCCAATTCCCCGGTATCCCGGCGGACCGCGGCGCGTCGCGGGGCGATGAGCGGGGCGGCGAGAAGCGGGAGGATGCGGACGCGATCAGTGCTTGCCGTGGCCGTCGGGCGCGCGCACTTCCGCCTTCACCTCGAACGTCGAGCGCTTGCCGTCCTTGCCCACCACCGTGAGGGTGACGGGCACCGTCGCTCCCTTCGAGAGCGGCTTCACGACGTCGATGAGCATCACGTGATAGCCGCCGGGCTTGAGCTCCACCGTCTTGCCCGCCGGAAGTGCGATGGACTCCACGGCGCGCATCTCCATCACGTTGCCCTTCATGGCCATCTCATGCACTTCGACGATCGTCGCGGCCGGCGAGGCCGCGGAGACGAGCTTCGCGTCCTCGGTGCTCTTGAGTTTCATGAAGACGCCCGTGGCCTTCTGGGCCGGCACCGTTCCGCGCACCCACGCCTCCGAGACGGTGATCTCGGCGAGGGCGTGCTGGGCCAGGAGGGCGATGGCAATGGCGGCAATGCGTGCGGTTCTCATTTCGGGGTTCCTTGTCGAATGGGGGTCCAGGGGCCGGGGAAGTGACGGAGCCTCTCCGGGTTTCCCATTATGGTGCCGGCCGCCTCGGCCGCGACAAGGACGCCGGACCGCGATGCACCACGTGCTATGATCGCCGCCCCATGAGCCGAACGAACGCTACCCGCCGCCTCGCCGCCTTCACCGCGTTGCTCGCGGTTCTCGCGGCTGCGCTGCTGCCGGCGATCTCGCACGCCTTCTGGCCGGGACGGGACGCGACGAAGTGGGTGGAGGTCTGCTCGGCCTCGGGCCCGATCACGATCGAGGTGCCCGCGGGAAGCCCCGGGTTCCCCAAGGCGCCGAAGCCCTCCGACTTCGAGCACTGCCCGTGCTGTTTCCCGCACGCGACGTCGCCGGCCATCCTGCCGGCCGCCGTTTCCTTCCTCGCCGAGCCGGCCGCCTCGATGCCGGTCCCGGCGCCCCGGCCCTACGAGCCCCGCCAGCGGCTCGCGTGGCTGGCCGCGCCACCCCGCGCGCCTCCCCTCGCCTCCTGAAGCGTCGTCCTGAATCGCCGCCGCGGGCCCCGTAGCGCCCGGCGGTCGTTCGTTCGCAGCCCACGGGAGCCCAGGATGCCTGTCGCCGTTCGGGCGATCGTCGCGTTCAACATCGTCGCCTCGGTCGTCGTCGTGTTCGTTGCCTACTCAATTGGCGGCGGCTTCGCCGCGCCGCCCCTTCCGCCCGATCGGCAGATCGTCCTCGAGCCGGTCGAGGCTCCGCCGCCTCGCGAGCTGCCGGCCGCGCCGCCGGTCGCCCGTCCCGCTTTCGTGATCCCTCCCGAGTTCGCGAAGCCCGACCCCATCGCCCCGCGCTGGGAGTTCCAGCCTGACGGTCGGGTGCGCCTGCTCGACTGACCGCCGCCGCCCTCGCGCCGCCCCCAACCCTTCGAAGGACCCTTGCCATGCAACTCCAGCCACGCCCCCTCGCGATCGCCCTTTCGGTCGCATTCCCCTTCGCGATGCCCGCGCTCGCCCAGACCTCGCCCCTGCCCTCCGTGGTCGTGACCGCGCCGCGCGAAGCCTCCCCCCCGGCCGGCGCGGGCTCGCTCGGCGCCGGCGATGTCGCTTCGCGCCGCTCGTACGTGAGCGACACGGCCCGCCTGCTCGATGCCATCCCCGGCCTCAGTCTCTCCGCGGCCGGCGGCGTCTCCAGCCTGCCCGCGATCCACGGGCTCGGCGACGACCGCCTGCGCATCCGCGTGGACGGCATGGACCTCGTGTCGTCCTGCCCCAACCACATGAACCCGCCGATGTCGTATCTCGATCCGGCGCAGGTGCGCCGCGTCAGCGTCTGGGCGGGCATCGCGCCGGTGAGCGTCGGCGGCGACTCCCTCGGCGGCTCGATCGTCGTCGAAACGGCCCCCCCCGAGTTCGCCGCGCCCGGCCAGGGCCCCGTCGCGAAAGGGGAGGCCAGCGCCTATTTCCGCGGGAACAACGGCGCGTACGGAGGCGGCCTGTCGGCGAGCCTCGCGGGCGAAAGCGCGAGCATCCGCTACAGCGGCGCGACGGCGCAGGCCGACAACCACACGGCCGGCGGCAGCTTCAAGACGGACGGGGCGACCGGGCGGGTGGGGCACGCGCTGCCGCTCGACGAGGTCGGCTCGACGGCCTACAAGTCGCGCAACCACGACCTGTCCTTCGCGTATCGCAACGGGATCCACCTCCTCGAGGCGAAGCTCGGCTACCAGGACATTCCGTACCAGCTCTACCCCAACCAGCGCATGGACATGCTCGGCAACACGCAGCACCGCGTCTCGCTGCGCTACCTGGGAGAGCTCGCCTGGGGCACGGTCGAGGTCCGCGCCTGGCGGGAGACGGTCGACCATTACATGGACTTCGGGGCCGACAAGCGCTTCTGGTACGGCGCCCTGTCGCAGCCGCCGGCCGCGCCGGAGACGGGAACGCCGTGCACGACCGTCGGCATGAACTGCGCCTCGGGGATGCCGATGTACAGCGACGGCGAGACCCGGGGCGCCACGGCCGTCGCGAACGTGGGCCTCACGCGGGAGGACCTGCTTCGCGTCGGCGCCGAGTTCCAGCGCTACCGCCTGGACGAGTGGTGGCCGCCCTCCGGCGGGATGATGTCGCCGGGCACCTTCGTGAACGTCAACGACGGCCGTCGCGACCGCGACGCGCTCTTCGGCGAGTGGGAGCGCCGCCACGATGCGCGCTGGCTCACGCTCGTGGGCGTGCGCTACGAGCGCGTGAAGAGCGACGCCGGCGAGGTGCGCGGCTACGACCCCGGGACGAACGGCATGGGCATGATGGCGAGCTGGCAGAAGCGCGACGCCGACGCCTTCAACGCGGCGGACCGCTCCCGGACGGACGGAAACTGGGACGCGACCGCGCTTGCCCGCTTCACGCCGGACGCGGGCCTGGACGTGGAGCTCGGCGTCGCGCGCAAGGTCCGCTCCCCCAACCTCTACCAGCGCTACACCTGGTCCACGTGGTCGATGGCCGCGGTGATGAACAACCTCGTGGGCGACGGCAACGGCTATGTCGGCAACCTGGACCTCAAGCGCGAGACGGCAGGCACCGTGTCCGCCACTTTCGACTGGCACGCACCGGACCGCGCCTGGGAGCTTCGCTTCACGCCCTACTACACGCGAGTGTCCGACTACATCGACGCGGTGCAGTGGAATGCCGCGACGAACGCCCCGGCCACCGTGCAGGCGACGAACCAGTTCGTCGTCCTCAAGTACGTGAACCACTCGGCGCGGCTGCAGGGCTTCGACCTCTCCGGGCGGGCGCCGCTCGCGAAGACGGCGCTCGGGGAGTTCGGCGTGGCGGGCCTGCTCGCCTGGGTCGACGGCGAGAACCGCACGACGGGCGACGAGCTCTACGGGATCATGCCGCTCCACGCACGCGTGACGCTCACCCACGCGCTCGGCGGCTGGAGTGGCGGGATCGAGGCCGTGATGGTCGCCCGCAAGGACGGACTGTCCGGCGCGAGGAACGAGATCGCCACGCCGGGCTACGGGCTGGTGAACCTGCGCGCCAGCTATTCCTGGAAGCCGTTCCGGTTCGACTTCGGCGTGGAGAACCTCTTCGACCGCTCCTACCGGCTGCCAACCGGCGGCGCCTACGTGGGGCAAGGCTCCACGATGAGCATGAACGGCGTGCCGTGGGGGATCGCGGTGCCCGGCATGGGGCGATCCGTCTATGCGGGCGTGAGCGTCGCGCTCTGAATCGGGGGGGCGGAGGCGATGAAGGGCCGGCCTCCAGGCCGGCCCCTCGATCTAGGCGAGCATCGCCAGGGCCACCGCGAGGAGCGCAGCCACCATCGCGCCGAAGCCGGCGACGCACTTCATGCCGAGGGATCGGCCGCCGACCACGAAGACGATCGTGGCCTTCACCACGGCGTTGGAGCACACCGCGACGACGATGGTCATCACGGCGCCGGCGGCCGTGATGCTTCCGTCGCCGAAGAGCCGGTAGGACGAGAGCGAGATCGCGTCCACGTCGGTGAGGCCCGACACCATCGCGACCGCATAGACGCCCGCCATTCCCGCGAGGTCGTTGAGCCACGCGGCAGCCACGAGCACCGCCGCGTAGGCCGCGCCGAAGCCCAGCGCCACGGGCAGGTCCGTCGGGTTGGTGAGCTCGGGGTTCTCGAGCGCCGGGCCCTCCGCGTGCCTGCGCCAAGTCATCCACGCGATGGGCAGCGCCGCGAGGAGGCCGGCCCCCATCACCGGCAGCATCGTCGGCAGGATGGACGGCATGACCGCGGCCCCCAGCACCGACAGCCGCAGCAGCACCACCAGGTTCGCGAGGAGGATCACGGTGGCGGCCGTGCCCTCCAGCTCGGGCTTGCCGCGCGCCCCGCGCGAATAGACGAGCGTGGTGGCCGTGCTGGAGACGAGCCCGCCCAGCGCGCCCAGGAGCAGCACCGGCCCCTTGCCTCCCAGCAGCCGCCACGCGACGTAGCCCGCGAGGCTCACCGCCGAGATGAGCACCACCATCATCCACAGGTGATACGGATTCAGCGCGCCGTAGGGGCCGAAGCCCCTGTTGGGGACCACGGGGAGGATGACGAGCGAGAGCACCGCGAACTGCAGCAGGCTCGCCATGTCGGTCTGGTTGAGCCTCACGGAGAAGCCCTCGAGCTGCGACTTGTAGTGCAGGAGCGTGGTCACCACGATGGCCACGGCGATCACGAGCCCCGAGTAGCCGAGCCACACCGCCGCGCCGAGACAGTACGTGAGGCCGGAGGCCATCACCGTCGTCGTTCCCTGGTCGGGCGGGGAGGTCGGTGCCGACAGATAGGCGGCGAGCACGCCGCCGACGCTCACGACGAGACCCGTGGCCAGCATCCACGGCGAGTCGGTCTTCTCGCCAAGCATCGCGCAAAGCGTCCCGAGGATCGCGATGAGGGCGAAGGTGCGTACCCCCGCCTTCGATTCGCGATGGCGCTCGCGCTCGAGGCCGATCAGCAGGCCGACCGCGAGGCTGGTGAGATAGGAAAGGGAAACGGCGTAATGGTCAGGCATGGCCCGGTCGCCCCTCGGGACATTCTGGTACCCCCCGGGGGAACCCGCTTGACTGCCGTCAACGCCCCTGCGAGGGGCAGACCCAGCGCGAGAGCCAGCCCTTCACCCGCTCGCGCGCGTGCCGGGCCGCGATCTTCTCCTCGGGCGTGGCGTCCCCCCGGAAGTCGAACGCGCGCCGGGCCATGGGGTAGGTCTGCAGCTCCGCCGGCACGCCTCTCTCGTAGAGGGCGTAGAACGCGCGGCCGATGTTGATGCGGCGAAGCTCGAAATCCTGGTCGCCGACTAGGAAGAGCGTCGGCGCGGTGATCTTCAGCACCTCGGGCGCCACGGAGAAGAGCTGCTCGGGCTCGCCCGCGTTCGGGTCCTGCATGTGGCCCGCGTAGGCGGCGATCGCCGCGACGTCCTTCGGCCGCTTCGCCGCGAGGCGGATGGCGTAGTACCCGCCGCGCGAGTAGCCGACGATTCCCGCAGCCCCCTTGCAGGCCTCGGGACGCGCGAGCAGCAGGTCCAGCGCCGCCTCGACGTCGGATTCGGTCGCCGGGTCGTGCGGCTTGGGCCAGCGCTCGAGGAAGCGCCCGCCTTGCCAGTCGGGCGCCACGACGAGGAATCCCTGTTCCGCCAGCGTGCGGATGTGGGCGCGATCCGGGTCCTCGTAGCCGCGTCTCGCGTGCACGTAGAGCACCGGCGGGAACGGGCCCTTGCCGGCCGGAATGGCGATCTCCACGGGGACGTCGGCGCCGGCCGTCTTCACGGTGGCGCGCTCGACCCGCACGTCGGCGACGGCGAGGGGGGCAGCCAGGGCAAGGGCAATGCAGGCGAGGCGCCAGGTATCGTTCATCCGCACTCCTCCACGTCGGGGGCCGGGGCCGGCGGTTGCCAGAATGCCATGACTGGCCGCCCCGCCGCGAACGCGGATCGAGCCGGCGGCGCAAAAGCGAAAGGCCAGCCCGGAGGCTGGCCTTTCGAATCCTGGTGGAGTGGAAGGGGATCGAACCCTCGACCTTCGCATTGCGAACGCGACGCTCTCCCAGCTGAGCTACCACCCCGTGGGAAGCCCGAAATTATACACGGCCCGACGGATCTTCGCGACGGCACGTGCTAGCGGCCCACCGGAGTTGACTCGCATCAACCGCGCGCGGCGCACAGGCCCCAAAGTGGAGTCCTCGGGATGCACGGCGAGACTTCCAGGGCCATGCGCCTGCCGATTCGCGCACAACTCCTCCTCCTCGGGCTTGCCGTCGGGCTTCCGGCGGCCAGCCTCTTCGCCTGGCACGCCCTCGAGAAGTCCCGCGAGGCGCGGCAGGAGGGGTACGCGCGCGTGACGCTCCAGGCCCGCAACGTCGCCACCCAGCTCGACCTCTTCCTCGCCGACCAGGAGGCCCTGCTCGCCCGCATGGCCGAGCGCCCCCTGATGAAGGCCCTCGACCCGAAGCGCTGCGACCCGGCCCTGCTCGAGTTCGCGGCGCTGCACCCGGAGTTCATGTCGATGGGCCTGCGCGACACGACCGGCCGTCTCGTCTGCACGACGAACCCGAAGCCGATCCGGATCGAGGGTTCCGGGCAGGCGCCGTGGTTCGACGAGGCCTTGCGCACGCCGGGGCTCGCGGCGAGCGACGTCGTCGCCCACCCGCTCGGCCGCTGGATCTCCGTCCTGACCTACCCCGTCCGGCGCGACGACGGCCGGCTCGCCGGGCTCGTCGGGCTGCCGGTGGACCTCCTGCAGTTCCAGGACCGCCTCTTCCGCCCGGCGCCCGGGGAAGCCATGGTGCTCGTGGTCGACCGCAGCCGCCGCGTCCTCATGCGTTCCGCGAACCCGCGGGAGTGGATCGGCAAGCCCCTGCCGGCGGAATTCTCCGAGGCGACCCGCAACCCCGCGCGAGGCGTGGTCTCCGCCAGGGGCCTCGAGGGCAACCAGCGCCTGTGGGCGGTGGCCACCGTCACCCGGTCGGGCTGGCAGGTCATGGCGGGGCTGCCGGAGGACGCGGTGCTCGCCCCCTACCGGGCCGAGCGCGACGAGCTCCTGGGCATCGGGATCGCGATGTTCGCCGCGGTGCTGGCGCTCGCGTGGTGGTCGGGCACGACGATCGCGAGGCCGATCGCCGCGCTGGGGCGCACCGCCGAGCGCGTCGCCGCGGGCGCGTCGACCGCGCGGGCGGCGCTCGCGGGCCCGGCGGAGCTCGTTGAGGTCGCCCGGCAGTTCAACCGCATGCTCGACGTGCGCGACGAGCTGAACGAGGAGCGAGCCGCGCTCGTGGACCACTTCGGCCAGCTGGCGCGGCGCGCGCGCGAGATCATCCTGCTCGCCAACCCCGAGGGCCGCATCGTGGAGGCCAACGATGCCGCCGCGGCCGCCTACGGCCGCAGCGCCGCGGAGCTTCGCGGCATGCCGATGCGCGAGCTGCATGCCGAGGACGCCTGGGCCGAGGCCGAGCCTCGCTGGCGCGAGTCGGAGCGCGCCGAGGGCGTCCTCTTCGAGACGCTCCATCGGCGACGCGACGGCACGGCGTTCCCCGTCGAGGTGAGCGCGAGCGCCATCGAGATCGACGGAAGGGCGTGGTGCCAGAGCTTCATCCGCGACATCTCGCAGCGGCGCGCCGCGCAGGAGCAGCTGCGCCGCCTCACCGTGGCCTACGCGACGCTCAGCGAGACGAACCAGGCCATCGTGCGCGCCGACGACGAGGCCGCGATGCTCAGGCGCGTCTGCCAGATCGCCGTGGAGTTCGGCGGCTACCTCGGCGCGTGGATCGGGTTCCTGGACGCGCGCTCGGGCGAGGTGCGGCCCGTGGCGAGCCACGGCGCCATCGCCGGCTACGTGGAGCGCCTGCGCCTGAGCCTGGACCCGGCCCATCCCGGGGGACAGGGGCCCGCGGCGATCGCCATGCGTTCGGGCCTTCCGCGCTATTGCGACGATTTCCTGTGCGACCCGGCCACGGTGCCGTGGCAGGACATGGCGCGCGAGTTCGGCATCCGCGCCCACGCCGTGCTGCCGCTTCGCCGCGGCGGCGAGGTCGCGGGCGTGCTCTCGCTGTGCAGCGCCGAGCCGGGCACCTTCGACGCGCAGACCCGCTCCCTCGTCGAGGAGATGGCGGTCGACGTCTCCTTCGCGCTGGACAACTTCGACCGCAAGGCGGCACTGGCGGAGTGGGCCGGGCGCTACGCGGCCACGGTGCGGGCGAGCGGCCAGATCCTGCTGGACCGCGACCTCGCCACCGGCGACATGAAGATCGCCGGCGACGTCGAGCGCATCCTCGGCTACCGCGAGGACGAGCTTTCCGGGGCGATCGCACGCTGGACCGCGATCGTCCTGCCCTCGGACCAGGCGCGCTTCGCCCGCGAGATGGAGAGGGTCGTGCGCGACGGCCTGCCCTTCCACCTGCAGTACCGCGTCCGGCGCAAGGACGAGTCGACGCTCGTCGTGCAGGACGACGGCTACGCCGTGCGCGACGCCGGCGGCCGCGCCGCGCGCATGGTGGGGTTCGTCGCCGACATCACCGAAAGGAAGCTCGCCGAGGACCGCATCCGCAGCCAGCTCGACGAGCTGCGCCGCTGGCACTCCGCGATGCTGGGACGCGAGGTCCGCGTCCTGCAGCTCAAGCGCGAGGTGAACGAGGCCCTGGCCGAGGCGGGAAGGCCCGCGCGCTACGCCAGCCCGCAGGCCGAACGCAGGGAAGACGCCCGTGCCTGAGACGGCGCTTCTCGCGCTCGCCCACAACGTCGCGGTCCTCGTCGCGATGGGCCTCGCCTTCCACGCCCTGCCCGACGACTGGCTGCTGCGCCGGACGCGCCCGCGCGAGGCCGCGCTCGGCCTGCTCGCCGGCGCGATGGGCGCGATCCTCATGCTCGCGCCCTGGCAGTACGTCCCCGGGATCTTCTTCGACGCGCGCTCCGTGCTCCTCGCGATCACCGGGCTCTACTTCGGCCCGCTCGCAGCCGCCGTCGCCGCGGCGGTCACCGCCTCGCTTCGCCTCTGGCAGGGCGGGCCGGCGGCGCTGACGGGCGTGCTGGTGATCGCCGTCTCCGCGGCCGCCGGCGTGCTCTGGCGTCGCCTGCGGCGCCGCCCGGCCGGCCCCATCCCGGGACTCGAGCTCTGGGGATTCGGCCTCGCCGTCCACGCCGCGATGCTCGCCCTCATGTTCACCCTGCCTCCCGCCCGGGCCACGGCGGTCGTCGCGCAGATCGCCTTCCCGGTGTTGGGGGTCTTTCCGCTCGCCACGGCGCTCATGGGAACGCTCCTCGAGGCGTGGATCCGGCGCGCGCGGACCGCGGAGGCCCTGCGCCTGAGCGAGGAGCGGCTGCGCCTGGCGCTCGCGGCCTCGCACCAGGGCTCCTTCGACATCGACCTCGCCACGGGCGAGGCCACCGTGAGCGACGAGTACGCCCGCATGCTGGGCTACGAGCCGGAGGGGTTCCGGGACTCGCACCGGCAGTGGATCGAGCGCATGCATCCGGAGGACCGCGAGGCGGCGCTCGCGAAGTTCGACGACCTGATGGCCGGCCGGATCGCCGAGTACCGCGGCGAGTTCCGCCTGCGCAGCCGCGCCGGCGAGTGGCTCTGGATCCTGTCCGTGGGCCGCATCGTTGCCCGCGACTCCGAGGGGCGCCCGACGCGGGTGACCGGCACGCACACCGACATCACCGCGCGCCGCGAGGCCGAGGAGAAGCTGCGCGAGGCGCAGGCCGAGGCCTCGCGCCTGCTGGAGAACTCGGACGCCTCGCGGCTCGCGCTGCTGAGCGTGGTGGAGGACCTGCGCGCCGCGGAGGACCGGCTGGGCAGGAGCGAATCCTTCTACCGGGGCCTCTTCGAGAACATGCACGAGGGCTTCGCGTTCTGCCGCATGCTGCGCGAGGCGGGGCGCGCGCCGGACTTCACCTACCTGCGCGTGAACGAGGCCTTCGGGCGCATGCTGGGGCTGGCCGGCGCCGAGGGCCGGCGCGCCGGCGAGGCGATCCTCGACCTGCGCGATGCCAACCCGCAGCTCGTGGCGGCCTGCGAGCGCGTCGTCGACACGGGCGTGCCCGAGTCCCTGGAGGCGCACGTCGGGCGCCTGGACCGCTGGTTCCTCGTGTCGGTCTACCGCCCCGAGCGCGACCACTTCGTGGCGGCCTTCGTCGACATCACGGAGAGGAAGCGCGCCGAGCTCGAGGTGAACCGCCAGCTCGCCGAGCTCAGGCGCTGGTACGAGGCGACGCTGGACCGCGAGGACCGCCTGCTGGGCCTCAAGGCCGAGGTGAACGAGCTTCGCCGGCGGCTGGGCGAGCCGCCGCGCTACGCGAGCGCGGAGCCCTCCGCGGGGCGCGCGCGCCTCGACGGGGAGAAGGCGGCGTGAACGACCGCGACCGCGTCCCTGCCGCCGAACCCGGGCTTCGCGCCGACGCGGCCCAGGAGACGATCGCCGCGGTGCAGGCCACGCGCCAGCGCTACATCGCCGCCATCGATTCCACGCTCGACGGCTACGCCGCCGTCGGGCGCTCCGGCGCCTTCGTCGAGGTGAACGACGCCATGTGCTCGCTCACCGGCTACCGCCGCGAGGAGCTGCTTCGCCTCGCCCTGCCCGACGTCCAGGCGGGCATGAGCCCGGAGTCCTTCGCGAGCTGCTTCGCCACGGTCACCACCGACGGCCGCGCGCGCTTCGAGTGCCTGTGGAGGCGCAGGGACGGCACGCCCATCGACGTCGAGGTCGTGGCCACCTCGTACCGGCGCGACGGCGTCGAGATGTTCGTGTTCGTGCACGACATCACGGAGCGCAAGCGCACGGAGGAGGAGCTGCGCCGGCACGTGCGCGAGGCCGAGCGGGCGCGCGGGGCGCTGCTGAGCGTGCTCGAGGACCAGCGCGAGGCGCAGGCGCGGCTGCGCGAGAGCGAGGAGCGCTTCCGCGGCATGCTTGAGCAGAACATCGCCGCGATCTTCATGGTGGAGGAAGGCAGGCTCACCTTCGCCAACCGCCGCGCCGGCGAGATCCTGGGCCGCACCGCGGAGGAGCTGATGGGCCAGGGGATGATCGACCTGGTGGCTCCCGACGATCGCGCCCGGATCGCGGAGGGCTTCCGTCGCCTGGCCTCGGGAGAGGGCAAGGCCTTCGAGGAGGCCTTCGGCGCGCTGCGCAAGGACGGCACCGTGGCCGACATCGGCGCGCACGCGGTGCTCGCGACGCTGCGCGGCAAGCGCGCCATCCTCGGCATCGCGCAGGACATCGGCGAGCGCCGCCGCGCCCAGGAGGAGATCGACCGCTACATCGCCCGGCTGGAGCGAACCGTGCTGGGCACGCTCGAGGCGGTCTCCCTCATGGTGGAGCTTCGCGACCCCTACACCTCCGGACACGAGAAGCGCGTCGGCGACCTCGCGGCCGCCATCGGCCGGGAAATGGGGCTTTCCGAGCACGCGGTGAAGGGGCTTCGCCTCACCGGCTACGTGCACGACATCGGCAAGATCAGCGCGCCGGCCGAGATCCTCGCGAAGCCGGGCATCCTCACGCGCATGGAGCTCGAGCTCATCAAGGGCCACTGCCAGAGCGGCTACGACGTTCTCAAGGGCGTGGACTTCCCGTGGCCGGTGGCCGAGGTGATCCTGCAGCACCACGAGAGGATGGACGGCAGCGGCTATCCGCGCGGGCTGCGCGG
>JAHCLE010000068.1 GCA_026125445.1 Burkholderiales bacterium
AGATGGCCGACACCGGCCCCTGCGGGCCCTGCAGCGAGATCTTCTACGACCACGGCCCCGGCATCGAGGGCGGCCCGCCCGGCTCGCCGGATGCCGACGGCGACCGCTACATCGAGATCTGGAACCTGGTCTTCATGCAGTTCAACCGCGACGAGGACGGCGTGCTGCACCCGCTGCCCAAGCCGAGCGTGGACACCGGCATGGGCCTGGAGCGCCTTGCCGCCGTGCTGCAGCACGTGCATTCCAACTACGAGATCGACCTCTTCCAGGAACTGATCCACGCGGCAGCCCGGGAGACCGGCGCGAAGGACCTGGCCAACCCGAGCCTGCGCGTCATCGCCGACCACATCCGCGCCTGCGCCTTCCTCGTGGTCGATGGCGTCATTCCCGGCTCCGACGGGCGCGGCTACGTGCTCCGCCGCATCATCCGCCGCGCCATCCGCCACGGCTACAAGCTAGGCCAGAAGAAACCCTTCTTCCATCGCCTGGTCGACGATCTGGCCGCGGTGATGGGCGAAGCCTATCCGGAGCTGGTGGAGAACAAGGGGCGGGTGACGGCGGTGCTCAAGCAGGAGGAGGAGCGCTTCGCCGAAACCCTGGACAACGGCATGGCGGTGCTGGAGGGTGCGTTGCATCGCGAAGACCGCATGCTCGACGGCGAGACGGCCTTCAAGCTCTACGACACCTTCGGTTTCCCGCTCGACCTCACTGCGGACATGTGCCGCGAGCGCGGCTTCACGCTCGACCAGGACGGCTTCGATGCCGCCATGGCACGCCAGCGCGAACAGGCGCGCGCCGCCTCCAAGTTCCAGATGGCCCAGGGGGTCGAATATCGTGGCCAGGCGACACAGTTCCACGGCTACGACACGCTCAAGCTGGAGGCACGCATTCTCGCCATCTATCGCGAGGGCACGCAGGTCAATTCCATCCAGGCCGGTGAGCAAGGCGTGGTGGTGCTCGACCACACGCCGTTCTATGCCGAGTCGGGCGGCCAGGTCGGCGACCGCGGGCTGCTCGAATCCCCCCACGGCGTTTTCGAGGTCGACGACACGCAGAAGATCCAGGCCGACGTGTTCGGCCATCAGGGCGTGCTCAAGACCGGGCGGCTGAGCGTGTTCGACGAGGTCACCGCACAGGTCGACGGTACGCTGCGTGCCCGCGCCGCACACAACCATTCCGCCACCCACCTCATGCACATGGCCCTGCGCGAAGTGCTCGGCAGCCACGTGCAGCAAAAGGGCTCGCTGGTGAACCCCTCGCGCACGCGCTTCGACTTCGCCCACCACGCGCCGATGACGGACGACGAGATCCGCCGCGTCGAGCGCATCGTCAACGCCGAGATCCTCGCCAACGCCGCGACGAGCGCGCGCGTCATGCCCATCGACGAGGCGCAGAAGCTGGGCGCGATGATGCTCTTCGGCGAGAAGTACGGCGACGAGGTTCGCGTGCTCGACATCGGCACCTCGCGCGAGCTCTGCGGCGGCACGCACGTCGCGCGCACGGGGGACATCGGCTACTTCCGCATCGTCTCCGAGGGCGGCGTGGCCGCCGGCATCCGGCGCGTGGAGGCCATCGCCGGCAGCGTCGCGCTGGCGCACGCGCAGGCCGACCGCGAGCGCCTGGCGCGCGCGGCCGAGGCGCTCAAGGCCCAGCCGCAGGAGATCGACGCGAAGATCGCCCAGGTGGTCGAGAACGTGAAGGCGCTCGAGAAGGAACTCGCCCGGCTCAAGGCCGAGCTCGCGCGCGGCAAGCTCGACGACGTCCTCGCGATGGGCATGCGCACCATCAACGGCACCAAGGCCATCGCCCTGGTGCTCGATGGCGCCGACGCGGGGATGCTGCGCGATTCCCTGGACCGGGTGAAGGAAAAGCTGGGCAGCGGCGTGGCGGTGCTCGCGGCGGTGGCCGACGGCAAGGTCTCGCTCATCGCCGGCGTCACCAAGGACCTGACGGCCAAGGTGAAGGCGGGCGACCTGGTGAACTTCGTCGCCCAGCAGGTGGGAGGCAAGGGCGGGGGAAGGCCCGACATGGCGCAGGCCGGGGGGACGAATCCGGCCGCGCTCGCAGACGCGCTGAAGAGCGTCGAGGGGTGGCTCGCCGAGCGGCTCTGAGCCCGGCCGCCATCCCGCGTTGACGGTCGACCGCCGCCCGAGGAGGGGCCGGCGGAAAGGGGGGCGCATGGAGGTGAATCTCGGCTTCGTCCTGTTCGCGATCCTCATGGCGTACCTGGTCGTGGTGCGCCCGATCCTGGGGCTCGTTCGCGACCGCAAGGCATCGCTCTCATCCGGGGAGCAGGCCGCCAAGGCCGAGGCGCTCTTCCGCGCGACCTTTCCCGAGCTGCAACCCCACTTCCACCCGGCGAGCGTGGCCGACTACGTCGTCGCACGCGTCGAGGAGGGGCTCGAGCCCGTGAAGGGCGTCATCGAGAAGCCGCCCGGCTTCGCGGCGGCCGCGCGCGCGCGGGTCTCGATCGCGCAAAAGGGCGAGCGCACGATCCTCGAGGATGCCGCGGGGAAGCCGATCGCGGAATTCACGCTGGAGAAGAAGGACGGGGCGCTCGGCGCGCTGCGCCTGGGCGCGGGCAAGTTCACGGTCCGGCAGAAGCCGGGACGGGCCGCCACGGTGAAGTACTGGCACCCCGAGCGCGAGTTCGAGTGGGAGCCGCCCGCCGCCTGGAAGTTCAAGACCGCGCTCGCCGACGAGCCCGTCTCCTCCAGCGACCGCGGGACGACGTGGTCCGACAGCTCGTCGTCGTCCGATCGCGCCGCGACGGCGGCCGCGGCCTTCGCGGGAGCGGGGGGCACGTTCGACGGCGGCGGTGCGTCCGCCGGCTGGGACGCGCCCGGCGGCGGCGATCCGACGCCCGGCGCGGAAGCGGGCGTAGGCGGAGGCGGCGACGATTCCGGCTCGACGGACAGCGGCGCCTCGTCCGGGGGCGCGGGCGACGACTCCTCGTCGACGAGCTACTGAATGGACGTTCCGGAGGCGCTCTTCGCGCGACCGATCGACGGTCTCCTGCCTTTGCGTGACGCGCGCGACGCGATCCGCGTGCTCGTGGCTTCCCTCGCGCCGGGCGGGGCGGAGCGCATCGTGCTCGAGTGGCTAGGCGCCGAATGCGCGCGCGGGCGCCCGGTCGAGCTCGCCGTGCTGCATGCGCGCCGCACCGCGCTCGCGGCGCCGGCCGCGGCGAGCCTTCGCGTTCGCGGGCGCGAGTCCCCCGAGGCATTCCTTCGCGCCCTGGCGCGCGACTGGCGCGATGCCGCCGCGCCGGTCTCCGCGCACCTGGTGCCCGACCGCCTGCTCGCCATCCTCTGGGCGGAGGGCGTGCGCACCGTGCCTGTGATTCACAACGCGCGCGCCGGCTGGCGCAACGACCCCGCCTCGTGGGACCCGGCCCACGTGCCCCTGGCTGTCGCCTGTGCGCAGGCGGTGCGTGCCGAGGTTCTCGAGGCTGGTTGCCGCGTTCCCGTGGTGTCGCTTCGCCACCGGCCGCGCGTGGCGGCGGCGGCCACCGACGCGAGCGCGCGCCGCGCCGTGCGCGAATCGCTGGGCGTCGCCGACACGACCTTCCTCGTGGGGGTCGTCGGCGCGTTCAAGCCGCAGAAGGACCACGCGCGCGCGCTGGAGGTGCTCGCGGCCCTGGCGAAGCGGCGCGACGCGGCGCTGGTGGTGCTGGGCGGGCTTCTCGACCGCGGCGCGCTGACCGAGCTGGACCGCCTGCTGGAGGCCGCCGTGCGCCTCGGCGTCGCGGACCGGCTGCGGCTCCCGGGCTTCGTCACGCCCGTGGAGCCGTGGCTTGCCGCGATGGACGCGCTGCTCAACGTGAGCCGCTTCGAGGGATTGTCCATCGCCGCGCAGGAGGCCCTGGCGGCGGGCCTGCCCGTTGTCGCGGCAGACGTCGGCGGGCAGCGCGAGATCGACCATCCGGCGCTCGAGCTCCTGCCGCCGGGAGCGGGCGCCGACGCCTTCGCGAAACGCCTCGCGCGCCACCCCGTGCGCTCCCGCCTCGAGCCGCGGCCCTTCGCGCGGGCGCCGCGGGCCTGGTCGCTCACGCTTGCGCACCGCTACCCCTCGGGGCCGGCGATCGCCACCCTGCTCGTCACCGCCAACCTCAATGCCGGAGGCGCGCAGCGCTCGCTCGTGAACCTCGCCCGGTCGCTCGCCGGGCGGCACGCGTTCGCGGTGGCCGTCTGCGGCGAGTCCACGCAGGAGGCCTTCGCGGCCGGGCTGCGCGAGCGCGGCGTCGAGGCGTTCCGCGTGGCCGCGTCCGCGGACGATCTCGCGATCGCCGAGTCCCTGCTCGCCCACGCCTCGGCGCGGCGCGCGCGCGCGCTGTGCTTCTGGAACGTGGCACCCGGGGTGAAGCTCGCCGTCTCGCGCTTCGCGCCCGCCGGGCTTCGACTCGTCGACGCGAGCCCGGGGCGCTACGCCTTCGAGGAGCTGGAAGGCGCAGTGGCGATGGCCGCCGCGACGGGGCAGTATGCCGCGGCGTACTACCGCCGGCTCGACGTGCTGGTCCTCAAGCACGCGGACCCCGCGCCGCCCGCCTGCGCGCGCGTCGAGGTCGTTCCCAATGGCGTGGCGTCGCGCGAACCCGCGCCCGCGCCGCCGCTCTCCCCGCGCTTCCTCGTGAGCGGGCGCCTGGCGCCCAGCAAGCGGCTCGAGACGGTCCTCGCCGCGTTCGAAACACTGGTCCGCGCGCGCCCCGGCGCCGAGCTTCACGTCGTCGGCACGGCCGAACCGAGGCATGCCGCCTACGCCCGCGCCCTGCTGGAAGCGGGCGGCGACGGCGTCCGCTTCCGCGGCCCCGACGCGGGCCTGGGATGCCTCGCCGAGCCCTGGACGGCCGCGATCGTGCTGGGCACGCACCAGGGCTCTCCCAATGCGGTTCTCGAGGCGATGTCGGCGGGCCTCGCCGTCATCGCGAACGCGAGCGGCGGCACCGGGGAGATCGTGCGCGACGGCGTGACGGGGTGGCTCCTGCCGGAAGCCTGCCGTGCGGAGGACCTCGCCCGCGCGATGGGGGAAGCCGCCGCGGACGGTCCCTACGCGAGGCGCCTGGGGCTGGCAGGACGGGAGCGCGTGGCGCGCCACCATTCGCTGGAGTCCATGGCGCTGCGGTATCTTTCGATATTCGAGACCGGTTCCGTCGCCGCCCCCGTCCCTCAACCGTGCGTCCCTGCGATCGATGATCTCCCCCGGCTTCGCGCTGCCTGAAGACAGCCTCCGGCTCCCGCTCAACGACGAGGTCCACGCGCGGCCGCCCGTGCGCCTGGCCGGAGCCCAGCACGTCGTATACCTCGCCGTGCGCCACCGTCCCGCCGAGCGCGATGCCCATCGCGAGGCCCTCGTGCGCCTGGCGCAGGCCGCCGGGGCGTCCGTCGCCCCGGGGGTGGACCACGCGGTGGTGACGCTTTCCGGGGGCCTGCGCTTCAAGTGGGAAGGGCACGCGGAGTTCGCGAGCTACACGTTTTTCGCCGAGGGAGCGGGCGACAGCACGCCGGCCGCGGTTCTCGAGCGTGCCGGATGGCCCGATGTGGCCTATGCGCTGCCCGGCGAGGTGCTGGTCGCGGTCTCGATCGACCTGGTGCCGTTCGCGGGCGATGCGCCGCCCCCGGACGCGTTCCGGACTTCCGCCGACACGGTGATCGGCGGCGCGGTCGCCGAGGGGCGCGGCTGGGCCTACGCGGATTTCCGCATCCGCGAGGACGGCTTCACGCGCTTCCTCGTGCTCAACCGCGAGATGGGCCTCGGGCAGGCGGGCCGGATGGTCCAGCGCCTCCTGGAAATAGAGACCTACCGCATGATGGCGCTCCTCGCGTTCCCGGTGGCTCGCAAGGCGGCGCCGGAGGTGGGCGCGATGGAGTCCGAACTCGGCGGGATCGTCGAGCGCATCGCGGGCGCCACGCCCGAGGACGAGGCGCGCCTGCTCGACGACCTCACGCGGCTCGCGGCCCGCGTCGAGCACCTGCAGAGCGCGACGCGCTTTCGCTTCGAGGCGGCCGAGGCCTACGAGACCATCGTCAACAGGCGCCTGACGGAGCTGCGCGAGGTGCGAATCCCCGGGCTTTCCACGATCGAGGAATTCCTGCACCGGCGACTCGCGCCCGCCATGGCCACGTGCCGAAGCGCCTCGCGGCGCATCGGCAACCTCGCCGCGCGGGTGACGCGGGCGAGCGCGCTCCTGCGCACGCGCGTGGACATCGCGCGCGAGCAGCAGAACCAGAAGCTCCTCGAGGCGATGAACCGCCGCGGCCGCCTGCAGCTGCGGCTGCAGCAGACGGTGGAGGGCCTGTCGGTCGTGGTGATCACGTACTACGGCGTCTCCCTGGTCGGCGTGCTCGCGAAGGCGGCCAAGGCGGCCGGCCTCGACTGGAACCCCGAACTCGTGATGGGCATCTCGGTGCCCCTCGTCGCGGCGGCCGTCTACGGAGGCGTGCACCGCGTGCGCCGCGCCCTCGAGGGCGGCGAGAAGGACGCGGGGTGAGCGCCGAGCCCTTCGCCTTCTGCCCGCGCTGCGCGAGGCCGCTCGCCGACCGCCCCATCGCGGACGACGCGGGCACGGTCGTGCGGCGCGCCTGTCCTGACGACGCCTGCGGCTTCGTGCAGTGGGGCAACCCCACGCCGGCGGTGGGTGCCCTCGTCGAGCACGAGGGCGAGATCATCCTCGCCCGCAACCGCGCCTGGCCCGAGGGCTGGTTCGCGCTGGTGACGGGCTACCTCGAGGCGCGCGAGGACCCGAAGGCCGCCGTGGTGCGCGAGGTGAAGGAGGAGCTGGGACTCGACGTGGTCGAGACGCACCTCATCGGCAACTACATCTTTGAACGCAAGAACGAGGTCATGCTCTGCTACCACGCCGTGGCCACCGGGACGGTGCGCCTGGGCGAGGAGATCGTCGAGTACCGGCGGCACGCGCCGGCCGAGCTTCGCCCGTGGCCGCGCGCCACGGGGTTCGCGGTGGCCGACTGGATGCGCGCGCGCGGGTTGCCCTTCGAGTTCGTCGACTTCAAGCAGCCCGCTCCCGCCGCGCCGGGCGGGGAGGGCACGCGATGAGGTCCCGCATCGAGGGGCCGGCCGAGGGCGCGGCGCGCATCGCCGGCTACCTGCGGGCCGCGGGCCTCGCGCAGCTCGAGGGCCACGAGGGCGAGGTGGCGCTCGCGATCGGCGACTTCCTGGAGGCGCTGGGCGAGAAGGTCGAGATCGCCGATCCGGCCACGCTCTACGCCTATCCCGTGCCCATGCTGAGCGAGGACGGTTCGTGCTCGGTGATCGACGAGCTGGCGCCGGTTCCCTACGACCTCGCGGGGATCCTGGGCGGCAGGAGCGAGCAGGCCACGCGGCGCCTGGCGCTCCTCGAGCGGCTGGTGGAGCGCGCCCAGGAGACCACCGGTTCCGACTGGCTCGGCATCTACCAGCGGCGGGTGAGCCCGGCCAGGGGCCCCGTGCTCGTGAAGCTCGCCTACGTCGGCCGCCCCAGCCGCGCGGAATTCCCGCTCACGCCGGAGTTCGCCGCGGGGAGCAGCAACAGCACCGTCGGCCTCACGGGGCGCGCGCTCGTGATCGACGACGTGGGCCGGCACGTGGCGGACGGCGGCGGCTTCTACGTCTGCGACGACGAGGTCCAGTCGGAAGCGTGCCTGCCGCTGCTCGGCGAGGGGAACGTCGTGGTCGGGATCCTCGATGCCGAGGCCAGGCCGCGCTCCTTCTACGGCGTGCCCCGGCTGGCCACGCTGGCCGCGCTGGCGATCGTGGCTCCCGCGATCCTTCCCTAGCGGTCGAACGGGCGCGCGCCTAGGCGCGGCTGCCCGGCCCCGTGAACGCCTTCTTGCCGTCCTTCCAGCGGCGCTCGGCCTTGTTGCCCACGAGCGCCTCGAGGAGCGCGCCGTTGAGGTCGTAGGCGCCGGCATCGAGGCCGGCCGCGCGCACCGCCTGGTTGGCCTGGGTGATGATCACCGCGGCGTTGTGCGCAACGGCGGGGTGCTCCGGGCTCGCGATGGAATCGTCGCCCGGGGCGGCGTGGGAGGCCTCGCAGGTCGCCAGCCGCGTCGAGTGGAACTTGCGGCACTGCGCGGGCCGGGCCTCGTAGGCCGTGCAGGCGCCGTCGTCCCCGAGCAGCGCGCAGGGCAGGTTGGCGCGCCTTCGCGCCTCGGGCCCCATGGCCTCGGTCCGCGCGGCGTTGTCGCGCAGCTTCGCGACGACCGCTTCCAGGCGAGGCGCGTCGAAGTGGCGGCGCAGCCACGCGGCGAGCGCGAACACCTCGACCGGCTGGGCCTGCACCTGGAGGCTGCAGCAGAGGCTGCAGCCGCGCCTGCACGCGACGGCGACCGCGTGCCCGCGCACGCTCGCCGCGATCACCTCGTCGAGGGTGCGGTGGAAGCTCGCCACCGCCGTGGCGAGCGGCCGCGGCTCGCGGGCGCCGGCGAACAGGGTTCGCGAATCGGCGCCCCACTCCTCGGGACGGCCCATCAGCGCTTCGGGGGCATCATGTCCGTGATGGAGCCTTCCGCGATCTCGGCGCCGAAGAACACCGTCTCGGAGAGCGTCGGGTGCGGATGGATGGTGAGGCCGATGTCCTCGGCGTCCGCGCCCATCTCGAGGGCGAGCACGGTCTCGGCGATGAGCTCGCCGGCGTTGAGACCGACGATACCCGCGCCCAGGATGCGCTTGCTCCCTTTCTCGAAGAGGATCTTGGTGAGGCCCTCCTCGCGGCCCATGCCGATCGCGCGGCCGCTGGCGGCCCAGGGGAAGACCGCCTTCTCGTACTCCACGCCCCGGGCCTTGGCCTCGGGTTCCGAGAGTCCCATCCAGGCGACCTCCGGGTCCGTGTAGGCCACGCTCGGGATCGTCCGCGCTTCCCACGCATGGTGGGCCAGCCCCGCGATGACCTCCGCCGCGAGCTTGCCCTCGTGCGTCGCCTTGTGCGCGAGCATGGGCTCGCCCACGATGTCGCCGATGGCGTGGATGTGCGGCACGTTGGTGCGCATCTGCCCGTCGACGGGGATCCAGCCGCGCTCGTTCACCGTCACCCCGGCCTTCTCCGCGCCGATGGCGTTGCCGTTGGGCCGGCGCCCCACCGCGAGCAGCACGCGGTCGTAGACCTCGGGGCCGGGCGCGGGGGAGGCGCCGTCGGCGCTCTCGAAGGTGGCGCGGAGGCCCTCGGGCAGGGCCTCGATCCCGGCGACCTTCGTCCTGAGGAGGATGCGCTCGTAGCGCTTCTCGATGCGCTTCGCGAGGGGCTTCACGATGTCCGGGTCGGCGCCCGGGATGAGACGGTCCATGAACTCGACCACCGTGACCTTCGAGCCCAGCGCGTCGTAGACCGTGGCCATCTCCAGGCCGATGATCCCGCCCCCGATGATGAGCAGGCGCTTCGGGATGTCCGCGAGCTCGAGCGCGCCCGTCGAGTCCATGAGGCGCGGGTCGTCGTAGGGCAGCCCCGGGATCCTCGCGGACTGCGAGCCGGCTGCGATGATGCAATGGTCGAACGAGACGAGCCTGCGGCCCTCCTTCGTCTCGACCTCGAGCGAGTGCGGCGAGGCGAACCGGCCCTTGCCCTCCACCACGGTCACCTTGCGCGCCTTGGCGAGGCTGGCCAGCCCCTTGGTGAGCTTGCCCACCACGCCGTCCTTGAACTTGCGCAGTGCCTCGAGATCGACCTTCGGCGCGCCGAAGCTCACGCCATGGTGCGCCATGTCCGCGGCGTCCGCGATGACCTTCGCGGCGTGCAGCAGCGCCTTGGACGGGATGCAGCCCACGTTGAGGCAGACGCCGCCCAGCGTGGGGTAGCGCTCCACCAGCACCACCTTCATGCCGAGGTCGGCGGCGCGGAAGGCGGCGGTGTAGCCCCCGGGACCGGCGCCGAGCACGAGCACTTCCGCGTGCAGGTCGGCATCCAGGCTCGCGAGCGTGGAAGTGAGTGCCTCGCGAAGCGCCGCCTGGGCGCCGGCGGGGCGCGGCGCAGCGGCCGGAGCGGGTGCGGCCGGCGCCGGAGCCGGCGCGGCCGCGGGCTGCTCGCCCTGCGCCGCCTCGGCCGTCTCCAGCACGGCGATCACGGTGCCCTGGGAGACCTTGTCGCCCAGCTTCACCTTGATCTCCTTCACGGTGCCCGAGTGCGTCGAGGGCACCTCCATCGTCGCCTTGTCCGATTCCAGCGTGACGAGGGACGCCTCCTTCTTCACCGCCTCGCCCGGCTTCACCAGGATCTCGATGACGGGCACGTCCTTGAAGTCGCCGATGTCGGGGACCTTGATCTCCAGGGTGGCCATGGCGCGCGCCTCCCTAGAGCATGCCGCGCCGCAGGTCGGCGATGACCTGGGCGAGGTAGGTGGTGAATCGGGCCGCCGCGGCGCCGTCGATCACGCGGTGGTCGTACGAGAGCGAGAGCGGCATGATCAGCCTCGGCGCGAACTCCCTGCCGTTCCACACCGGCTTCATCGAGGCCTTCGAGACGCCGAGGATGGCCACCTCCGGCGCGTTGATGATCGGCGTGAACGCCGTGCCGCCGATGCCGCCCAGCGAGGAGATCGAGAAGGTGCCGCCCTGCATGTCGGCGGGGCCGAGCTTGCCCTCGCGCGCCTTCGCGGCGAGCTCCGAGGTCTCGCGCGCGATCTCGATCACGCCCTTCTTGTCCGCGTCCTTGATGACCGGGACGACCAGGCCGTTGGGCGTGTCGGCCGCGAAGCCGATGTGCCAGTACTGCTTGAGGACGAGGTTGTCGCCGTCGATGGATGCGTTGAAGGCGGGGAACTTCTTCAGCGCCGCCACGCAGGCCTTCACCAGGAAGGCGAGCGGCGTCACCTTCGCGCCCGACTTCGCGTTCTCCTCGTTCACCCGCGCGCGGAAGGCCTCCAGGTCGGTGATGTCCGCCTCGTCGAACTGCGTGACGTGCGGGATCATCACCCAGTTGCGCGCCAGCGCCGGCCCCGAGATCTTCTTGATTCGCGACAGCGGCTGCAGCTCGACGGGGCCGAACTTGGCGAAGTCCACCTTGGGCCAGGCGGGAAGGCCCAGGTCGCCCAGGCCGCCGCCGGCGGCGCGCGGCGCCTCGGTGCCGGCGCCGGAGAGCGCGCCCTTCACGAATGCCTGGACGTCCTCCTTGAGGATGCGGGCCTTCGGGCCGCTGCCCTTCACGCGCGCGAGGTCCACGCCCAGCTCGCGGGCGAACCGGCGCACGCCGGGGCTCGCGTGGGCAGGCGCGGCGGTTCCGGCCTCGGGCTCGGGGGGCACGGGCGCGCGCCGCGGCGGCGGGGTCTCGGTGGCGACGGACGCGCTCGCCGCAGCGGGTGCGGGAGACGGTGCGGGCGCAGGGGCGGGCTGCGCCGCCGGGGCGGTGGCCGCAGGGGCTTTCGCCGCCGGCTTGACGGCCGCTTCCTCGCCGGCCTCCAGGACGAGGACGACGGAGCCCTCGCTCACCTTGTCGCCGACCTTGACGCGCATCGACTTCACCACGCCGGCGGCGGGAGAGGGCACCTCCATCGTCGCCTTGTCGCTCTCCAGGGTGACGAGCGAATCCTCCTTCTTCACCGCATCGCCCGGCTTCACCAGCAGCTCGATGACGGGCACGTCCTTGAAGTCCCCGATGTCGGGGACCTTGACCTCGATGGCGGCCAAGGCTTTCTCCTCGCTTGGTTGTTCGTCCTGGTTCCGGGGCGGCGGTCAGACCGTCCAGGGCGCGGGTTTCTCGGCGTCGATGCCGTACTTCGCGATCGCCTCGGCCACCTTGGTCGCCGGGATCTCGCCATCCTCCGCGAGCGCCTTCAGGGCGGCCACCGCGACGTAGCGGCGGTCGACCTCGAAGAAGCGGCGCAGGTTCTCGCGCGAGTCGCTGCGGCCGAAGCCGTCGGTGCCCAGCGCCTTGTAGCGGCGCGGCACGAACTCGCGGATCTGGTCGGCGAAGGCGCGCACGTAGTCGCTGGAGGCGATCACGGGGCCCTTGGTGCCGGCGAGGCATTGCTCGACGTGGGACTGGCGCGGCTTCTGCGTCGGGTGCAGCAGGTTCCAGCGCGCCACTTCCATGCCGTCGCGGCGAAGCTCCGTGAAGCTCGGGCAGCTCCAGACGTCCGAGGCCACGCCCCAGTCGGCGGACAGGAGCTCGGCGGCGGCGATGACCTCGCGCAGGATCGTGCCGCTGCCCAGCAGCTGCACGCGCGGGCCCTTGCCTGCGGCAGCTCCCGGAAGCCGGTACATGCCCTTGAGGATGCCCTCGCGGGCGCCCTCGGGAAGCGCCGGGTGCGCGTAGTTCTCGTTCATCACGGTGATGTAGTAGAAGACGTCCTCCTGCTCCTCCACCATGCGCCGCAGCCCGTCCTGGATGATCACCGCCACCTCGTAGGCGAAGGTGGGGTCCCAGGAGCGGCAGTTGGGGATCATCGAGGAGAGGATGTGGCTGTGGCCGTCCTCGTGCTGCAGGCCCTCGCCGTTGAGGGTCGTGCGTCCCGCGGTGCCCCCCATCAGGAATCCGCGCGCGCGCATGTCGCCCGAGGCCCACACGAGGTCGCCCACGCGCTGCAGGCCGAACATCGAGTAGAAGATGAAGAACGGGATCATCGGCACGTTGCTGTTGGCGTAGGAGGTCGCCGCCGACATCCACGAGCACATCGCGCCCGCCTCGTTGATGCCCTCCTGGAGGATCTGGCCGTTCTTGTCCTCCTTGTAGAACATGAGCTGGTCGCTGTCCTCGGGCTCGTAGAGCTGGCCGATGGAGGAGTAGATGCCCAGCTGGCGGAAGAGCCCCTCCATGCCGAAGGTGCGCGACTCGTCCGGGACGATGGGCACGATGTTGCGGCCGAGGTTCTTGTCGCGCACCAGCGTGGTGAGCATGCGCACGAAGGCCATCGTGGTGGAGTTCTCGCGGCCCTCGGCGGTGGCCTCCAGCAGCGGCTTGAACGCCTCGAGCTTCGGGGCGTCCAGGCTCGCCGAGCGGCGGCGGCGCTGCGGGAGGGAGCCCCCCAGCTTCGCGCGCAGCTCGCGCAGGTAGCTCATCTCCGGCGACTTGTCGTCCGGCTTGAAGTAGGGCAGCTCCGCCAGCCGGTCGTCGCCGATGGGAATCGCGAAGCGGTCGCGGAACTGGCGCAGCACCTCGAGCGGCATCTTCTTCTGCTGGTGGGCGACGTTCTTGCCCTCGCCCACGGCGCCCATGCCGTAGCCCTTGACCGTCTTGGCGAGCACCACGGTGGGCTGGCCGCGGTGGTTCACGGCGGCATGGTAGGCGGCGTAGATCTTGTGCGGGTCGTGGCCGCCGCGGTTCAGGCGCCAGATGTCCTCGTCGGACATGTTGGCCACCATCGCCCTGAGCTCGGGGTACTTGCCGAAGAAGTGCTCGCGCACGTAGGCGCCGTCGCGGCTCTTGAACTTCTGGTACTCGCCGTCGACCGCCTCCTCCATGCGCTTGCGCAGGATGCGCTGCTTGTCCTTGGCGAGGAGCGGGTCCCAGTACGAGCCCCAGATGACCTTCAGCACGTTCCAGCCGGCGCCGCGGAAGTTGGTCTCGAGCTCCTGGATGATCTTGCCGTTGCCGCGCACCGGGCCGTCGAGCCGCTGCAGGTTGCAGTTGACCACGAAGACGAGGTTGTCGAGCCCTTCGCGCGCCGCCATGCCGATGGCGCCCATGGACTCGGGCTCGTCCATCTCGCCGTCGCCCATGAAGGCCCACACCTTGCGCCCGCTGGTCTTCGCGAGGCCGCGGTCCTCCAGGTAGCGCAGGAACCGCGCCTGGTAGATGGCCTGGATCGGGCCCAGCCCCATGGAGACCGTGGGGAACTGCCAGAAGTCGGGCATGAGCCAGGGGTGGGGGTAGGAGGAGATCCCGTTGCCGTCGACCTCCTGGCGGAACATGTCCAGCTGGGCCTCGCTGAGGCGCCCCTCCAGGAAGGCGCGCGCGTAGACGCCGGGCGAGGAATGGCCCTGGATGTAGATGAGGTCCCCGCCGTGGCTTTCGGTGGGCGCGTGCCAGAAATGGTTGAAGCCCACGTCGTAGAGCGTGGCCGCGGAGGCGAAGCTCGCGATGTGGCCGCCCAGCTCGAGGTCCTTGCGCCCGGCGCGCAGCACCATCGCCACGGCGTTCCAGCGCACGATGTTGCGCAGCCGGTTCTCGATCTCCATGTCGCCCGGCAGCGGCTGCTCCAGGTGAGTCGGGATCGTGTTGATGTAGGCCGTCGCCGCGCTGTAGGGCAGGTTCACGCCCGAGCGGCGCGCCTTGTCGATGAGGCTCTCGAGGATGAAGTGCGCCCTCTCGGGGCCCTCGACGGCGAGGATGGCTTCCAGGGCGTCGACCCATTCGCGGGTTTCGGAAGGGTCGGTGTCTTGCAGGCGGTCCATGGTGGCCTTGCGATCAGGAAGTAACGGGGAGTGTTGCAGCGGGAAGGCCTCCATTAGAGCGGATCGTATAATGGCTGGCAACCTTGCCGCCGGGGCCGCGGATGGCCTGCCGGGGGGTATGCAAGGGGGGCCTGGAGAAGGGTTCCGCCGGCAGAAGTCCCTAGACAAATCAGGGACATCGGGCCGACAATCGGGATTGTTTCTCAAAAAAGCATTTTAAGTTATTATAAAAACGGGTTTTTGCACTTTTCGTCAGGGAGGCCGGGCGAGCCTTCGGCCGGGGCAGCCAAGCGGAGCGTGGCTGCTGGCGGGATGCTCGCGGCCGGACAACACAAGAATCGAGAACGCAATGAACCATCGGGCGCACCGAAACGGGGAGGGCGGAGCGCGAGGCGCGGGCCGGCAGGCCGCGCCGGCGCGCGGCCATCCCGCCGACAGCCGGGGTGAGCGGACGTGACACTCACGGAAGCGCTTCAGAGCGCCAGCCTCTCGGACCCGGGCCGGGTCCGCGACCACAACGAGGATTGCGTCGAGTCGCGGCCGGAAATCGGCCTCTACGTCCTGGCCGACGGCATGGGCGGCTACAACGCCGGGGAGGTGGCGAGCGGCATGGCGACCTCGCTGATCGCCGACGGCCTGGCGGAAGCCTGGATCCCCCGGGAGGTGGACCGGCTCTCCCGCGAGGAAGCCATGGCGCTCGCCGAGCGCCTCATCCGCGAGCAGGTCGCCCGCGCCAACACCGCCATCTTCACCACCTCGCAGAACAATCCCGAATGCGCGGGGATGGGCACCACGCTGGTGGTGTGCCTCTTCTATGACAACTTCGTGAGCGTGGCCCACATCGGGGACTCGCGGCTCTATCGGCTGCGCGGCGAGGCGATGGAGCAGGTGACGCGCGACCATTCCCTGCTCCAGGAGCAGCTCGACTCCGGCCTCATCACGCCGGAGGAGGCCAAGCTCTCCCAGAACAAGAACCTGGTGACCAAGGCGCTCGGCATCGATCCCACGGTCGAGCCGGAGCTGCACGTCTACGAGACCGAGCCCGGGGACATCTACCTGCTCTGCTCCGACGGGCTGAACGACATGGTGGAGGACGAGGAAATCCGGCTCACGCTGATCACGCTGCGCACGAATCCCACCCTCACCGTCCAGCAGCTCGTCCAGGCGGCCAACGACAACGGCGGCCGCGACAACGTGTCGGCCCTCCTCATCCGGGTGGCCGAGCCCTTCGCCGTGGCGCGTGGCTGGCTCGCGCGATTCAAGGCACTATTCAGGTAATTCGCAAGGAAACCGACCATGGCCAAGCTGATTTTGAGTGTCGACGGGCAGGTGCTCAAGGAGCATGTCCTCTCCAAGGAGCGCACCCTGATCGGGAGGAAGCCCCACAACGACATCCAGATCGACAATCTGGCTGTGAGCGGCGAGCACGCGGCGATCATCACCATCCTCAACGACTCGTTCATCGAGGACCTGGGCAGCACCAACGGCACGATGGTGAACGGCAAGCCCATCAAGAAGCACTTCCTCCAGGCGAACGACGTCATCGAGATCGGCAAGCACAAGCTCAAGTACTTCAACGACGCCCCCTCGCAGACCTCGGCGGCCGACTTCGAGAAGACGATGATCATCCGCAGCCCCGGCAAGGCCGCGCCGCCCCCCCCGGCCGCGCCCGCCGCCCCGGCGGCGCCCGCCGCCCCGGACCCCCACGCCCCCCGGCCCGCTCGAGCGGACCGCGCCCGTCCCGCCGCACACCTTTCCGC
>JAHCLE010000069.1 GCA_026125445.1 Burkholderiales bacterium
CACGCTCGGCAACATCGTCGTCAAGGCCAGCGCGCGCAAGGTGCGCAAGCTGTACCGCGACCAGGTGCTCGCCGGCTTCGCCGGCGCCACCGCCGACGCCTTCACGCTGTTCGAGCGCTTCGAGGCCAAGCTCGAGAAGCACCAGGGCCACCTGGTGCGCGCCGCGGTCGAGCTGGCCAAGGACTGGCGCACCGACCGGATGCTGCGCCGCCTCGAGGCGATGCTCGCGGTGGCCGACCGCGAGGCGTCGCTCGTCATCACCGGCAACGGCGACGTGCTCGAGCCCGAGCACGGCATCGTCGCGATCGGCTCGGGCGGCCCCTACGCGCAGGCGGCCGCGCGCGCGCTGCTCGAGCACACCGAGCTCGCGCCCGCGGAGATCGTCAAGCGCGCGCTCGGGATCGCCGGCGACATCTGCATCTACACCAACCAGAACCACGTGGTCGAGACGCTCTGAGCGAGCCGGCCGCCCGGGCACGACGATGGCCACAGACACCCACGCGCAGAGCGCCGCGTCGATGATGACGCCGCAGGAGATCGTCCACGAGCTGGACAAGCACATCGTCGGGCAGGAGGCCGCCAAGAAGGCCGTGGCCATCGCGCTCAGGAACCGCTGGCGCCGCTCGCAGGTGCCCGAGCCCCTGCGCGGCGAGATCACGCCCAAGAACATCCTGATGATCGGCCCCACCGGCGTGGGCAAGACCGAGATCGCGCGCCGCCTGGCGCGGCTCGCCAACGCCCCGTTCGTGAAGGTCGAGGCGACCAAGTTCACCGAGGTGGGCTACGTGGGACGGGACGTGGACACGATCATCCGCGACCTGGCCGAGATGGCCGTGAAGGCCACGCGCGAGCAGGAGATGCAGAAGGTCCGGCCGCGCGCCGAGGACGCCGCCGAGGAGCGCGTGCTCGACGCGCTCCTGCCGGGCGTGCCGCCCTCCGAGCAGCAGGAGGCCGGCTCCACGCGGCAGCGCTTCCGCAAGATGCTGCGCGAGGGAAAGCTCGACGACCGGGAGATCGAGATCGACGTGGCGCAGGGCGCCGCCTCCATGGAGATCATGGCCCCGCCCGGCATGGAGGAGCTCACGCAGCAGCTGCAGGGGATGTTCGCCAACCTCGGAGGCGGGCGGCGCCGGCCGCGCAAGCTCCCGATCCGCGAGGCCCTGCGCCTCCTCACCGACGAGGAGGCCGGCAAGCTCGTGAACGAGGAGGAGATCCGCGTGAAGGCGATGCGCGCAGTCGAGCAGAACGGCATCGTCTTCCTCGACGAGATCGACAAGATCGCGAGCCGCGGCGAGATCGCCGGCGCCGACGTCTCGCGCCAGGGCGTGCAGCGCGACCTGCTGCCGCTCGTGGAGGGCACGGCCGTCACCACGAAGTACGGCGTGGTGCGCACCGACCACATCCTCTTCATCGCGAGCGGCGCCTTCCACCTCGCGCGGCCCTCGGACCTGATCCCCGAGCTGCAGGGTCGGCTGCCCATCCGCGTGGAGCTCTCGAGCCTCTCGGTGGAGGACTTCGAGCGCATCCTCACCGCGACCGACGCCTGCCTCACGCGCCAGTACGAGGCGCTCCTCGCCACCGAGGAGGTGGCGCTCACCTTCACGCCCGACGCGGTCCGCCGCATCGCCGAGATCGCCTGCGCCGTCAACGAGCGCACCGAGAACATCGGCGCGCGCCGCCTGCACACCGTGATGGAGAAGCTCCTCGAGGAGATCTCCTTCGACGCCGGGCGCGGCTCGCGCGAGGCGAGGATCGACGCGGCCTACGTCGAGGCGCGCCTGGCGGGGCTCGCGAAGAGCGAGGACCTCTCCCGCTACGTACTCTAGCGCGGCAAGGTTCGGTCACGCGCCGGCCACCGCCCGTAACCGCGGTCCGCGCGACCGCGCACACAATCGCGCCATGAAGCGACTGCCCTTCCTCCTCGCCTGCCTCCTGGCGGGCTGTACGTCCATGACCACGCCCTCCCCCGCTTCCGACGCCGCCGACTCGCTGGCCGCCGCTGAGACCGCGTTCGCGGCGCAGTCGCTTCGCGAGGGCATGCGCGCGGCGTTCCTCGCCTGGCTCGCCCCCGACGCCACGATCTTCCGCGACGGCCCGGTGAACGGCCCGCAGCTCATCGCCTCGAGGCCCCAGCCGCCCATCGACCTCGCCTGGCGGCCGGTCTTCGTCGAGGCCTCCGCCTCGGGGGAGATGGGGCTGTCGACGGGCCCCTCGAAGGTCACGAGCCGCACGGATCCGGCCGCGCCCCCGCGCTTCGGCCAGTTCGTCTCGGTGTGGAAGCGCGCGCCCGGCGGGCCGTGGCGCGTGCACGTCGACCTCGGGATCTCGCATCCGGCCGCGGCGCTCGCCGACGAGCCGCTCGTCGCTCGCTCGACGCCACCGGCAGGCGGGGGGGCGTCCGGCACGCTCGCGCAGGCCGAGTCCGACTTCGCCCGGCTCGCCGTGGAGGGGGGCGACGCTTCCGCCTACGCGCGATTCGCCTCGTCCGGTGCGCGCGTGTATCGCGAGGGACACTCGCCCTTCATCGGGCGCGCGGCGGTGCTCTCCTCGCCCGCGGCGGTCGCCACGCGCACGGCCTGGACGGTGGAGGCCCACGAGACGAGCGTCGCCGGCGACCTGGGTTACGCCAGGGGCCGCTACGGGCCGCCGGGAGGGCCCACCGCGGGGCATTTCGTCAGGGTGTGGCGTCGCGAGCCCGGAGGCTGGCGGATTGCGGCCGACGTCGTGAACGCGCTCGCGGCCCGCTAGGACGCGGCCGGCGTCCCGGCGGAAAATCCCGCCAGCATCCCGCCCGCCGCCAGGTGACCGAGCGCCGCGGAGAAGTCCCACCCGTCCGCGGCCGCCTCCTCGAGGCTGGCTCCTTCCATCAGCCTCGCCACGAAGTCCGCCTCGGGTGGCGCGAGGAGCGCCGCGCGCACCCGCTCGTCCTCGCGCCAGACGAGCACGTCGTCGGCGCCCTCCTCGCGATCGGGCGTTCCGTCGCGGCCGGGCTGGTTCGCCTCCCAGATCGCGAGCACGGGCCACGACGAGCGCACGAGCCGCACGGCCGCGTGGAACCGGAAGCGGACGCGGGGCTGCGCGGCCTCGCCCACGCGCGCGAGGGCCGCGTAGTCGAGGCCGGGCGAATCCGCGGCCATCAGCGCCTCGTGCCAGGCCCATTCCAGCCGGGCCACGTCGCCGAGCCACGGCAGTTCCGAGGCGTGCGGATAGGCCGCGAGGAACGCCGGGAAGCCGCCGCCGAAGCGGTTGAGGTCGGCGTCGTCCGGCGGGCAATCACGCGCGAAGCGGCGCGCCGCCTCGCCGAAGAAGGCCTCGCCGACGAGCCGCGCGACGACCGGATAGGCCGAGCGCAGGGCTCCACGGCGGTTCGCCTCGACCGCGCGGCGGTAGATGGCGAGCCGGCGAAGCGCGAGCGACGGCTCGCCCGCGAGGCGGGAGGCAAATCCCGCGTCGCCTTCGGCGACGAGGGCCGCGGCGAATTCCGCCTGCAGCCGGGCGAGCGCCTCGGCACCGCTCACGCCGCCGCCCTCCCGGGAACGCGCGCCCGCGCGAGGATCGCGTCGGCGCGCCCCGCCTCGGCGAGCAGCACGTCGAGCGGCGGGATGTCGGTATCCCACTCCACGAGCGTGGGCACCGGCCCCAGGCTCCCGACCGCCTCCGCGAAGAGGGCCCACACCTCGGGCGAGACGGGCGCGCCGTGCGTGTCCACGAGGCCGTCCGGCGTGACCTCGTGGCCGGCGAGGTGGATCTCGCCGACGCTCGCGGGGTCGATGGCGCGCAGCAGGTCGCGCGGGTCGGTGCCGTGGTTCGCGGCGTTCACCCACGCGTTGTTGAGGTCGAGCAGCACCCCGCAGCCGGTGCGCCGCGCCACCTCGGCGACGAACTCGCCCTCCGGGATCGTGGAGGAGGCGAAGCGCACGTAGGCGGAGACGTTCTCCACGAGGATGCGCCGGCCCAGGTACTCCTGCACCTCGGCCACGCGGGCGCAGACGTGGTCGAGCGCCTCCTGCGTATAGGGCAGCGGCAGCAGTTCCCCCAGGTGGGCTCCGCCGACGCTCGACCAGCAGAGGTGCTCGGAGACGAGCGCGGGCTCGATCCGCGCGGCCAGGCGCGCGAGGCGCGCGAGGTGGCCGCGGTCCAGCGGGTCGGTCGATCCCAGGGAGAGCCCGACGCCGTGCAGGCTCACGGCGTAGTCGGCGCGGAAGCGCTCCAGCCAGGCGAGCGCGGGGCCGCCGTCGGCGAAGTAGTTCTCGCTGTGGACCTCGAGGAAGGAAAGCGCGGGCCGCCGCCCGGCGAGGGCCTCGAAGTGCGGCGTGCGCAGGCCGATGCCGGCCCTGCCGGGGTCGGGCGCGCGGGCGGGGTGGCGCGCGGGCACGCTTCGGGGCGGACTACTTGCCGCCGGGGGGCTTGAGCTTTCCGCCGAGCTTGGCGCAGGTGCCCTTGGGCACGTACTTCCACTCGTCGGGGGCGTTGTCCTTCTTCGCGAGCCCGGCACAGGCGTGGGTCGCCGTGCCGCAGTCGTTCTGGCCCGCCTTGGCGATGCCGTAGCACTTCTCCTTGCCGGCAGCGGGCTCGCCGTCGTGGGCGCTCGCCAACTGCCCGAGGCCGGCCGCGATGACGCCGGCCAGCGCGGAGCGGATGAGGGCTCGTTTCGGGTTCATGGCGTTCTCCTGGGCTGGGGCGTCGCGGTAACGCCCGGGAAGGCGCGCAATGATAGCATCCGCACCCGCCTTGGCCGCCTCGCGCCTCCTTTAAACTTGGGGGTGCGCCGCCTACAATAGCGGCCCATCCTCCCCTCCCGAGCCCCTCCCCCCGACATGCCCCCGAAGCTCTCCTCCATGCAGAAGGCCGAAGTCCTGGTCGAGGCCCTGCCCTACATCCAGCGCTTCTACGACAAGACGATCGTGATCAAGTACGGCGGCAACGCGATGACCGACATCGCGCTGCAGGAGGACTTCGCCGAGGACATCGTGCTGCTCAAGCTCATCGGCATGAACCCGGTCGTGGTGCACGGCGCCGGCCCGCAGATCGGGGCGCTGCTGCAGAAGCTGGGCAAGCAGAGCGAGTTCATCCAGGGCATGCGCGTCACCGACGAGGAGACCCTCGACGTGGTGGAGATGGTCCTGGGGGGCCTCATCAACCAGGAGATCGTCACCCTCATCAACAAGGCGGGCGGCAAGGCCGTGGGCCTCACGGGCAAGGACGGCCACTTCATCCACGCGCGCAAGCTCAAGGTCGCCAGCAAGGAGGACAAGAAGAAGAAGATCGACGTCGGCCTGGTGGGCGAGGTCGTGCGCATCGACCCGGAGATCATCCAGCTCCTCGACCAGCGCGACTTCATCCCCGTCATCGCGCCCATCGGCGCCGACGAGAAGGGCACCGCCTACAACATCAACGCGGACGTCGCGGCAGGCAGGCTCGCGGTGACGCTGCAGGCCGAGAAGCTGATCCTGCTCACCAACACGACGGGCGTCCTCGACAAGTCGGGCAAGGTGATCACCGGCCTCACCTCGAAGAAGGTGAAGGAGCTGATCGACGACGGCACGATCTCGGGCGGGATGCTTCCCAAGGTGGAGTGCGCGCTCGACGCGGTGAAGAACGGCGTGAAGACCGCGCACATCATCGACGGGCGCGTCTCGCACGCCCTGCTGCTGGAGGTGCTCACCAGCGAGGGCGTGGGCACGCTCATCCGCGGCGCCTCCGCCAACCGCGCCGACCACCGCTAGGGCGCCCGCGCGCCGCCCTTCAGTTCCATCGCCGGCCGATGCCGGCGATGCCCATCGCGAGGCGGGCGTAGCCGTAGGCGAGCCAGCCCGCGATCCGCTCCGTCCACGCGCGCCGCTTCCACAGCAGGCGCGGCACGGCCCGCGCGCCGTGGTGGATCTCGCGGTCGATCGAGTCGCGCACCTCGCGCGCGAACGACTCGCTGAAGACGGCGACGTTGGCCTCGCGCGCGAGGAACAGGCTGAAGGGGTCGAGGTTGGAGGAGCCCACGGTGGCCCAGCGCCCGTCCACCACCGCGGCCTTGGCGTGCAGCTCGCTCCTCTCGTACTCGTAGATCTCGATGCCATGGTCCAGGAGCGCGCTGTAGAGCACGCGGCTCGCGTTCTGGAAGACGCGGTGGTCCGACCATCCCTGCACCACGATCGCGATGCGCACGCCGCGGCCCGCGGCCTCCATGAGCGCGTGCCGCACGCGCCAGCCGGGCATGAAGTAGGCGCAGGCCACCAGGATCTCGCGGCGGGCGCCGCGGATCGCCTCGAGGTACATGGCCTCGATGTCGTGACGGTGCCGGAAGTTGTCGCGGTACACGAAGGCCGCCGTCGTGAGGCCCGCCGGGCCGGGGTGGACCTCCGGCGGCAGGAAGCCGGGCTGGCGCTCCTTGCCCGAGAGGGTCGCCACCAGCCACCAGAGGCGGTGCACGACCGGATAGATCTCGCCGAGGATGGGCCCTTCGAGTCGCACCGCGTAGTCGTAGCGCGGCGCGTCTCGCCCGTGGCCGGAGTGGTCGTCGAGGATGTTGATGCCGCCCACGAAGCCCACGCGGGCGTCGACGAGCGCGATCTTGCGGTGCAGCCGGCGCAGGCGGCTGCGGCGGAAGGAGAACCAGCCGCGCTCGGGACGGAAGCGCTGCACCACGACGCCCGCCGCGCGCAGCTCCGCCACGTACTCCGGGGCGAGCTCCCGGGAGCCGAAGCCGTCGATCATGACCCGCACGCGCACGCCGCGGCGGGCGGCGCGCGCCAGCGCCCCGCCCACGGCCCTGCCCGCCTCGTCGGCGGCGAAGATGTAGGTCTCCAGCCGGACGTCCTCGGAGGCCGATTCGATCGCCGACACCAGCGCCGGGAAGAACTCCGCGCCGTTGCGAAGCAGCGTCACGCGATTGCCGGCGACGGGCCTCACGGCGGCCTCCGCGAAGGCCTCAGCGCGTCAGTCGCGCGGCGAGCGCCGCGTGGTCCGAGAGCCCGGACCAGGCGCCTTCGGCGAGGCGCTGCGCCCCGCCCACCTTCAGGCCGCGGACGTAGATGCGGTCGAGGGCCAGCAGCGGAAGGCGCGCGGGAAAGCTGCGCGCGTGCCGCCCCAGGGCGCGCTCGAACACCTCGGCCAGCCCCAGCTCGCGCTCGAGGACGGCGGTGGCGGATCCGCGCCAGTCGTTGAAGTCACCTGCCACGACCAGGGGCGAGCTCTCGGGCACCGCCTCCCGGATGCGGTGGCACAGCCATTCGAGCTGGAAGCGACGGCTCCTCGCCCACAGCCCGAGGTGGACGTTGATGCAGTGCAACGGCTCCTCCCAGCCCGGCACCGCCATCTCGCAGTGCAGCAGGCCCCGGCTCTCCAGCACGTGGTGGGAGATGTCGATGTTCTCCGTCTTCACGATCGGGTAGCGGCTCACGATCGCGTTGCCGTGGTGCCCGTCCTGGTAGGTGGCGTTCCTGCCGTAGGCCGTGTGCCCGCCCTCGTGCGCCAGGAACTCGTGCTGGGCCGCCTCGGGCCAGGCGAGGTGGCGGCGCGAGTGCCGCTGGTGCGCCCCCTGGACCTCCTGCAGGAACACGACGTCGGGGGCGAGCGAGTGCAGGCGCTCGCGCATCTCGTGAACCACGAGGCGGCGGTTGAGCGCCGAGAAGCCCTTGTGGATGTTGTAGGTGACGACGGTGAGGGCCGGGTCGGCTCCGGTCTTCATGGCGCAGGCCTTGCGGTGCGGGCGTCCTTGTCGGGAAGCATCAGTATCGCCTGCCGGTTGCTCCAGGAAAACACCTCCTCGGCGGCCTCCCGCCAGGGCAGCCACCGGAAGCCCGTATGCTCCTCCGGGGCGAGCGCGACGTCGACCCGCGCGGGCAGGCGAAGGCCGAAGACGTGTTCGGTGTTGTGGGTGACGCCCGGCGCGTAGCGGTGCCGCCAGATGGCGTAGATCTCGTAGACGTTGGAGACCTGCCAGTCCACCAGCCCGTGGCGGGAGGCGTCGATGCCCGTCTCCTCGCGCACCTCGCGCTCGGCCGTCTGCCGCAGCGTCTCGCCGGGATCCTGGCTTCCGGTGACGCTCTGCCAGTAGCCGGCACGGTCGGCGCGCTCGATGAGCAGCACCTCGAGGGCGGGCGTGTAGATGACGACGAGCGTCGAGACGGGGATCTTGTAGCCCTTCGCCACGCGCTACACCCGCATGCGCGCGACCACGGGCGAGTCCCCGGAGAAGAACGCGTGCGGCATGTCGCGCGTGCGGTGCCGGGCCACGGGCGTGCCCCGGTCGTCGACGGCGATGAGCCCCACGTCGGCGTCGTAGTCCTCGCCGAGGCGGGCGAGGACGGCCTCCACGGCCTGCGCCAGGCCCGCCCCCTGCTCGACGCGCTCGGCGATCGAGCGCGTGGCGAGCGAGCGCAGCACGAACTCCCCGGTGCCCGTGGCCGAGGCCGCCACGCGCGCGCAGGCGTAGTTGCCCGCGCCGGGCACGGGGGAATCGCCCACGCGGCCCACCATCTTGAGCGTGACGCCGCCCGTGGAGGTCGCGGCCGCGAGCACGCCGCCCGCGTCCACGGCGGCCGCACCGACGGTGCCCCCCGCGTACTCCGGGTGGTCCTTCAGGAAGCGGCGCATCTTGAGCGCGTGCTCGCCCAGCACCTCGTCGATGCGGTTCCTCTTGTCGAACCAGTCGGCGCGGCGCTCGGGCGTCACGGGGTCGTGGTCCGGGAAGCCCATCACGCGCGCGAAGCGCTGCGCGCCGTCGCCGGTGAGCATGACGTGGTCGGTCTGCTCCATCACCTTGCGGGCGACGAGCACGGGATTGCGCACGCGCTGCAGTCCCGAGACGGCGCCCACGCGCGACTCCCGGCTTTCCATCACGCAGGCGTCGAGCTCGCAGAAGCCGTCGAAATTGAGCACCGCGCCCGTGCCGGCGTTGAAGATCGGGTTGTCCTCGAGGGCGACCACGGTCGCGCAGACGGCGTCCATGGCGCTGCCGCCGCCGGCGAGGATGGCGCGGCCCGCCTCGACCGCCGCCGCCAGCCCCTGCAGGGCGTCGTCGTCCGAGCCCGGGCGCCACTTGCCGGCGCCCCCGTGGGCGATGAGGGCGATGGTCATGCGCCGGGCGCCGAATTGCGAAGCCTGATGTGCAGGTCGCGCAGCTGGCGTTCCGTCACCGCGCTGGGCGTCTCGACCATGAGGTCCTGGCCGCGCTGCGTCTTCGGGAAGGCGATCACGTCGCGGATCTGGTCCACGCCCGCCATCATCGCCACCATGCGGTCGAAGCCGAAGGCGATGCCGCCGTGCGGCGGGGCGCCGTAGGAGAGCGCGTCCAGCAGGAAGCCGAACTTGGCGCGCGCGTCCTCGTCGGAGATGCCCAGGGTCTTGAACTGCTTCGCCTGCACCTCGGCGCGGTGGATCCGCACCGAGCCGCCGCCGATCTCCCAGCCGTTGAGCGCGATGTCGTAAGCCTTCGCGAGCACCTTGCCGGGATCGGTGTCCATGAGGGCAACGTGCTCGTCCTTGGGGCTGGTGAACGGATGGTGGGCCGCGAGCCAGCGCTTGCCCTCCTCGTCGTACTCGTAGGCCGGGAAGTCGACCACCCACAGGGGGCGCCAGCCGGCCTCGGCATGGCCCTTCTCGTGGCCCACCTTGACGCGCAGGGCTCCCATGGCGTCGTTCACGACCTTGCGGCGGTCGGCGCCGAAGAAGATCACGTCGCCGTCCTGCGCGCCGGTACGCTCGAGGATCGCGGCGAGCTCGGCCGGCTTGAAGAACTTCACGATCGGCGACTGCAGGCCCTCCTCGTTGGGCTTCGTCCTGTCGTTCACGCGGATGTAGGCGAGTCCCTTCGCGCCGTAGATGGCCACGAAGGGCGCGAGGTCGTCGAGCTCCTTGCGCGTGAATGCCGCGTTGCCGCCGGGCACGCGAAGCGCCGCCACGCGGCCGTCGGGAAGCTCGGCCGCCTGCCGGAAGACCTTGAAGTCCACGCCCTTCATGAGGTCGGTGAGCTCCGTGAGCTCGAGCTTCACGCGCAGGTCGGGCTTGTCGCTGCCGTACTTCGCCATCGCCTCGGCGTAGGCGAGGCGCGGGAACGCGGGCAGGTCCACGTCGAGCACGCGCTTGAAGACGTGGCGGACCAGCCCCTCCATGAGGTCCTGGATCTCGCGCTCGGAGAGGAACGAGGTCTCGATGTCGATCTGCGTGAACTCGGGCTGGCGGTCCGCGCGCAGGTCCTCGTCGCGGAAGCACTTCACGATCTGGTAGTAGCGGTCGTAGCCGGCGATCATGAGCAGCTGCTTGAAGAGCTGCGGCGACTGCGGCAGGGCGTAGAACTGCCCGTCGTGGATGCGCGAGGGCACGAGGAACTCGCGCGCGCCCTCCGGCGTCGACTTGTAGAGGAACGGCGTCTCGACGTCGATGAAGCCGTGGCCGTCGAGGTACTCGCGCGTGGCCCTCGCCGTCGCGTGGCGCAGCTTGAGCGCCTTCTGCATGGGCTCGCGGCGCAGGTCCAGGTAGCGGTAGCGCAGGCGCACCTCCTCGGAGAGGTTCTCGTCGTCCATCATGAACGGCGGCGTGGCCGCGGCGTTGAGGATCTCGAGCTCGTGCGCCAGCACTTCGACCTCGCCGCTCTTAAGCCCCGGGTTCACCGTGCCCTCCGGACGGCGGCGGACCACCCCGGTCACGCGCAGGACGAACTCGTTCCTCACGCGGTCGGCATTGGCGAAGGTCTCCTTGCGGTCCGGGTCGCTCACGACCTGGACGAGCCCCTCGCGGTCGCGAAGGTCGATGAAGATGACGCCCCCGTGGTCGCGGCGCCGGTGCGCCCAGCCGTAGAGGGTGACGGTTTGCCCGAGGTATCGGGTGTCGGTGAGTCCGCAGTATTCGGTTCGCATTTTCTCGTTCGCTGCCCCGCTCGCGGGGCCTGGATTTCCTCGCTCCCGCGCAGCGAGCGCGGGAGGCCAGCCTTCTCGATCGCGGGCGCGTGGCGCCCCGCCCTCCCGGCCGCCGCCTACGTTTTCGGCGACGGCACCGGATTGGGGTCGGTCCCGGAGGGTGGACTCTCGGGTCGCGACTCCAGGCGCGGCGGCTCGGCCACGCCCATGGAGATGATGTACTTGAGCGCCTGGTCGACGCTCATCTGCAGCTCGATCGTGTCCGTGCGCGGCACGATGAGGAAGAACCCGGCCGTGATGTTGGGCGTGGTCGGGACGAAGACGGAGACCTGGTCGTGGCCGAGGTGGTCGGTCACCTCGTGCTCCGGCGTGCCGGTGACGAGCGCCACCGTCCACGCCCCCGCGTGCGGGTAGCGCACGAGCACGGCGCGCCGGAAGGCCTTGCCGTCGGGCGAGAAGAGCGTGTCGCTGATCTGTTTCACGCCGCCGTAGATCGAGCGCACGATCGGGATGCGGCCGAGGATCGACTCCCAGAACGCGAGCAGGCGCCGGCCGAAGAAGTTGGCCGCGATCGCGCCGGTGACGAGCAGGATGACGACCGTGAGTACCGCGCCCAGGCCGGGCAGGTGGAATCCCAGCAGCGCGTCGCTGCGGTAGCGGACCGGGACGATGAGCAGCGACTGGTCCATGAGCTCGACCAGGAGCGCGAGCACCCAGAAGGTGATCGCGAGCGGGATCCAGACGAGCAGGCCCGCGATGAGGTAGCGCCTGAGGGTCGACATCACGCGCGTGCGCATCGCTCCGGGCCGGCGGTTCTCAAGCCGGCTACCGGCAGGCCGGGCAGGCGCCCGTGCCGCATGCGGGCGCGTCGGGCTTGCCGCCGTCCTTGGCGCCCGCATCCGCCTTCGCCGAAGGCGACGGGCCGCCCTTGAAGTCCGTCGCGTACCAGCCGCTCCCCTTGAGCTGGAAGCCGGCCGCCGAGAGCATCTTCGAGAACGATTCCTCGCCGCACTTCGGGCAACGGGTGTGCGGGGGATCGCTCAGCTTCTGGAGGAACTCCTCCTGGTGGCCACAACTCGCGCAGCGGTACTCGTAAATGGGCATGGCTCGCCTCGAAATCCGGAAAAATATCCATTTTAACACAAGCACTTGGCTCGCCGAGGACGCAGGCGCGCCGTTCAGGCGCGATGACGGCGCCGGGCGAACACCCCCGCCCCGCCCAGCATCAGGGCCATGGCCCAGAAGGCCGGGGCCATGCCGAGGGCCGTGCCCACGCCGCCGAAGAGCAGCGGCAGGAAGGTGTGGCTCGCGTTCATCACCATGGTGCGCACGCCCAGCGCCTCGCCCAGGCGCCACGGCGGGGTGGAGCGCTGGATGAGCGACATCATGCTGGGCTGGGAGGCGCCCAGCCCCAGCCCGAGCAGGAAGGCGATCGCGGCGATGGGGGTGACGGTCTGGACGAGGGGGAAGAGCGCGTAGGCCGCGCACGCCACGAAGAGCGTCGCGCTCACGAGACCCCACTCGGGCAGCCTGCGCGCGAACCAGGGCAGCACCATGCGCACCACGAAGGTCGCGGCGGCGAAGGAACCGAGGATGCCGCCGATCGTCGAGGCCGAAAGCCCGATCGACGTCCCGTAGATCGGCATCACGAAATAGAAGAGGTCCCAGCCCATCGCGAGAATTCCCGTGATCACGAAGACGCGGCGCAGCTCGCGGTCTCCCACCAGGTCCTTCAGGCGCCCGCCGGGCGCGGCGCCGGCGTGCGCGCGCGCGAGGTGCGGCCTCGCGATGGCCAGCGTCAGCGCGGGCACGAGCGCCGAGACGGCGAGGATGGCAAAGGCGGCCCTGTGCCCCGCGCCGTCGATCACGAGCCCCGCGGTCGTCGGGCCGAGGAAGCCGGAAATGGAGAACCCGAGGGCGAGCCAGCTGAAGTTGACCGCGCGCAGCTCGGGCGGGCTGATGGAGGCCACCGCGTTCTGGATCGCGATGTGGAACACCATGAACGCGAGGCCGATCACGGCGCAGGCGAGGTAGAGCGTCGAAAGGCCGGGCAGGAGCGCGGGCAATCCCACGCCCGCGGCAAGCGCCAGCGAGGCGAGGAGGACCGGGCGGCCGGTTCCGACGCGGTCGATCATGCGGCCGGCGTGGACCGAGAGCAGCATCGGCAGGAAGGAGTAGAGCGAGATGAGCGCGCCGACCGTGAGCGGGCTCGACTGCAGGCTCAGCGCGTAGAGAGAGACGGTGACGCGGCTTCCGTTGAAGGCCGTGTGCGCGAAAACCGTGATCGCCACCAGCAAGGCCAGCCGCACGGGCCGGCCCGCGTGGGCGGCGTGGCCGGTCAACCTCTCGACTCGAGCGCGGCGATGCGCTCTTCGATGGGCGGGTGGGTGGAGAAGAGGGCCATGAACCCGGCCTTGTCCGAGATTCCCGAGGACTGGAAGGCCTTGGGCAGCTCGCCCGGCTCGATGCCCCCGAGGCGGCGAAGCGCCGCGACCATCGGCCCGGGATTGCCCATGAAGCGGGCCGCGCCCGCGTCGGCGCGGAACTCGCGCTGCCGGGAGAACCAGGCCACGATGATCGAGGCGAGGATGCCGAACACGATCTCGCAGATCACCACCGTGACGTAGTAGCCGGGACCCACGCCGCGCTCGGTGCGGAAGACGACCTTGTCGACCGCGTAGCCGACCACGCGCGCGAGGAAGACGACGAAGGTGTTGACCACGCCCTGGATGAGCGTGAGGGTGACCATGTCGCCGTTGGCCACGTGCGCCACCTCGTGCGCGAGGACCGCCTCGACCTCCTCCTTGGTCATCGAGTGCAGCAGCCCCGTGGAGACGGCCACGAGGGAGGAGTCGCGGAACGCTCCCGTGGCGAACGCGTTGGGCTCGCCCTCGTACACGGCGACCTCCGGCATCCCGATGCCGGCCTTCTCCGCCAGCCGGCGCACGGTGCCCACCAGCCACTGCTCGTCCGCGCTCTGCGGCGTGTCGATGACCTGGGCGCCCGTGGACCACTTCGCCATGGTCTTGGACATGAGCAGCGAGATGAACGCGCCCGTGAAGCCCACGACGGCCGAGAACACCACGAGCATCCCGACGTTCAGCCCCTCCGCGGCCAGGAACCGGTTCACGCCCAGCACGTTGAGCATGACGGACAGAACCAGCATCACGGCCAGGTTCGTGACGAGGAAGAGGACGATGCGCTTCATGTCTGCGTGCCCCGTGGGAAAGTCGTTGAGACAGTCATTCTAGCGGCAGGTTCGCCCGGCCCGCGGCGCCCTCGCGCCGCTCAGAACGGGATGTCGTCCTCGAAGTCGTCGAACTTGGAGCCGGCCGGCTTGGCACCCGCGGGCTTGGCCGCCGGTCGCGACTCGCGCTCTCCCCCCGCCTCGCGGTCGCCGCCGCCCATGCCCTGGCGCGAGCCCAGCATCTGCATGCGGTCCGCGACGATCTCGGTCGTGTACTTGTCCTGGCCGTCCTTGTCCTGCCACTTGCGCGTCTGCAGGCGCCCCTCGACGTACACCTGGCTGCCCTTCTTCAGGTACTCGCCGGCGATCTCCGCGAGCTTGCCGAAGAAGGCGACGCGGTGCCACTCGGTCTTCTCCTGCTTCTCGCCGTTCTTGTCCTTCCAGGTCTCGGTGGTCGCGATCGAGACGTTGGTGACGGCGCCGCCGTCGGGCATGTAGCGCGTCTCGGGATCGCGGCCGAGATTGCCGATGAGGATGACTTTGTTGACTGATGCCATGGTTTCTCCCGGGGTCAGGGGTTGGTCGTCTGCGGCTCGTGGGTCTCGTGCGGTTCGTGCTCGCGCTCGGAGGGCTCGCGCATCGGCCAGGCGGTCGCGAGCCACGCGACCGCGACGGCGAGGCAGGTCGCCAGCAGGGCCGCGGGGCCGTGATGCTGCGCGATGGCGCCGCCCGCGGCGCCGCCGACGAACGTGCCGAGGAACTGCACGCTCGAGTAGACGCCCGATGCGGCTCCCTTGGCCGACGGCGGGGCCGCCTTGGACACCAGCGCGGGCAGCTTGGCCTCTAGAACGTTGAACGCGGCGAAGAAGATGACAAGCCCCGCGGTGAGGAGCGCCAGGCGGTCGGCCGAGGCCGCGAGGACGGCGATGCCGGCGGCCATCAGGGCCACCGAGCCCAGGAAGACGGCGCGCTCGTGGCGCGCGATGCGCCGGACCGCCACGAAGGGGAGCATCAGGACGAACCCGGTGCCCACGGCGCCGAGGTACATCGTCCAGTGCTCGTTCGAGGCGAGCCCCGCGCGCACCAGCGAGTGCGGGACGACGACGAAGGTCGCCATCAGCACCGCGTGCAGCGCGAAGATGCCCACGTTGAGCCGGACGAGCTCCGAGTCGCGCAGCACCGCAAGGAAGGGAACCGGCGCCGCGCCGTGCCGCCGCGGCGGGGGCTCGGGCACGACCCAGACGACGATCGCCACGGCCGCCATCGCGAGGACGCCCGTGAGGGCGAAGATGCCGGGGACGCCGATCGCGTCGCGCAGGAAAGGCGCGGCCACGAAGGAGCCCGCGAAGGCGACCCCGATGGTCGAGCCGATGATCGCCATCGCCTTCGTGCGCTGGCTGGGCCGCGTGAGGTCGCCCGCCATGGCGATGGCCACGCCCGAGATGGCCCCGGCGCCCTGGATGGTCCGGCCGAGGATGACCGCCCAGGGCGAGTGCGCGAACGCGCAGAGGGCGCTGCCCGCCGCGAACAGGACGAGCCCCGCCACCATCACGGGCTTGCGCCCGAGGCGGTCCGAGACCCATCCGAAGGGGATCTGCAGAATCGCCTGGGTGAGCCCGTAGGCGCCCAGGGCGAAGCCCACGAGGGTCAGGTTCCAGCCGGGCAGGCCCTCCGCGTAGAGGGCGAACACCGGCAGGATGATGAACATCCCGAAGAGGCGCAGGCCGAAGATCGAGGCGAGGGAAAAGCTCGCCCGGAGCTCCAGGGCGCTCATGCGGACCGGAGATGGGGCCAAGGGGGGGATTCGAAGGGGAAAGAACGCTCAGGTATATTAGCAGATTGCCCTTCGGCGCCGCCCCGGCGGCCGGGGCGGCAAGCCCCGAGGACCGAACGCCCCGACATCCGCATGGACCACATCCGCATCCGCGGCGCGCGCACCCACAACCTGAGGAACGTCCACCTCGACATCCCCCGCGACCGCCTGGTGGTGATCACCGGGCTTTCGGGCTCCGGCAAGTCGTCGCTCGCCTTCGACAC
>JAHCLE010000007.1 GCA_026125445.1 Burkholderiales bacterium
GCCCGGGTCGAACGCCTGAAAAACAAAACCAAGCGTCGAGAGGTGGAATTATGGCATCTTGCGGCCCATTGCGTCAACGGCGAACGCGTGCCGCACGGACTGTCCGCGCTCTAACCCCATGAAATCAAGGAGCTAGGGAGATGGATCCGAACGACTGGCAACTGCTGCAGGCCGTGGCCCTGGGCTCCCTCGTCGCCTGGGCCAGCGGACTGCGGCTCTACCTGGTGATCTTCGCGCTCGGGCTCGCCGCCCGCCTGGGCTACCTCACCCTTCCCGAGGGCCTCGCGGTCCTCTCTCACGCCTACGTCATCGCCGCGGCGGGCTTCCTCCTCGCGATCGAGTTCCTGGCCGACAAGGTGCCCGGAATCGACAGCGCCTGGGACGCGTTCCACACCTTCATCCGGATTCCCGCCGGCGCGCTCCTCGCGGCGGGCGCCGCGGGCCACGACCTCACCGCGCTCACGGTCGCCGCGGGGCTCCTGGGCGGCACGATCACCGCAGGCACCCACTTCGCGAAGGCGGGCGGCCGAGCGGCGCTCAACACCTCGCCGGAGCCGATCTCGAACTGGGTCGCCTCGTTCACCGAGGACGCCATGGTCCTGGGCGGCATCTGGGTCGCGCTCAACTACCCCGCGATCTTCCTCGGCGCGCTGGTGGTGTTCATGGCCTTCGCCATCTGGTTCGTGATCGCCTTCGCGCGATTCGTTCGCAGCCGCCTCGCGCGCGCGACAAGCGGCGCCGCCATCCCACCCACACCCCGACCCTCTGCCAGGGGAGAGGGAGATCTCTAGGCCGGGCGCCGTTCGAGGAGAGCCTGGGCCAGCGTGCCGGCATCCACGTGCTCGATCTCCCCGCCTACGGGAAGGCCGCGCGCGATCCGGCTGACGGACAGCCCCTTGCCCGAGAGCATCTCGGAGACGTAGTGCGCCGTCGCCTCGCCTTCGACGGTGAAGTTGGTGGCGAGGATCACCTCGCGCACGACGCCGTCGGTGGCGCGCTTGAGGAGCCGGTCGAGGTGGATCTCGCGCGGCCCGATCCCGTCGAGCGGGGAAAGCCGCCCCATGAGGACGAAGTAAAGGCCGCCGTAGCTCTGCGTCTGCTCCATCATGAGGAGGTCGGCCGGCGTCTCGACCACGCACAGGAGGGAAGCGTCGCGGCGCGGCGAAACGCACAGCTCGCAGACCTCGGCCTCGGTGAAGGTATTGCAGCGCGCGCAGTGTCGGATGCGGCCGAGCGCCTCGCCCAGCGCCGAGGCCAGGCGCCCGGCGCCGGCGTGGTCGCGCTGCAGGAGGTGGTAGGCCATCCGCGTGGCCGACTTGGGCCCCACGCCCGGAAGGCACCGAAGGGCCTGGATCAGTTCCTCCAGCGAGTCGGGCGTGCGCATCGCGGGGCGCGCCTCAGAAGGGCAGCTTCATCCCGGGCGGAAGGTTCAGCCCCGCGCTGAAGCCGGCCATCTTCTCCTGCGAGGTGGCCTCCGCCTTGCGCGCCGCGTCATTGAAGGCGGCGGCCACCAGGTCCTCGAGCATGTCCTTGTCCTCGCCGAGGAGGCTCGGGTCGATGGTCACGCGCTTCACCGCGTGCTTGCAGGTCATCACGACCTTCACGAGCCCCGCGCCCGACTGGCCCTCGACCTCGATCGACTCGAGGCTCTCCTGGACCTTGCGCATGTTCTCCTGCATCTGCTGCGCCTGCTTCATCAGCGCGCCCAGCCCGCCCTTCATCATGTCTTGCGTCTCCTGTCGTCGTTTGCCTCGGAATCCCTGTCGCCGGCGGGCCGGATGGAGGACGCCACGACCTGCGCCCCCATGCCTTCCACGAGCTCCTTCACGAACGGGTCGCTCTCGATCGCGGCCGTGGCGCCGTCCAGGCGCTTCTGCGCTTCCACGCCGCGGACCGCGGCCACGCTGCGCCCGTTCGTCTCGCCCACCCGCACCGTGAGCCGGAAGCCCGGCCCGAAGCGCGGCGCCAGCTCGGCCTTCAGCTTGTCCTGGTAGGGCTTCTCCGCGTACATCTTCTGCGCTTCGGGAACGACGAGCTGGAGGTGGTTCGACTCGAAGGAGGCGAGCTCGCCGTAGCGGGCGAGCAGGCCCGCCATGCCGCTCAGGTTCTGGCGCTCCACGAACGCGGCCCAGTCGCCGTCGAAGGCCGGTGCGACGGGTGCGGCGGCGGCCGGGGCAGGCTCGCGCGCCACCGAAACTGGAGATGCAGGGCCTGGCGCGCTACGCCCGGACGCGACGGGCGGCGCGCTGCGCGCAGGCACCGGATCGCCCGGGGAGGCCGTCCCGAAGGACAGCATGCGCATGACCGTCATGCCGAAGCCCGCGACCTCGTCGGGCGCGAGCGGAAGGTCGCGCCGGCCGAGGATGGCGACCTGGTACATCACCTGCACGCGCGCGGCGTCCAGCCGGCCCGCGAGCGAGACGATGCGTGCCGAGTCCGGATCGTCCGGCGCCGGCGCGGCCCCGAGCTGCGCGAGCGCCACGCGGTGCAGCACGGCCGCGACGTCCTGGAGGGCCTGGTCGCAGGAAAGCCCGCGCTCCGAGATGCGCTCGGCCTCCGCGAGCGCGCCGGCTCCGTCGGCGGCCGCGATCGCCTCCAGCAGCGGCCACACGAGGTCGCCGCCGACCGCGCCGAGCATGTCGGAGACCTGCGAAGCCGTCACCCTGCCCGAGCCGAAGGCGATGGCCTGGTCCGTGAGGCTCAGGCTGTCGCGCACGCTTCCCGCCGCCGCGCGCGCGAGCAGCGCCAGGGCCGGTTCCTCGAAGGGGATGGACTCCGCCTCGAGCACGCGCTTGAGGTGCGCCGCGAGCGCCTGGGGCGGGAGCGACTTCAGGTTGAACTGCAGGCAGCGCGACAGCACCGTGACCGGCAGGCGCTGGGGGTCGGTGGTGGCGAGGATGAACTTCACGTGCTCCGGCGGCTCCTCGAGCGTCTTCAGCATCGAGTTGAAGGCATGCCGCGAGAGCATGTGCACCTCGTCGATGATGTAGACCTTGTAGCGCCCGGACACCGGCATGTACTGCGCGGTGTCGAGGAGCTCGCGCATCTCGTCCACCTTCGTGTTGGTCGCGGCGTCGACCTCGAGCATGTCCACGAAGCGCCCCGAGTCGATCTCGGTGCAGGCCCGGCACTTGCCGCAGGGCCGCGAGGACACGCCGGTCTCGCAGTTGATCGACTTGGCGAGGATGCGCGCGAGCGTCGTCTTGCCCACGCCGCGCGTCCCGGTGAAGAGGTAGGCGTGGTGCAGGCGCCCCGTGTCCAGCGCGTTGGCGAGCGCGGTGACCACGTGCGGCTGCCCGACCAGCTGGTCGAACGCCTTGGGGCGCCACTTGCGCGCGAGCACCTGGTACGTCATGGAGTCGTCCGGCGGAACGGCCGCCCCGGGGCGACCGATGGAATCGGGAAAGGCGAGCCTGACCCCCGGCACTTGAAGGAATCGACTATGGCTGCTTCGTTCCCGACCTGACCAGGTTCGCCGCCCTTCAATGCGGGGAGGCCCGCCGTCGAGGATTATCTCACATCGACTCGCCCGCGAGAGCGCAGCTGCGAAGGCCCGCGAAAACGTCGTTGCGGTGGGGCAGGTAGAAGTTGCGCCAGCGGTTGTGGACGAGGCGCGAGCGGGTCGCGAAGCAGCCGCCGCGGAGCGTCCCGTGGCTGTGGAACCAGGGCTCCGAGTATTCCGCGTAGGCGTCCTTCTCGAAGCCGGGATAGGGCGCGAAGCTCGTCGCCGTCCATTCCCACACGCCGCCGATCATCATCTCCAGGCCGCTCGCTCCCGCCACGGGATCGGGGGCCATGGCCGGGCGCTCGAGGCGGTAGTCCAGCGCCTGCGCCTCCGAGGGCAACGCGCCTCCCCAGGGATAGCGGTCGTCGCGGCCGCCGTTTCGCGCCGCGAACTCCCACTCGCTTTCCGTGGGCAGCCGGCGCCCGGCCCAGCGGCACCACGCCTCGGCCTCGTGACGGCAGACCTGCACGACGGGCTCCTCCGGCCGCAAGGGCGCGCGCGAGTCGAACCAGCGCATGGACCAGCCCTCGCCGTCGCGCATCCAGTTGCGCGGTGCCGTCGCGCCCGTCGCCTCGCGCCAGTCCCGTCCCTCGGCGCTCCAGAATTCGTCGCGGGCGTAGCCGCCCTCCTCCACGAACGCGAGGAACTCGCCGTTGCTCACGGGTCGCGAGGCCATCGCAAAAGGCTCCACCCGGACGGGATGGGCCCACTTCTCGTTGTCGAAGGCGTGCTCGCCGTCGTCGCGCCGCGCCCCCTGCAGGAACTCGCCGCCGGCGAAGCGCACGTCCCGGACGGGCCCCGACGGGGCGGGAGGCGGCGCGATGTGCGCACGGCGCGGGGGCGCGAGCCCCAGCGTGTGCAGGGTCATGAGGAGCGCCTCGCCGTGCATGTCCTCGTGGAAGAGCGCCAGGCGGAAGCGGTGGCGGTCGTCCTCGCGGCTCGCCGCGAGGTCCTCGAGCGTGCGCTCGAGGGTTTCCCGCAGGTAGGCTTGGATCGTGCCGAGCGGGGGGTACGCGAGATTCCAGCGATCGTCGTGGGGAACGGTGCGCGAATCGAAGAGGGAATCGGCGTTCGCGAGCCGTGAGGGCCGGCGCGAGCCCGCGGGGTCGTCCGGCCGCCAGCGAAGGCAGAAGAACTCCTGGAAGTAGCCGACGTGCGCGAGCTCCCAGTCCGGGGGATTCACGATCTCGAGCAGCGGAAAGCGCCACTGCGCGCCCTCGAGATGGGCGTACATCGAGAGCGTATACTCGCGGCTCTCCCGCAGGGCGTCCGCCAGCGCGTCGATACCGTTCAGCATGTCCCGGCCTTCCCGATCCGCCCCCGTCGTCTTCATCGTGACGCCCGGCACGCGCGAGGCCAACAACGGCAACTGGCGCACCGCCCGGCGCTGGGCGGGTTTCCTCGCCGGGATCGCGAAGCCGATTGTACAGACGGAGTGGAATGGCGAGCCCGTGGACGTGGCCATCGCCCTTCACGCCCGCCGCAGCGCCGCCTCGATCGAGCGCCTGAAGGCTCGGCGCCCCGACGTCCCCCTCGTCCTCGTCCTCTCCGGCACCGACCTCTATCGCGACCTGCCGGAGAGCGCAGAGGCGCGCCGCTCCCTGGAGCTCGCCGATCGCATCGTGGCACTGCAGGACGACGCCCTCTCCCACGTTCCCCGCGAGCACCGCGGCAAGTGCGAGGTGATCTACCAGTCGTCGCCGCGGCTCGCCGCCGCCCGCAAGCCCGCGGGCCGGCTCGACTGCGTGGCCGTGGGGCACCTTCGCGAGGAGAAGGACCCGCGCACGCTCTGGAAGGCGATCGCCCTCCTCGACCCCCAGCTTCCCCTCCGCGTGCGGCACATCGGCGCCCCGCTCGACCCCGTCCTCGGCGCCGAGGCCCGCGCCCTGATGGCGCGCGACGCGCGCTTCCGCTGGAGCGGCGCGATTCCCCATGGCCTCGCGAGGGCCGCCATCCGCAACGCGCACGTCCTCGTCCACCCCTCGCGCATGGAAGGCGGCGCCAACGTGATCGTCGAGGCGATCACGGCCGGGACCTGCGTCGTCGCGAGCCGCGTCTCGGGGAACGTCGGGATGCTGGGCCGGTCCTACCCGGGTTACTTCGAGGCGGGGGACGCGGCGGGCCTCGCCCGGCTTCTCGCCTCGCTGGCCGAGCGGCCATCCGCGCTGGCCGCGCTGAAGCGCGCGTGCGTCGCCCGCCGCTCCCTTTTCGCCCCGGCGCGCGAGAAGCGCGCCCTGCGAACGCTCGTGCAGGGCCTGCTGCGGCGTCCGGGGCGCTAGAATTCGCGTTGCAACATTCCCTTCAGGAGATCGTCACGATGGACTTGCCCCTCCGGCTCACCCAGTTCAGCCACGGCGGCGGATGCGGCTGCAAGATCGCGCCCGGCGTGCTGGAGAAGATCCTCGCCAAGTCGGCGCCCGGGCTCGTGCCCAAGCAGCTCCTCGTGGGGATCGAGACGGCCGACGACGCGGCGGTCTACCAGGTCAACGACACGCAGGCCATCGTCGCCACGACCGACTTCTTCATGCCCATCGTGGACGACCCCTTCGACTTCGGCGCCATCGCGGCCACCAACGCCATCTCGGACGTGTACGCCATGGGCGGCCACCCGCTCTTCGCGCTGGCCCTGGTGGGCATGCCGGTCGACAAGCTTCCCGTCGAGACGATCCGCCGCATCCTGGAAGGCGGCGAGTCGGTCTGCGCCCGCGCCGGCATCCCGATCGCCGGCGGCCACACGATCGATTCCGTCGAGCCCATCTACGGGCTCGTGGCCATCGGCCTCGTCGACCCGAGGAACCTCAAGCGAAATGCCGGCGCGAAGCCGGGCGACAAGCTCGTGCTCGGCAAGCCCCTCGGCGTGGGCATCTTCAGCGCGGCGCTCAAGGCCGGCAAGCTGGGCGCGGACGGCTACCGCGCCATGATCGAGAGCACCACGAAGCTCAACACGCCCGGTCCGAAGCTCGGCAAGCTCGACGGCGTACACGCGCTCACCGACGTCACCGGCTTCGGCCTGCTGGGCCACCTGCTGGAGATCTGCAAGGGCTCGGCGGTCGCGGCCCGCCTCGACTGGAACGCGCTGCCCATCCTTCCCGACGCCCTCGAGCTCGCGCGCGCGGGCTTCACCACCGGCGCATCCAGGCGCAACTTCGCGGGCTACGGCGACAAGGTGGCGCTCCCGCCCTCCATCGACGAGGCGGGCAAGGCGCTGCTCACCGATCCGCAGACGAGCGGCGGGTTGCTCGTCTCCTGCCGGCCGGAAGCGGTGCCCGAAGTGCTGCGCATCTTCGCGGAGGAAGGTTTCAATCGCGCCGCGGTGATCGGCGAGATCTCCACGGGCGAGCCTTCCGTCCGCGTCGACTAGAGGCGCCGCCACCTCAGGCGGCGTGGAAAACCGAGTAGGCCACGTCCGGCGCGTCCCAGCGCCGGATCGAGCCGAAGCCCGCGTCGCGCAGGACCGCCTCGAACTCGTCGGGCGCGTACTTGTACGAATTCTCCGTGTGGATGCGCTCGCCGGCGGCGAAGCGCCGCTCCTGCCCGTCCAGCAGCACGGACTGCCCGCGCAGGCTCTCCAGGTGCATCTCGATTCGCCCCTCGGCCTCGTTGTAGAAGCCGACGTGCCCGAAGCCGTTCACGTCGAAGCCGAGCCCGAACTTCGCGTTCAGGTGGCGAAGGGCATTGCGGTTGAAGGCCGCCGTGACGCCCAGCGCGTCGTCGTAGGCCGCGTCGAGGACGGCCTTGTCCTTCTTTCCGTCCACGCCGATGAGAAGCGAGCTCCCGGGCCTCGCCACGCAGTAACGGTGGATACGCGCGAGGAACGACCGCGCATCCGTCGGCGTGAAGTTGCCGATGCTGGAGCCGGGGTAGAAGAAGAGCGCGGGGGATTCCGAAAGGACGCCGTCGAGGTCCAGGGTCCGGGAGAAATCGGTGGCCACGCCCGCGAGTTCCAGGCCCGGGAAGTCGGGCGCCATGCGCTCCAGCGCCGCGGCGATCTCGTGCATCGCGATGTCCACCGCGACGTAGCGCGTGGGTCCGAGGAACGGCAGCCACCCCTTGGCCTTGCAGCAGTCGCCCGCGCCCAGGTCGACGAACTGCCGGCCGTGCCCGACCGCCTCCGCGATCTCGAGGCGGCGCGCCTGGAAGAGCGCGACTTCGGTGCGCGTCGGGTAGTACTCGGGCAGGCGGCAGATCGCGCCGTAGATCGCGCACCCCAGCTCGTCGTAGAAGTACTTGGGCGGGATGCTGGCCGGATCGCGCAGCAGGCCCTCCATGAGCTCGCGGCGCTCGGCCTCCGGATCGAAGGCGAGGCGGTCGATGAGGAGCGGACCGTCCACGGGGCTCACCTGGCCGCCGTCGTCTGCCGGTCGCGCGGCAGCATCGGCGCGATGGCCGCCTCGAGCGCCGGCCCCGTGTCGAGCTCGCCCTCGGCGTGCAGCCGGATGCGGCCTTTCGCGTCCACCACGAACGTCGTGGGCAGCGCACGCACCTTCCACGCCTTCGCGACCGACTTCTCGCGGTCGAGCACCACGGGGAGGTCGAGGTTGGAGCGCTCGGTGAAGGCCGTGACGCGCGCCGGCATCTCGCCCTGGTTCACCGCGAGCACCTCGAAGCCGCGCGGCGCGAGCCGCTCGCGAAGGCGGGCGAGCGCCGGCATCTCCTCGACGCAGGGCGCGCACCAGGTGGCCCAGAAGTTCACCAGCACCACCTTGCCCTTCATCGCGGAGAGGTCGACGACCTCCCCCGTCGGCGTCTTGAGGACGAGCGCGGGCGTGGCGCCGCCCTTCCAGGGGACGAGCGCCACCTCGGCGGCCGCGGGAAAGGCCGCGACGCACAGCGCCGCGGCCAGGAGGACTTTCACGCTCACACTTCGCGGGCGGTGATCTGGTACTTGAAGTTGTCGGGGTCGAGGCTGTCGAGGCGCCCGTCCGCGGTCTCGCACTGCGGGTACATGAAGAACGGGACCGGGCCCTTCGCCGCGCCGGGGAGCGCCACGTCGTGAGCGAAGTTGTAGGCGAGCCAGTTCATCTCCCACGAGCCGAAGAGCCGCGCGCGCGCCTTCGTGACCTTCTCGTCGCCGAGGGGCAGGTTCCCGGGCGGCTCCTCGAGCACCACCTTGCGCACGTCGGCCGGATCGACGGGCACCCAGCCGTGGCCGGTGAGGAAGACCTCCGCCCGGCAGTGCTGGGCCTTGGTGATGTTCTCCGTCCCCGCCCCCAGGCTCTTGTAGCCGTGCGCCGACTTGGCCACGCGGATGCCGTAGACGTCCCGGGCCGGCAGTCCCGCCGCGCGCGCGAGGCCCACGTAGAGCGCGTTGAGGTCGGCGCACTTTCCGCTCAGGTTCTTCGTCTCGAGCATGTACTTGATGTCGCCCGTGCCGCAGCCGCGCGTCTTGGGATCGCGGAAGGTGTTGTCGCAGATCCAGTCGTAGATCGCGCGCGCCTTCTCGACGTCGCCCTTCGCGCCCTTCGTGATCTCCAGGGCCGTCGCCTTCACGATGCCGTCGGTGGGCAGCAGTTCCGTGGCCTTGAGGTAGCGGGCCAGTTCCGCCCGGTCCGCGGCGGCCTTGCCGGGCCTCGCGAGGTCCACCGCGACGTCGCGCGTGGCGAAACGGCTCACCAGGGTGATGACCGGCTTCGACCCCGCAGCCCACTCGGCCCAGACGACTCCCAGGCCCCACGTCGGGTCCGCCATCGCCTTGCCGTCCGCACCCTCGGCATTGAAGGTGCTTCCCAGCGACTTCTGGTACGGCGTGTCGACCGTGAGCGGGGTGGGCAGCCAGACGCGCGTGCGCCCGGCGGGAGCGAGCACCTCGACGCGGGTGGTCACCTCGAAGGTGCGCCAGGTCTCGGTGGGCGATTGCGCGAAGGCGCGCGTGACGGCGGAGGGAAGGACGAGGCCGGATGCGGCGAGGCCGGAGAGTTGGAGGAAGGCGCGACGCTGCATGGTGTAATTCCTTTCTCAGTCGGAGTGACGGGGCAGGCAGGACCGTCGGCAGCCGCTGCCCGCGCATTCGACGGGGGCGGACTGGAGGGAGCGCTTGGTCCGGGACGGGCTCGGAATGATCATGGAAGCTCCTGGCGGCCGGCGAGGAAGTCGCCGGGTCGGATAAAATAACGCGTTTTGCACCCCGAGGCGCGACCGAAAGACCCCGCGCCGAGCATGGAAATCCGATGACCGCCCCCACCGCCTCCCCCGCCGCGACGCTCTCGCTCGCCTTCGGCACCCGCTTCGAGGACCTCTACGACACCGACGGGCTCGCCCGCCTGGACGGCAGGTTCCTCGCCTACCTGGAAGCGGCCGACGCCGCGCTCAAGGCGCGCCTCGCGGCCGCCCGCGCCGCGCCGGAGTCGCTCGCCACCAAGGAGGAAGCCGAGCTGCTGCTCGCCGTCTCGCCCGTGCTCGACGACTTCGTGGCGGAGCTCTTCGGGATCGTCCCCGAGGTCGACCGGCTCGTGGCCGCGCACACCGAGACCGAACCGCTCTTCCGCGTGAAGCGCAAGTTCGTGCAGCGCCGCGCGATGCTCAAGATCAAGGCCGACGAGGCGGCGAAGCTCGACGGGCCGGCGCTCGAGGCCGAGCTCGCCGCGAAGCTGGGCGGGCGCTTCGAGGAACTCGCCTTCTCGCGCGCCGCGCTCGAGTGGCAGGCCGACGAGGCCGCGAACGCCGAGGCGCTTTCGCTCGCCGAGCGCTATTGCGCCTGGGCCGCGCACACGGCCGAGGGCCGCAGGCGCAACCGCGCCGGCGTGCTCTTCAAGCCGCCGCAGAAGGTCGAACCGCTGGCCCTCGTACCCGTCGACACCGACAGCTCGGCCGGCTACGCGGTCCACACGCTGCACCACGTCCGCCGCCGCGAGGGCTTCGCCCTCACCGACCCGGGCACGAGCCTCGTGGGCGGCCTGGGCGAGGCCCACTACTGCATCATCTGCCACGAGCAGGGCAAGGACTCCTGCTCCAAGGGTCTGAAGGAGAAGGCCGACGAGAGCGGCAAGGCGGCGTTCAAGAAGAGCTTCTTCGGCGTGCCCCTCCCCGGCTGCCCGCTCGAGGAGCGCATCTCGGAATTCCACAAGCTCAAGACCGAGGGCGTGGCCATCGGCGCGCTCGCCATGATCACGGTCGACAACGCCATCGTCTGCTCGACCGGCCACCGCATCTGCAACGACTGCATGAAGTCGTGCATCTACCAGCGCCAGGATCCGGTCAACATCCCGCAGGCCGAGACGCGCACCCTCAAGGACGTGCTGGGCCTGCCGTGGGGCTTCGAGATCTACTCGCTGCTGACGCGCTGGAACCCGCTCAACCTGCGGCGGCCGTACCCACGCCCGGCCACCGGCAAGCGCATCCTCATGGTCGGCATGGGACCGGCGGGCTTCACCACGGCGCACCACCTCATGAACGACGGGCACACGGTGGTGGGCATCGACGGCCTGAAGATCGAGCCGCTCTCCCCGTCGCTCTCGGGCGTGGATGCCGCCGGCAAGCGCGTGCCGTTCCAACCCGTCCGCGACCTCGAGTCGCTGCGCGAGCCGCTCGACGACCGCGTGATGGCGGGCTTCGGCGGCGTGGCCGAGTACGGGATCACGGTGCGCTGGGACAAGAACTTCCTCAAGATGGCGCGCCTTCTCGTGGAGCGGCGCAGCCAGTTCGCCCTCTTCGGGGGTGTGCGCTTCGGCGGCACGATCACGGCCGAGCAGGCCTTCGCCATGGGCTTCGACCACATCGCGCTCGCCGCCGGCGCCGGCAAGCCCACCGTGCTCGAACTGCCCAACGGGCTGGCGCGCGGCGTGCGCACCGCCTCCGATTTCCTGATGGCGCTGCAGCTCACGGGTGCGGCGCGCACCGACTCGATCGCCAACATGCAGCTGCGCCTGCCGATCGTCGTCGTCGGCGGCGGCCTCACCGCCATCGACACGGCCACGGAGTCGCTCGCCTACTACCCGGTGCAGGTCGAGAAGTTCCTCACGCGCTACGAGACGCTCGCCGCCGAGCTGGGCGAGGAGCGCGTGCGCGCCGCCTGGCGTGAGGAGGAGCGCGAGATCGCCGACGAGTTCCTCGCCCACGCGCGAGCCATCCGCGCCGAGCGCGCCAAGGCGAAGGCGGAGGGCCGCGAGCCGCGCCTGCTGGAGCTGCTGCAGTCCTGGGGCGGCTCCACGATCGCCTACCGCAAGCGCATGGTCGACAGCCCCAGCTACACGCTCAACCACGAGGAGATCGAGAAGGCCCTGGAGGAAGGCATCCGCTTCGCCGAGGGACTCACCCCGGTGCGCGTGGAGGTCGACCGCTTCGGCCACGCCGCGGCACTCGTGGTGCGCTCGAAGTCCGACGAGGGCGAGCGGGAGCACACGCTGCCTGCGCGAAGCATCCTGGTGGCCGCGGGCACGCAGCCCAACACCGTGCTCGCCCGGGAGGACGCCAGCCATTTCGTCGTCGATGGACGCTACTTCCGCGCGGTCGACGACGAGGGCAACCCCGTCACGCCCGAGCGCTCCTCGAAGCCCGCCACGCCCCAGGTGCTGCTCTCGCGCGACGCCGAGGACCGCTACATGAGCTTCTTCGGCGACCTGCACCCCTCCTTCTCCGGCAACGTGGTGAAGGCCATGGGCTCGGCGAAGCTGGGCTACCCGGTGGTGAGCCGAGTGCTGGAGCGGCGCGCGCCGCGAACCTCCGCCGAGACGGGCGCGTTCCTCGACATGCTCAACTCGAAGCTGCGTGCTCGCGTGGAGCGCGTCGAGCGCCTCACGCCCACCATCGTGGAAGTGATCGTGCACGCGCCGCAGGCCGCGCAGCAGTTCCAGCCTGGCCAGTTCTTCCGGCTGCAGAACTTCGAGACGCTCGCCCCCAAGGTGGAAGGCACGCGTCTCGCCATGGAGGGTCTCGCCCTCACCGGCGCGTGGGTCGACCGCGAGAAGGGCCTCGTCTCCACGATCGTGCTGGAGATGGGAGGCTCGAGCGACCTGTGCGCGCAACTGAAACCGGGCGAGCCGGTGATCCTGATGGGGCCCACGGGATCGCCCACGGAGACTCCGGCCGGCGAGACGGTCGTCCTCGCGGGCGGCGGCCTCGGCAACGCGGTGCTCTTCTCCATCGGCGCGGCGCTGCGCGCGGCCGGGTCCAAGGTGCTCTATTTCGCCGGCTACAAGAAGGCGATCGACCGCTACAAGGTCGACCAGATCGAGGCCGCGGCCGACGAGGTGGTGTGGTGCTGCGACGAGGCGCCCGGGTTCACCGCGGGCCGCCCCCAGGACAAGGCCTTCCACGGAAACATCGTGGAGGCGATGCGCGCGCACGCCGAGGGAAGGCTCGGCAAGGCAACGATCGCGCTGAAGGATGCCGACCGGCTCGTCGTGATCGGCTCCGACGCGATGATGGCGGCGGTGGCGGCCGCGCGGCACGGCGTGCTGGCGCCGCACCTCAAGCCCGCGCACGTGGCCATCGGCTCCATCAACTCGCCGATGCAGTGCATGATGAAGGAGATCTGCGCGCAGTGCCTGCAGCCGCACCACGACCCGGCCACGGGGAAGACCACCTACGTCTTCTCGTGCTTCAACCAGGACCAGGAGCTCGACCGCGTGGACTTCCCCGGCCTTCGCGAGCGCCTCGGGCAGAACTCGGTGCAGGAGAAGCTCACCGCACTGTGGATCGACCGCTGCCTGAAGCGGATGGGCGCGCGCCCGGCAGCCTGACGCCGGGCTTGCGCAGGGCGGTCGCCCCCGGGTTCAGCGGGCGTCGAGCAGCTCGACGTCGAAGACGAGCGTCGCGTTGGGCGGAATGACGCCGCCCGCGCCGCGCGAGCCGTAGCCCATCTCCGGCGGGATGACCAGGGTGCGCTTGCCGCCCACCTTCATGCCGGCCACGCCCTCGTCCCAGCCGCGGATCACCTGCCCAGCGCCGAGCCGGAAGTCGAAGGGCTGGCCGCGGTCGACGGAGCTGTCGAACTTCCTGCCGTGGCCGTCGGGTTGCGCCGGGTCGTGCAGCCACCCGGTGTAGTGGACCTTCACCATGCCGGGGCGCGCCTCGGCGCCGGTGCCCACCACCACGTCGATCTTCTTCAGCTCTGCCATGTTTTCTCCTGGGGTTTCAGTCGAGGGATTCGTAGCAATCGGGGGTGAAGCGCGGCGTGCAGATGCAATGGAAGACCAGGTCGCGATCGCCGATATTGCGGATGCTCTGCGAAACGCCCGCGGGGATCACGACGACATCGCCGGGACCCACGGTTTTCCCGGGCTCGTCGCCCAATCTCACCGCGCCCTGCCCTTCCACGATCAGGTAGCGCTCGACGACGCCGCGAAGCCTGTGCGGCCGGGTCGAGACGCCGGGAGCCACCCGCGCCCGCGCGATGGAAACGGCCGCATCCTCCGGGCGGTTCCAGGCCTCGAGGATGGCGCAGCGCTCCGGGGTGGGATATTCGCTTCCGGGGTCGGGGCGGACGACGACCGCTTTCATGGCGACCTCGGGAAGTGGGGAAGACTGGCGGAGAGGGCGGGATTCGAACCCGCGTTAGGCTGTTAACCTAAACACGCTTTCCAGGCGTGCGACTTAAACCGCTCATCCACCTCTCCGTGGATCCTGCAAACGACTCCCGGCGGCGGACCGGCCCGCGCGGGAAGCCCGAAATTATACCTTGCCGGCCCTTCCCGAGCGAGCCCGCCTAGCGTCCCGACCGGAACCAGCGCCGCGAGACCATCTGCCGCGACAGCAGGTAGGCCAGCAGCGCGATGACGGCGAGGTGCACCGGAAAGAGCCCCAGCCAGGTGGGCACCTTCTCCTGCGCGGTCCAGGCCTGGAAGATGGACAGCAGGTTGTTGTAGAGCGCGTAGGCCAGCACCGCGAGCACCAGGTTCCACGAGCGGCCAGTGCGCGGGTTCACGAAGGACAGCGGCACCGCGAGCATCGCCATGAGCAGAACCGAGAAGGGCAGCGCGACCCGCCAGTGCAGCTCCGCGATGTTGTGCGGCGTGGGCGCGTCCAGCAGTTGAAGCGTGCTCAGGGACTTGGCGGGAGGGGTCGCGTCCTTCTTCGCTTCCCGGGGCTCGATGCGCAGCATGTAGCGGTCGAAGTCCGCCATCCGGTAGTCCAGCGTTCCCGGCGTGCCTTCGTAGCGGCGTCCGTTCAGCAGCACGACGAAGCGATCGCCGTTGGGCGCGTTCTCGACGAACCCCTTCTGCGCCACCATCACGCCGAGGCGGTTGGCCTGGCTCGACTGGACGAATACGTTGTTCACCACGTCGTCGCGCTCGGAGAGCTTGTCCACGAAGAGCACGCGGTCGGCCTGGCGCGACTCCACGAACACGCCCGGCGTCACCGCGGAGAGCTCGTCGCGGCTTTCGAGCAGGCGCCGGTACTCCCGGCTCTGGGCCTCGGACCACGGCGCGATCCCCAGCGAGAGCACGCCGCAGATGACGGCGATGGGCAGCGCGAAGCGAAGCACCGGCTTGACCCACGCCGCGATCGACAGCCCCGAGGTGAACCAGACGGTCATCTCGCTGTCCCGGAAGCTGCGCGTCAGCGTGAGCAGCACCGCCACGAAGGCCGCGATGGACAGGAGCACCGGCAGGTAGGTGAGGATGCCGAAGGCGATGAGGCCGATGACCGCCTCCGGCAGCACCTCGCCCCCGGCCGCCTTGCCCAGCAGCAGGATCAGCAGCCGCGTGAGGATCAGCGCGAGCAGGACCGCCACGACGGCCAGCGCCACGAGGCTGAATTCCCGGATGAGGCTGCGTTCGAATATCAAGGGACTGTGAGCCCGGTTCGCTTTGACTTGGGTCGCCCAAACAAAGGATAATCGCGGTCTGGCGCGAGCACCCAAGTACAGGAAAACAAATGGAATTTAGCATAAAGAGCGGCAGCCCCGAGAAGCAGCGCACCGGATGCGTCGTGGTCGGGGTCTTCGAGGGCCGCAAGCTCAGCGCTTCCGCCCAGGCGATCGACAAGGCGTCCAAGGGCTTCCTCACCGAGGTGCTGCGCCGCGGCGACCACGAGGGCAAGGCGGGGACCTCGCTCCTGCTGCACTGCCTCACCGGCCTTCCCTCCGACCGCGTCCTGCTGGTCGGCCTGGGCAAGGAGCGCGAGCTGGGCGAGTCCGGCTACCGCAAGGCGGTCGACACGGCCATCAAGGCGCTGCGCACGACGGGGGCGACCGAGGCCACCTTCTTCCTCACCGAGGTGGCGCTGCGCAAGCGCGACGTCGCCTTCCGCATCGAGCAGGCCGTGCTCGGCATCATGGAGGGCCTCTACCGCTTCGACCGCATGAAGAGCAAGCCGCCGGAGGCGAAGCGCGCGCTGCGCAAGGTCGTGCTGAGCGTTCCCCGCCGCAGCGACATCGCGCCGGGCGAGGCCGCTGTTCGCCGCGCGCAGGCCATCGCCGAGGGCGTCCACCTCGCGCGCGACCTGGGCAACCTTCCCGCCAATGTCTGCACGCCCGCGTACCTGGCCGAGCAGGCGCACGAGATCGCCGGGAAGCACGGCCTGCATTGCGAGGTCCTGGAGCAGAAGTACCTGGAGAAGCTCGGCATGGGCGCCTTCCTCGCGGTCGCGCGAGGCAGCCGCCAGCCGCCCAAGCTCATCGTCCTCGAGCACCGCGGCGCGAAGAAGAAGGACGCGCCCCCCGTGGTCCTCGTCGGCAAGGGGGTCACCTTCGACACCGGCGGCATCTCGCTCAAGCCCGCCCCCGAGATGGACGAGATGAAGTTCGACATGTGCGGCGCGGCGAGCGTGCTGGGCACGATGAAGGCGGCCGCCCTCATGAAGCTCCCGCTCAACGTCGTGGGCATCGTCCCGGCCACCGAGAACATGCCGGGGGGCAACGCGGTCAAGCCCGGCGACATCGTCACCACGATGTCCGGCAAGACCGTGGAGATCCTCAACACCGACGCCGAGGGCCGCCTCATCCTGTGCGACGCGCTCACCTACGCCGAGCGCTACAAGCCCGCGGCCGTGGTCGACATCGCCACCCTCACGGGCGCGATGGTGATCGCGCTGGGCCACGTCGCCACGGGCCTCTTCGCCAACGCCGATTCCCTCGCGCGCGAGCTCGTGCACGCGGGCGAGGCCTCGTGGGACCGCGCCTGGCACCTGCCCCTCTGGGACGACTACCAGGAGGCGCTCAAGTCGAACTTCGCGGACATCCCCAACATCGGCTCGCGCGCCGGCGGGGCCGTCACCGCGGCCTGCTTCCTCGAGCGCTTCACCAAGGCCTATCCCTGGGCGCACCTCGACATCGCGGGCACGGCGTGGAAGTCCGGCCACGACAAGGGCGCCACCGGGCGTCCCGTGGCGCTCCTCGCGAACTTCCTGGCGAAGCGCGCGGCGTGACGCGGATCGACTTCTACCACTACGCCGAGGACAAGCTGCGCTACGCCTGCCGCCTCGCGGCGACGGTGGCCGAGCGCGACAACCGCCTCGTGGTGTTCGCGCCGGACGAAGGGCTCCTCACCTCCTTCGACCGCCTGCTGTGGACCTACCAGTCCACGCGCTTCGTGCCCCATTGCCGCGCCACGGACGCGATCGCCGCCGAGACGCCGGTGGTCCTCGCCTCCGGCGACGAGTCGCTGCCGCACCACGACGTGCTGCTCAACCTCGGCACCGAGTGGCCGCCGTTCTTCGCCTCGTTCGAGAGGCTGCTGGAGATCGTCGGCAACGACGAGGAGGACAAGGCGCACGCGCGCAACCGCTTCGTCTTCTACCGCAAGCGCGGCTACGAGATCAACGTGAACGCCATCAAGGAGGCCTGAGCCATGGATGAAGACCGCGACATCCTCGGCAAGGCCGATGCCCTCCTCCGGCGGCACGTGCCCCCTCGCCCCGGCGCGAGCGAGGGTGCCGACGTTCCCCTGCTCACCGAGCTCATCACGCCCGTCGGGCCCGCCGCGGCGCCCGCACCTGCCGCCCCGCCCGCGGCGCCCCGCGACGCCGCCACCTCCCCGCGCGACGCGCTCGCCCGCGAGGTCGTCGCCGAAGTGGTCAATGCCGTCCAGGCCCGCCTCGCGCAGGACCTGGAGCGGCGCATCGCGCAACAGCTCACGACGGAGGTCCAGGCCGCCGTCGCCGCCGCGCTGGGCGACCTGCGCCAGGACATCGCCAACGCCGTCGGCGACGCCGTGGCGGCCGCCCTCGCGCGCCGCCCGAACCGCTAGCCCCACCCGATCCATGGAACTCGCCAAAAGCTTCGACCCCCGCGCCATCGAGGCGCACTGGTACCCCTTCTGGGAATCCCGCGGCTGGTTCAAGGCCTCCTTCGACCCCTCGCGCCCCTCCTACTCCATCCAGCTGCCGCCGCCCAACGTGACCGGCACGCTGCACATGGGGCACGCCTTCCAGCAGACGCTCATGGACGTGCTCACGCGCTGGCAGCGCATGCGCGGCGCCAACGTCCTTTGGCAGCCCGGCACGGACCACGCGGGCATCGCCACCCAGATGGTGGTCGAGCGCCAGCTCGAGCAGGAAGGCACCTCGCGCCGCGACCTCGGACGCGAGAAGTTCGTCGAGCGCGTGTGGGCCTGGAAGGAGCAGTCCGGCTCCACGATCACGCGCCAGATGCGCCGGCTGGGCGCCTCCTGCGACTGGTCGCGCGAGTACTTCACGATGGACGAGCCGCGCTCGCGCGCGGTCACCGAGGTCTTCGTCCGCCTGCACGAGGAAGGGCTCATCTACCGCGGCAAGCGCCTGGTGAACTGGGACCCCGTGCTGCACACGGCGGTCTCGGACCTGGAGGTCGAGTCGCGCGAGGAGAACGGGTCGCTGTGGCACCTTCGCTATCCGCTCGCCGAAGGCACCGACCACCTCGTGGTCGCCACCACGCGCCCCGAGACGATGCTGGGCGACACCGCGGTCGCGGTGCACCCCGAGGACCGGCGCTACGCGCACCTCATCGGACGAAAGGTCCGGCTGCCGCTCACCGACCGCCTGATCCCCGTCATCGGCGACGAGTACGTGGACAAGGAGTTCGGCACCGGCTGCGTGAAGATCACCCCGGCCCACGACTTCAACGACTACCAGCTGGGTGCACGCCACGGCCTGGAGATGATCAACATCTTCACGCTGGAAGCGAAGGTCAACGAGAACGCGCCGGAGGCCTACCGCGGCCTCGACCGCTTCGAGGCGAGGAAGCGCGTGCTGGCCGACCTCGAGCGCCAGGGCCTGGTGGACAGCGTGAAGCCGCACAAGCTCATGCAGCCGCGCTCGCAGCGCTCCGATGCGGTCGTCGAGCCGATGCTCTCCGACCAGTGGTTCGTGAAGATGGATGGCTTCGCCAAGGCGGGCCTCGCGGCCGTGGCCGACGGGCGCACCCGGTTCGTCCCCGACATGTGGGCCACGGTCTACAACCAGTGGCTCGAGAACATCCAGGACTGGTGCATCTCGCGCCAGCTCTGGTGGGGCCACCAGATCCCCGCGTGGTACGCCGCCGACGGCACGCCCTTCGTCGGCCGCAACTACGAGGAGGCGGCGGCGAAGGCGAAGGCCGCCGGCAAGGAGGTCTGCCGCGACTCCCGCGACCCGGACGTGCTCGACACCTGGTTCTCCTCGGCCTTCGTGCCCTTCTCCACGCTCGGCTGGCCCGACGAGGCGACGATGGCGAAGGAGCGGTCCTTCTACCTGCCCTCCTCCGTCCTCATCACGGGCTTCGACATCATCTTCTTCTGGGTGGCGCGCATGATCATGACGACGCTCCACTTCACGGGGGAGGTGCCCTTCCGCGACGTCTTCATCAACGCCATCGTGCGCGACGCCGAGGGCCAGAAGATGTCCAAGTCCAAGGGCAACACCATCGACCCGCTGGACGTGATCGACGGCATCACGCTCCAGGAGCTCCTCGCCAAGTCGACGCAGGGCCTGATGCTGCCGGCCCACAAGCAGGCCGCGGAGAAGCGCATCAAGCGCGACTACCCGGAGGGCATCGCCTCCTACGGCGCGGACGCCCTGCGCTTCACCTTCGCCGCGCTCTCCACGCACGGGCGCACGCTCAACTTCGACCTGAAGCGCTGCGAGGGCTACCGCAGCTTCTGCAACAAGCTGTGGAACGCGACCCGCTTCGTGCTCATGAACTGCGAGGGCAAGGACACGGGACTCGACGCGGCCGCGCCCGTGGAGCTTTCCTTCCTGGACCGCTGGATCGTCTCCCGGCTGCAGCGCGCCGAGGCCGCGGTGGCGCAGGGCTTCGAGGAGTACCGCTTCGACACTTCCGCGCGCGCCATCTACGAGTTCGTGTGGGACGAGTATTGCGACTGGTACGTGGAGGCCGCCAAGGTGCAGCTGCAGTCGGGGAGCGAGGCGGCCCAGCGCGGCACGCGCCGCACGCTGATCCGCGTGCTGGAGACCACGCTTCGCCTGGCCCACCCCGTGATCCCGTTCATCACCGAGGAGCTCTGGCAGAAGGTCGCGCCGCTCGCCGGCGCCTCCGGTGACACGGTCATGCTCGCGCGCTGGCCGCAGCCGCAGCCGGAGAAGATCGACGAGGCATCCGAATCGGCCGTGGCTTCCCTCAAGGAGCTAACCAACGCCGCACGGAACCTGCGCGCCGAGATGGACCTTCCTCCCGGGCAGCGCGTCCCCGCCTTCGTGCAGGCGGGCCCGGAGGTGGCCGCCTTCCTGCCCTACCTGCAGGCGCTGGCCCGCCTTTCCGAGGCCAAGGTGGTCCCGTCGCTCCCGGAGGCCGACGCGCCCGTGGCCGTGACCGGCGCCGGCAAGCTCATGCTGCACGTCGAGATCGACCGCGCCGCCGAACGCGAGCGCCTCGCCAAGGAGGCTGGCCGCCTCGACGCCGAGATCGCCAAGGCCGAGGCCAAGCTCGGCAACGCGTCCTTCGTCGAGCGCGCGCCCGCGGCCGTCGTGGACCAGGAGAAGAAGCGGCTCGCGGACTTCCGCGCCAAGCTCGCCGACATCCGCGCCCAGCTCGCGCGCCTGGCCTGAGCGGCGGCGTGCCGCTACCCCACAGCCTGCGGGCCCTGGGCTCGCCCAACTTCCGGCGCTACTACGCCGGGCAGGCGGTGTCGATGATCGGCACCTGGGTGCAGTCGCTCGCGCTCATGTGGCTCGCCTACCGGCTCTCGGGCTCCACGTGGTTCACGGGGCTCGTGGGCTTCCTCAATTCCGCTCCCTACCTCGTCCTGTCTCCGTTCGCGGGAGTGCTGGGCGACCGCGTGGACCGGCGGCGGATCCTCATCACCGTCCTGTCGCTCCTCTTCGTCCAGTCCCTCACGCTCGCGATCCTGTCGGGCCTCGGCGTGATCACCATGGGGCAGCTCGCGGCGCTCGCCCTCTTCGCGGGCGTGGCCAACTCCTTCGAGACGCCCACGCGCCAGTCCTTCTTCGTGCAGCTCCTCGACGACCGCGACGACCTGCCCAACGCGATCGCCCTCAACTCCATCCTGATGAACGGCGCGCGGCTCGTGGGGCCCTCGATCGGGGGATTCATCGTCGCGGCCTGGGGGGAGACGGCCTGCTTCGCGATCAACGCGGGGAGCTTCCTCGCCGTGCTGGCGGCGCTCTCGCGCATCCATCCGGTGCGCGCCGCGCCGGCCCGCAAGGAAAGCCATCCGCTCGCGGACCTCGCCGACGGCTGGCGCTACGCCATGGGCTTCGTTCCCATCCGCCGGATGCTCATGCTGCTCGCGACCGTGAGCGTCTCCGTGGGTCCCTATTCGACGCTGATGCCCGCCATCGCGGTGCGCACCTTCGAGAGCGGCGCGCAGCTCGTGGGCCTCTTCATCGGCGCCGTGGGCCTGGGGGCCGTGATCTCGGCGGTGAGCCTGGCACGCCGCCCGTCCGTGCGCGGGCTCGGCAAGTGGATACCGATCGCGGGCATCACGGCGGGCCTGGGGGCGGCGGGATTCTGCTTCTCGCGCTCCGTCCCGCTCTCGGCCTTCTTCATGGCGCTCACCGGGTTCGGCATGTTCATGACCGCGGCCACCTGCAACACCATCATCCAGAGCGTGGTCGAGGAGGACAAGCGCGGCCGCGTCATGAGCTACTACACCATGTTCTTCATCGGCTCCCTGCCGCTCGGCCACCTCGCCGCCGGCGCGCTCGCGGAGCGCATCGGGGCCCCGATGACCTTCCTCGCCGGCGGCGCGACCATCGCGCTCGCCGGCGCGCTCTTCGCCGCGGGCCTGCCCTCCTTCCGCGACCACCTGCGTCCCCTCTACGTCGAGCGGGGTATCATCCCCCCCACCGGAGAGCCGCCCCAATGACCGACACCGTCCTCCTCGAGCGCCGCGGCGCGTCCGCCATCGTCACCCTGAACCGTCCCGACAAGCTCAACGCGCTCGACGAGGCGCTCATGCGGGATCTCGACCGGGTGACGCGCGAGGTGGCCGAGGACGACGCGGTTAGAGCGGTCATGCTGCGCGGCGCAGGCCGCGCCTTCATGGCCGGGGGCGACGTCGCCTTCTTCCACGCCAATCTCGACCAGCTCGGCCCCCGCTTCCTGGAGATGGGCCAGGGCTTCCACGCCTCCGTGAAGCGCCTGCGCACGATGCCCAAGCCGGTGCTCGCCTGCGTGCACGGCGCGTGCGCAGGGGGCGGTCTCTCGGTGATGCTCGCCTGCGACCTCGCCATCGCCTCGCGCGACGCCCAGCTCTCGCTCGCCTACGCCAACATCGGCACCTCGCCCGACGGCGGCAGCTCCTTCACGCTGCCGCGCATCGTGGGGCTGAGGAAGGCGCTCGAGCTCGCCTTCCTGGGCGAGCGGCTCGACGCCGAGGCGGCCCTGGCCCTCGGCCTCGTGAACTGGGTCGTCGAGCCCGGGGAGCTCGAGTCGCGCGCGGCCGAGATCCTCGCGCGCCTCGCCGCCGGCCCCACCTTCGCCTACGGTCGCACCAAGGCGCTCTTCAACGAGACCTGGGAGCGGCCCATGGCGGAGCAATTCGACGCCGAGCTCGCCTCCTTCGGCCGCTGCATCCCCACCCACGACTTCGCGGAAGGCACGGGCGCCTTCGTGCAGAAGCGCAAGCCCGCCTTCACCGGACGCTAGACGAACATGGCCACACTCGCCGGAAAGACCCTCTTCGTCACCGGCGCCTCGCGCGGCATCGGGCGCGAGATCGCCCTTCGCGCCGCGCGCGACGGGGCCAACGTGGCGATCGCCGCCAAGACCACCGAGCCCCACCCGAAGCTCAAGGGCACCATCCACACCGTCGCGGCCGAGATCGAGGCGGCCGGCGGCAAGGCGCTCGCCATCGCGCTGGACGTGCGCGACGAGGATGCCATCGCCCGCGCGGTCGCCCAGGCGGCGGGGGCTTTCGGCGGCCTCGACATCCTGGTGAACAACGCGAGCGCCATCAACCTCACGCCGACCCTGCAGACGCCCGCGAAGCGCTTCGACCTGATGATGGGCGTGAACGTGCGCGCGACCTTCCTGTGCTCGCAGGCGGCGGTGCCGCACCTGCGCAATTCCGCCAATCCGCACATCCTCAACCTCGCCCCGCCGCTCGCGATGAAGGCGAAGTGGTTCGCGGGTCACACGGCCTATACGATCTCGAAGTACGGCATGAGCCTTTGCACGCTCGGGATGGCCGAGGAGTTCCGGGCAGACGGCATCGCCGTGAACTCGCTCTGGCCGGCGACCACCATCGCCACCGCCGCCGTCGAGTTCAACTTCCCCCCGGAGATCCTGGCCGCCAGCCGCCACCCGGCCATCATGGCCGACGCCGCGCACGCCATCCTCACGAGCCCGAGCCGCGAGACCACCGGCAACTTCTTCCTCGACGAGGAAGTGCTGCGCGCGGCAGGCGTCACGGACTTCGACCGTTACGCGGTGACGCCGGGCACGCCGCCCTTCAAGGACCTCTTCGTCGACTGACGCGGCGTCTTGCCGCACGCACCGAAGCTGGGCTAACATTCGCGCTCCCCGGGAAGTCGCAGGCTCCCGATGCCCCTTGCGGGCAAAGACGGTGTCCCGTCCAAGTTCTGCGTTCCTTACTTCGCGCGAGGATACCGTGGACACCGTCACCCCCTTCATCACGCCATCCGAACTTCACGCTTCCCTGGGATCCGGGGCCTGGCCGCTCGTCGTGGACGTTCGCCGCCGCGCCGCCTTCGACTCCGACCCCAGGCTCATCGCGGGCGCCACCTGGCGCGACCCCTACCTGGTGGCCGACTGGGAGAAGTACCTGCCGCGCCACCGCCCCGTGGTCACCTATTGCGTGCACGGTCACGAGATCAGCGGCAACGCCGCGGCCGCCCTTCGCGGTTCGGGGGTGGACGCCCGCTACCTCGAGGGCGGGATCGAGGCCTGGCGGTCCCTGGGCGCCCCGACCGTGTCGCGCCTCGACGAGGCCGCGGTCCCTTCGGGCCCCGGCAAGCCGTCCGTCTGGGTCACGCGCGAGCGGCCGAAGATAGACCGCATCGCCTGCCCATGGCTCGTGCGCCGGTTCGTCGATCCGCTCGCGCAGTTCGTGTTCGTCCCCGCCTCCCAGGTCCTCCCGCGGGCGGCCGAATCGGGGGGCACGGCCTTCGACGTCCCCGATGTCCGCTTCACGCATCGCGGCGAGCGCTGCTCATTCGACGCCCTGGTCGAGGACTTCGGGCTGGAGGACACCGCGCTCGAGCGGCTCGCCCGCATCGTGCGCGGCGCGGATACGGGCCGGCTCGACCTCGCGCCGGAATGCCCCGGACTGCTCTCGGTGTCGCTGGGCCTGGGCTACCTTCACCGCGACGACCACGCGCTGCTGGGAAAGGGCTTCGAGGTGTACGACGCCCTCTACGCGACTTGCCGCGCGCAAGCCGGCGCGCCCGCCGAGCGCCACGCCTGGAACCATCCCTCGTGACCCGTCCCGCGCATGGCGTGAGCTTCGGCGAGGCGTTTCGCTTCTGGCTCACGCTCGGCTTCGTGAGCTTCGGCGGCCCCGCGGGGCAGATCGCGATCATGCACCGCGAGCTGGTCGAGACGAGGCGCTGGATCTCGGAGCGGCGATTCCTGCACGCGCTCAACTACTGCATGGTGCTCCCGGGGCCGGAGGCGCAGCAGCTCGCCACCTACATCGGCTGGCTGCTGCACGGCACCTGGGGCGGCATCGTGGCGGGCACGCTCTTCGTGGCCCCGTCGCTCGCGCTCCTGGTCGGGCTGTCGTGGGTCTACCTCGCATTCGGCGCCACGCCACTGGTCTCCGCGATCCTCGCCGGGGTGAAGCCGGCCGTCGTGGCGATCGTGGTGGCCGCGACCGTCCGCATCGGCACGAAGGCCCTGCGCGGCCCCTTCCAGGTGGCGATCGCGATCGCCGCGTTCGTGTCGCTGGCCGTCTTCTCCGTGCCTTTCCCGTGGGTGATCGCCGGCGCGGCGCTGGCGGGATTCCTCGGCAGGCGATTCGCGCCGCGCGGCTCGCACCATGCCGCGAAGGCTTCCGCGCCGCACGAGCCCGCCGCCATCGACGACGACACGCCGCCCCCGGAGCACGCGAAGGTTTCCGCCCGCCACCTCGCGACGGTGGTGGCGGTGGCCCTCGTGGCCTGGGCGATCCCGTTCGCCATCCTCGTCGCCGCGTTCGGCGCGGCCGGCGACTTCGCGGCGATGGCGCGCTTCTTCACCCAGGCGGCGCTCGTCACCTTCGGCGGCGCCTACGCCGTGCTGCCCTACGTCGTCGACGCGGCGGTGGAACAGCACGGCTGGGCGACCATGGGGCAGATGATCGACGGCCTCGCGCTCGGCGAGACCACGCCCGGCCCGCTCATCATGATCGTCGCTTTCGTGGGATTCGTCGGCGCCTGGACCAAGGCGCTGCTCGGTCCCGAGGCGCTCGTCGCGGCGGGCGTCCTCGGCGCCTGCGTGGCCACCTGGTTCACCTTCCTGCCCTCTTTCGCCTTCATCCTCGCAGGCGGGCCGTACGTGGAACGCTCGCGCGACGACATGCACCTGGAGGCGCCCCTCTCGGCGATCACCGCGGCCGTGGTGGGCGTCATCGCGAATCTCGCCGTCTACTTCGCGTGGCACGTCTTCTGGCCCGGCGCGAGCGCCGCGACGCCATTCCCCGCGACTTTCTCCGTGCCCTCCGTCGCCATCGCCGCGATCGCGCTCTGGCTCCTGGTCCGCAACCGCGCGGGCGTCATCGGCGTCATCGCGGGCGCCGCCGCGGCGGGCGTGGCGCTGCGTGCGCTGGGCGCCTGAAGTCGGGACTCAGGACGCGACGAACCGCCCCGACTTCCCGCCTTCCTTCTCGAGAAGCCGGATGTCGCCGATGACCATCGCGCGGTCGACGGCCTTGCACATGTCGTAGATGGTGAGGAGCCCCGCGCTCACCGCGGTGAGGGCCTCCATCTCGACGCCGGTGCGGCCGCGGCATTCGGCGACGGCGCGGCACGCCACCTGGGACGACGCTTCGTCGAGGTCGAAGTGGACTTCCAGCGAGGTGAGCGCGATGGGATGGCAAAGCGGGATGAGCTCCCAGGTCCGCTTGGCCGCCTGGATCGCCGCGACGCGCGCTATGCCGAGGACGTCGCCCTTCTTCGCGGTTCCGTCGCGCACGAGGGCGAAGGTCTCCGGGCGCATGCGGATGGCGCCCGCGGCCACGGCCCGCCTCGCCGTTTCGTCCTTCGCGCCGACGTCCACCATCCAGGCCTGGCCGCCCGCGTCGAAATGGGTGAGTTTTTCGTTCATAATCAGGCACTCCGCACGCGGCGAACCAATGCCGCCGCCGATGGTCCCAAGTATCCACGATTTCAATCGCGCACGCTCCGGCCCCGTTTCCCCTTCCGAATGCTGATCCGCCGATTCGTCGCCCTCGCCCTGTGCGTCGCGCTCCTGCCGGCCCACGCGCAGGTCCTGCCCGACCTCGGCGACGCCTCCGATGCCGTCCTCTCGGACAAGCAGGAGAAGACGATCGGCAACCGGGTCATGCGCGAGGTGCGCATCGACCCGGCCTTCGTCGACGACCCCGAGATCTCGGACTACGTGAAGTCCCTGGGCAACCGGCTGCTGGGGGCCGCCGACCCGCCGCGGCGCCCCATCGAGTTCTTCGTGGTGCAGGACGACGCCATCAACGCGTTCGCCCTCATCGGCGGCCACATCGGGATCCACACGGGGCTCATCCTCCTCACCCGCGACGAGGCGGAGCTCGCCGGGGTGATGGCGCACGAAATCGCGCACATCCTGCAGCGCCACCAGTCGCGCCTCTACCAGGGCCAGGGGAAGTACCAGCTCGCCTCCCTCGCGGCGCTGGCCCTCGCCATCATCGCCTCGCGCGGGAGCAGCTCGCAGAGCAGCGCGGTGACCGAGGCGGCCATCACGGGCGCCAGCGCCATCATGATGCAGGGCCAGCTCGACTACACGCGCGAGCACGAGCGCGAGGCGGACCGCATCGGGCTCACGATCCTCGAGCGCGCCGGCTACGACCCGCGCGGCATGGTGAGCTTCTTCGAGCGCATGCTGCGCGCCAACCGGTTGAACGAGTTCAAGGGCGCCCCCTCGTACCTGCGCACCCACCCCCTCACCGTCGAGCGCATCGCCGACATGCAGGGCCGCGTCGAGCGCATGGCGCCGCGCCTCGTGCCCGACAGCTTCGAGTACCGCCTGGCGCGGGCGAAGCTTCGCGCGCTCTCCGGCTCGGCCCCCGCGCAGATCACCTACTTCCGCAGCCAGATCGCCGAGCGGACCGTGGTGCGGCCGCGCGAGGAAGTCTACGGGCTGGCCATCGCCCTGAAGCGCGCGCGCGAGTTCGCGGAGGCCGAGAAGGAGCTCAACACCATCCGCACCGGCGAGAACGCCCACCCGGCCTTCGAGTGGCTCGCGGCGCAGCTCCAGGCCGAGCAGGGCCGCCGCGACGCCGCCGTCGAGACCTATCGCGCCGCCCTCAGGTCCTATCCCGGCTACCGCGGCCTCGTGTACGGCCTCGCCGAGCTCCTCGTGGATTCGGGACGCACGCGGGAGGCCCTGGCGCTCCTCGACGAGAAGGTTCGCGACGATCCCGAGGACGCGAAGCTCTACGAGCTGCAATCGCGTGCCTACGCGGCCACGGGCAACCGCCTCGGGCAGCATCGCGCCCAGGCGGAGGCGTACTTCCGGAGGGGCAACCTCGCGGCCGCCGTGGACCAGCTCGAGCTCGCGACCAAGGTCCGCGGATCCGACTACTACGAGCTTTCGATGACGGAAGCGCGGCTGCGCGAGCTGCGCTCGCAGCTGCGCCTGGAACGCGAGGCCGAGAAGGCCCTCAAGCTCGGCTGATGCGAAGGTCCCTGCGAATCCTCGCCGCAGCGGCAGCCCTGGCCTCGGCCGCCGCATGGGCCCAGTCCCCTTCCGCGTCGGGCCGCGACATCTTCCTGCGCGCCGACAAGGGCAACTGCATCGCCTGCCACCAGGTGCCCGAGGGCGCGGGACCGGCGGTACGCGCGAACATGGGGCCGCGCCTGGACGCCGCGCGACTCAAGGGCTGGGACCGCGCCCGGCTTCGCGCGCTCCTCGACGATCCCATGCGCGCCAATCCCGACACCGTGATGCCTCCCTACGGGCGTCACCGCCTCCTGGACGCGGGCGAGATCGAGCGCGTCATCGACTACCTCCATGCGCTTCCCTGATCGCCTGCGCTTCGCGGCGGCCGCCCTGGCCCTCGCCCTTCCGCTCGCCGCCTCGGCGGGAGCCGAGGACGTGCGCAACCAGGTCATCGCCCAGCAGAAGGAACGCCACCCGTCCCTCGCTCCCTCGGACCTGGCCGCCGGCTCCGCCGCCTTCGATCCCGAGCGCCAGGCGGAAGCGGAGCGCAACCGGCCCGCGCCCGGCGCCGCCGAGGCGATCGAGGCCGGCAAGCGCATCTGGACGCGCAAGTTCGGCAAGGGAAAGTCGCTCGCCGGCTGCTTCCCCAACGGCGGGCGCCGCATCGCCACCGCCTACCCGCAGTACGACCCGCGGGTGAAGCGCCTCGTCACGCTGGAGACGGCCATCAACCAGTGCCTGAAGACGCACGGCCAACCCCTTCTCGAGGCGGCCGACCCGCAGACCATGGGCGCGGTCCTCGCCTACGTACGCTCGCTCGCCGTGGCGCAGAAGATCTCGGTCCGCGCGGGCAGCGCCGCGGCCGAACAGCGCTTCGAGGAAGGCCGGCGCCTGTACTACACGCGGATGGGCCAGCAGAACTACTCGTGCGCGTCCTGCCACCTCGGTCATTCCGGCAACTTCTTCGGCAACGCGGCCGTTCCCTCTCCCGTGGGCACCGCCACGCAATGGCCCTGGCTTCGCGAGGGGCGCCCGGTCACACTGCAGATGCGCATCCGCGAGTGCCTCGACCGCATGGGGGCCGCTCCCTTCCCGGCCGGGTCCGACGAGCTGGCCCACCTCGACTACTTCCTGACCTACCTTTCCAACGGGCTCGCCATCCGGCCCAACGCCTGGCGTCCCTGAGCCGGACATGTAACCAATGGTAAGGAGCGGGCACCGGGGCCCGGGGCGCTCCTCTAAAATGCAGGGAACAAGAACGATCCTGCCCCCATGCTCCGCGCCCTCCTTCGCCCCCGCGTCCTCGTCGTCATCGTCCTGGTCCTGGCCGCCGCCGGGGGCTACGCCTGGTGGCAATCGCAGGCCTCGACCAGCCCCGCCGAACGCTGGCGGCTCGAGAGCGCCGACCGCGGCGACGTGGTGCAGGTGGTCTCCGCCAACGGGAACGTGAATCCCGTCACCTCCGTGAACGTCGGCACGCAGGTCTCTGGGACGATCATCCGCCTGCACGCGGACTACAACAGCGTCGTGAAGGAAGGCCAGCTCCTCGCCGAGCTCGATCCGGCGCTCTTCAACGCGGCGCTGGCCCAGAGCGAGGCGAACCTCAACGCCGCCCAGGCGGCGCTTCGCCTGGCGCAGACGAAGGAGGCCCGCACCCGCTCGCTCGTCGGAAAGGGATTCATCTCGCAGGCCGAGCTCGACACCGCCGTGAAGGAGCTCGAGGCCGGGCAGGCGCAGGTCGAGCTCGTGAAGGCACAGGTGGAGCGCGACAAGACCAACCTGCGCTACACCATCATCCGCTCGCCCATCTCGGGCGTGGTGGTCGCGCGCAACGTCGAGCTGGGGCAGACGGTGGCGGCGAGCTTCAACACGCCCACCCTCTTCCAGATCGCGCGCGACCTCGCGGAGATGCAGATCGAGACGAGCATCGCGGAGGCCGACATCGGCGGCATCAAGGAGGGCCTGCAGGCGCGCTTCCGCGTCGACGCCTTCCCCGGCCAGTTCTTCCGCGGCGCCGTGCGGCAGGTGCGGCTGAACCCGACCATCCAGTCCAACGTCGTGAGCTACACGGTCATCGTCACCGCCGACAACGCCGAGGGAAAGCTCAAGCCCGGCATGACCGCCTTCGTGCAGATCACGGCCAACCGCCGCGAGGGCGTGCTGCGCGTGCCCAACGCGGCGCTTCGCTTCCGGCCGCCGGCCGAGACGGCGCCGTCGGGCGGCGCGGCGAAATCCCCGGGTGCCCCTCCCGGCGGCGGCGCGGGCGGTGGCGGCATGGGCGGCGGCGGGGGTGGCGGAGCCGGAGCGCGACGAGACGCGGGTCCGCGCGTGTACAAGCTCGCCGACGGCAAGCTCGTGGCCGTTCCCGTCCAGGTGGGCGTGGCCGACACCGCGTGGACGGAGATCGTCGGCGGCGAGGTGAAGGAAGGCGACAAGCTCGTCACGCGCGACCTCTCCGGCCAGGGCGGGCCGCAGTCGCAGATGCGCCTACGCATGTTCTGAGCCCGCCATGGCCGGCCGCTTCATCGAGGTCGAGAACCTCGGCAAGGTCTACGAGACGGCGGCCCCGGGAACGCCGCCGGCCCTGCAGTCGGTCTCCCTCGCCATCGAGCAGGGGGAGTTCGTGGCGGTCATGGGGCCGTCGGGCTCCGGGAAGTCGACCTTCATGAACATCATCGGGCTCCTCGACACGCCCACGAGCGGCGCCTACCGGCTCAACGGCCGCGACGTCGCGGGGCTCACGACGGACGAGCTGGCCCACGTGCGCAACCGCGTCTTCGGCTTCGTCTTCCAGGGCTTCAACCTGCTCAAGCGCATCACGGCCGGCGAGAACGTGGCCCTGCCGATGATCTATTCCGGCGTGTCCGGCGGCGAGCGCCGCCGCCGCGCCGACGGGCTCCTGGCCCGCGTGGGGCTGGCTCCCTACGGCGGGGCGATGCCCAACCGGCTCTCGGGCGGCCAGCAGCAGCGCGTGGCGATCGCGCGGGCGCTGGCCAACCAGCCGCAGCTCATCCTCGCCGACGAGCCGACGGGAAACCTCGACACCCAGACGAGCGTGGAGATCATGGACCTCTTCACGCAGCTCAACCGCGAGACTGGCGTCACCATCCTGCTGGTCACCCACGAGAACGACATCGCGCAGTACGCCAACCGCCTCATCCGCTTCAAGGACGGCCACGTCGTCCACGACGGCGCCGTGGTCCACGAGGAAGCCCTGCCGTGAACCTGCTCGCCGTCGTGCGCGAGGCCGCCCGGTCGCTCGGCGCGAACAAGCTGCGCACCGCCCTCACGATGCTGGGGATGGTGATCGGCGTGGCGGCCGTGGTCCTCATGCTCGCCGTGGGCTCGGGCGCGCAGAACCAGGTGAACCGCGCGGTGTCCTCGATGGGCAGCAACCTCCTCGTGATCCTGTCCGGCAGCACCAGCACCGGGACGCTGCGCATGGGCTCGGGCAACGCGCCCACCCTCACCACCGGGGATGCGGAAGCGATCGCGCGGCTGCCCAACGTGCAGGCCGTCGCGCCCACCTTCCCAGGCGGGGCGCAGGTAGCCTACGGCATCAACAACTGGGGCACGCAGGTCCTGGGCGTCACGCCGGAGTACACCGCCGTCCGGGACTGGCCGGTGGAATCCGGCGACGCGTTCAGCGAGACCGACATCCGCAGCTCCACGCGCGTGGCGCTGCTGGGCGCGACGGTCGTGGAGAAGCTCTTCGACACCGAGGACCCGGTGGGCAAGACGATCCGCATCCGCGGCCAGCCCTTCCAGGTGCTGGGGGTGCTCAAGAAGAAGGGCCAGAGCCTCGACGGGCGCGACCAGGACGATTCCGTGCTCGTTCCGATCACGACGGCCCAGAGCAAGCTCTTCGGCAACCGCTTTCCCGGGACGGTGCGCTTCATGTTCGTGCAGGCCGTGAGCCAGGAGGCCACGAGCGCCGCCGAGAACGACATCACCCTGCTCCTGCGCCAGCGCCACCGCATCCAGCCCGACGCCGACGACGATTTCACGGTGAGGAACCTCACGCAGGTCGCGGAGGCGGCCTCGCAGACGGCGCGCATCCTCTCGCTCATGCTCGGCGCCATCGGCTCGATCTCGCTGGTGGTGGGCGGCATCGGGATCATGAACATCATGCTGGTGTCGGTGACCGAGCGAACGCGCGAGATCGGCATCCGCATGGCGATCGGCGCGCGCCAGCGCGACGTGCTGCTGCAGTTCCTGCTCGAGGCGCTGATGATCTGCATCGTGGGCGGCCTCGTGGGCATCGCGATCGGCGTGGGCGGCGCCTTCGCCGTCGGACGGGCGATGCAGATCGAGGTGGCCTTCTCGGCCTGGGTGATGGCCGTCGCCTTCGCAGTCTCGGCGGCGACCGGGATCTTCTTCGGCTTCTGGCCCGCGCGCCGGGCCGCGAGCCTCAAGCCGGTCGAGGCGCTGCGCTACGAGTGAGGCCGGCGCGCGGGCTCTACCAGGGGTAGAGCTCGAGGAAGCCCGCGACCGCCCCCGTCTTCGCGTCGAGGAGCACGGAGTAGTCGCGCTTCCTCGCCTTCAGGGGCAGGAAGTTCGTGTCCGCCTCGCGCCGGCCGAGATCGGCGAGCGCGCGGTCGATGAGGGCACCCGCCTCGGGGTGGCGCCGCCGCAGCGTCGAGAGGGGCTTCGACTTGCCCACCGCGTCCTTCGCGAGCGTCTCGTAGGGCACGTAGTACTGCGGGAACGTCTGCAGGTCCGCCCCGGCGAAGGCCGACTGGATGATTCGCATCTGCTCCCGGGGATCCGTCGGCCCCTTCACCGCGATCGTGCGGGGCCGCCCCCAGGGCACCGACTGGAACCGCGGATCGGTGACCCGGGCGAGTTCCTCGGGCTTCAGGTCGTTGGCGGCCACGAGGTCGAAGCGGTCCACCGTGAACACCATGTAGACGGGACGGGCCTCGGCGATGACGCTGACGCCGTAGGCGAGGGCCAGGGCCTGGACCGTGCCGATGATGGCAAGGTCCATCCGCAGCAGGAGGGGCCGCTTGCGCGGGTTGAAGACGATCAGGGTGATCAGGGGGCCGAGGACCACGTCCACGCCCAGGAGGATCATCACGAGGTCGTTTCCCCCCATGGCCGTGAAGAACGGGCCGGGGTACCACACGGCGAGCATCCCGGTGATCACGCTCGTGCCGACGAGCGCGCTGATCCCCAGGTGAATGGCGAAGGCCTTCCAGCGATTCATGGGCGTCGGGAACGGGTCTGGATTGGCCCGATTATGGGGTCGCCCGCCCCGAAAACAAGAAGGGCGGGATCGCTCCCGCCCTTCCGGACAGCCTGTTACCGGGGATTACTTCGCGGCTTGACGGCAGTTGGCCGGGAAGAACTTCCACTCGGTCGCGGCGGCGTCCGTGCTGCACCAGAAGGCCGAGATCGACTTCGTGCCGTCCGCGACGGCGCCGGTTTCGTCGAGGGCCTGCAGCGAGAGAACCTTGCCGTTCACCGTCGCGTCGACGGCCTGGATCGTCACGTCGATCTTGGCGCCGGTCACGGCAATGGCGGACACGTACGTGGTCTTGGTCTGCGAGCAGCCCGCCTCGCTCACGTTGGCCGGAAGCGCGTTCTTGGCGGCGATGTACTCGGCCACGGACGTCTTGCAGGCGCCGGCGGTGGCGGCCACTTCAGTGATCTTCGAACGCTTCAGGTAGTCCTGGTACGCCGGGATGGCGACAGCCGCCAGGATGCCGATGATCGCAACGACGATCATCAGTTCGATCAGCGTGAAGCCGCTTTGCTTTCTCATGTTTTGTGTTCCTTCTTGGTAGGGCGTTCGGTTAGGGGTCTTCCCCGGATTCTGCATGGAGCGGCTTCTGGGACGCACGATTCATGCCGCCCGCCCCTACCTTGGCCCCCCGCTAGCGGTTGCCCGCCATGACGGTCAGGACCGGATGCCCTTCTTCCATTCTTATCAGGGACTTGCGGCGCACTTTCCGGCTCCTTCGGAGCCTCTCCCGGCGGGAGGGCGCGGATATCGGCGCCGCACGACTTGCCGCGGCAGCAGGAGACTACGCCTCAATCAGGGAGGAACTGCCCCGGTTCGTCGCATGACGCGGGCACGATGACGGGCATCGCTCCATTCGGCGGGGCCCGAAAACAAGAAGGGCGGGATCGCTCCCGCCCTTCCGGACAGCCTGTTACCGGGGATTACTTCGCGGCTTGACGGCAGTTGGCCGGGAAGAACTTCCACTCGGTCGCGGCGGCGTCCGTCGAGCACCACCACTGGGCGATCGACTTCGTGCCGTCGGAAACGGCGCCGGTGTCGTCGAGGGCCTGCAGGGAGAGGACCTTGCCGTTCACGGTCGCGTCGACGGCCTGGATCGTCACGTCGATCTTGGCGCCGGTGACGGCGATCGCGGACACGTAGGTGGTCTTGGTCTGCGAACAGCCAGCCTCGCTCACGTTGGCGGGCAGCGCATTCTTCGCGGCGATGAACTCGGCCACGGACGTCTTGCAGGCGCCGGCGGTGGCCGCCACTTCAGTGATCTTCGAACGCTTCAGGTAGTCCTGATAGGCCGGGATGGCGACGGCCGCCAGGATGCCGATGATCGCCACGACGATCATCAGTTCGATCAGCGTAAAGCCGGATTGCTTTTTCATGGAGGATTTCTTTCTGGAGTGGAGTTGCGATTGAGGAAATGCCCCGTGACTGCGGGGAGCACGATAAGGCACGCACGATCCATGCCTTTCGGGGAGAGACCCGGACAGGCGCGCAGCGGCTCCGGGCACCCGCTGCCAAGGAAGGAGTTATCAAATAATTTTCAATGAGTTACGGTATATCCCGGGGGCCCCGGAGGCGCTGTCGGACTGGCGATCGCCGGGATTGCGGGGCCTGAAGCCTGCCGGCAGGGGGCGAAAGGCGCCCAAATCGGAGGGGATATGACGAATTTTGTCGCACGACCCCGACGCCAGGCGGACCCTGCCCCCCAAGCGGGCCCCAAAAACAGGAAGGGCGGGATCGCTCCCGCCCTTCCGGACAGCCTGCTACCGGGGATTACTTCGCGGCCTGACGGCAGTTGGCCGGGAAGAACTTCCACTCGGTCGCGGCGGCGTCCGTCGAGCACCACCAAGTGGAGATCGACTTCGTGCCATCGGAAACGGCGCCGGTGTCGTCGAGGGCCTGCAGCGAGAGGACCTTGCCGTTCACCGTCGCGTCGACAGCCTGGATCGTCACGTCGATCTTGGCGCCGGTGACGGCGACCGCGGACACGTAGGTCGTCTTGGTCTGCGAGCAGCCAGCCTCGGAGATGTTGGCGGGCAGCGCGTTCTTCGCGGCGATGAACTCGGCCACGGAGGTCTTGCACGCGCCGGCGGTGGCCGCCACTTCAGTGATCTTCGAGCGCTTCAGGTAGTCCTGGTAGGCCGGAATGGCGACTGCCGCCAGGATGCCGATGATCGCCACGACGATCATCAGTTCGATCAGCGTAAAGCCGGATTGCTTTTTCATGGATGCTCCTTGTTTCGGGATGGATTGTGATGCGCTCTTCCCCAGCGTCGTCGCGAGGGGTAACCCTTAGCAGCAAGAGCCGTACCAGTGCCCCCTGCGACGAGGTCGTGCCGGATGCCGCCTGGGCAAATGCGGCCACCCCGGGAATGGAGCAATTTATCCCTATTTTTTCAAATATATGGACACCATTTCCCTAGGCCTTCCCGGAACGCCCGGGACGGCCGGCATCGGGCCGCCACCCCCGCCGTCACCGCAGGCCAGAAGACCCTGCCGGATCGGGGCCGCAACTGACGAATCAGGTCACTTGTGGGCTTCCCCTTGGGCGCTGGGCCGCCCGCCCGCGCTCGTCTCGGCCGCTTCGCCATCCGCTGCCGCGTCGAGCTGGAGGTGCGAAAGCACCAGGCGGTAGTAGAGCTGCTGCACCGTACTGGCCGGGATCTGGCCACGGTGGGCGAGCCACACGCGGCGGGCGCCCTCGACGTCGCCCAGGACGATGCGGCTGCTCATCGCGGCGAGCACGAAGGTCGCGAGGTCCGACCGTCCCCAGCGGCGCTCCGTCGAGGCGAGGAGGCGCCCGGAGAGTTCCGCCATGCCCTTCGCGTCGCGCGCGTGGAAGGCCGCGTACAGCATGAGACGTTCGCGGTCGATCGCGTCGAGCTGGCGGGCGCACGCCGAGGACGCGGAGCGCGCGATCATCCGGTCCACCTCGGGCCCGCGCAGGACCGGCGTCACGATGCGCAGGATGTCCTCGAGGGCGTCGAGCCAGAGCGCGGGGTCGATGCCGCACCGGTCGAGCCCCTCGCGCACGGTCGCGAGCTCGAGCCGGCGCACGGCGTCCACCCTGCCCGCCTGGGCGCTGCGCCCGGTATGGAAGAGCTCGACGAGGGTCGCCGCGACGAGCGCGTCGGTGATGCGCTTGGAGCCGACGGACTTTCCGTGGTCGAGCTGGTCCACGCGGATGCGCGTGTCGCCGTCGATCAGCGCGGTGAAGGGCACGAACGTCGTCGAGAGATCCGCGATGTCGATCGCGTTCAGCTTCAGGAAGCGCGCCTTGGCCGCGTTCTGGTCCACCACCGGGAAGTAGTCGGAGTTCACCGGGTAGCGCACGCGGTTCACCATGGCCTCGATCGCCCGGCGCGAGGCCACGCGGTCCAGCGCGAGCTCCGGAAGCGACGTGTAGCCCACGTGGGCGAGCGACTTCCTGAGCTCCGGAGCCGCGAACACGCTGTCTCCCAGCGGCGGCACGGGGCCGTCGCGGGAGGCCACCACGAGGATGTCGCCCGGCTGCGAGGTGTAGATCACGTAGTCGGGGAAGTGCCTGCCCAGCGCCTTGAGGATGGAGCCCACGAGGTCGAAGTCGATCTCGTAGACCTGCAGCCACTGCACGAGCAGCCCGCCCTCGCGCAGGTGCGTGCGGATGCGCGCGTAGAACTCGTCCGAGAAGAGCGTGGCCACGCCGCTCACCCAGGGATTGGAGGGCTCCGAGGTGATCAGGTCGTAGCGGCTCTGGTGCGAGGAGAAGAAGGTCTTGGCGTCGTCGATGCGCAGGTGGCTTCGCGGGTCCGTGTAGGCGCGCGTGTTGAGCGGCGCGAAGAGCTTCGCGCCCTCGATCATCGCCGGCTCGATCTCGATCGAGTCGACGAGCTCGATCCCGGGCCCGCCGAGCAGCGTGTGCGTACTCAGGCCCGATCCGAACCCGATGTTGGCGACCGTCTTCGTGTCGGGCTTGATGGCGAGCGGGAGGACGCCGATCAGCATCATCGTGGACTCGTCCCAGCTGGGCTTGGCGTCCTTGCCCAGCTCGATCCCCGCGTCGGGCTTGCCGTTGGTGCGGATGGCCCGGAAGGTTCCCACCGAGGTGACCGAGATCGTGGCCGTCTTGCCGTCCTCGTGGAAGTCGACCTTCGCCCGCTGCGGGTCGAGGAAGGTGCCGGTCCGGAAGACGCCCGAGGCCATCTTCAGGTGGTCGAGGTCGAAGGCGGCGAACGAGAACACCGCAGCCACGACGGCCGCGGCGGCGCCGGCCATGACCGCGGGACGCGGGCCGGCGAACGCGAAGGCGACCGCGAGCCCGAGGGCGATGTCGGCCGCCGCGCCGAGTCCCGTGAGGCCCTTCACGCCGAGGAGCTCCATGCCGACGTGCGTGGCGAACACCGTCCCCGCGATGCAGCCGGCCGTGTTGGCCGCGTAGACGCGCCCGATGGCCGCCTCGCCGCCGGCCCTGCGGATGAGCACCGAGGTCGCCAGCGGAAGCGTCATCCCCGCGCAGAAGGCCGAGGGCAGCATCACCAGCATCGAGGACAGCAGGCCGGCCGCGTTGAGGAGCGCGTAGCCCGCCTCCGTGGGCTTGAGCGCGGACATCATCCAGCCGATGAGGTCCAGGGTCTGCCCGTAGGCTCCCAGCGCCAGCACGGCAAGGATGCCCTTGGCGACCAGGATCGCGCCGAGCCAGAGGACGTCGCGCCCCTCGCGCGGGGCGCGCAGCGCGAGCACGAGCCCGCCCAGGGCCATGCCGAGGATGAACGCCGAGAGCATCACCTCGAAGGCGTGCGTGGAGGCGCCCAGCCCCATGGTGAGCATCCGGATCCACGCGATCTCGTAGATGAACGAGGCGCCTCCCGTCACGAAGGCGAGCACCCCGATGCCCAGGGCGAGGCGGCTGGCGGCGGGCGCCGGCGCGGCACCCGCCCCGGAAGCGCCCTCCACGGGGCCGATCCGCTTGGTGAGCGCCCAGACCACCAGCGCGAGCGCGACGTTGAGGATGCCGGCGGTGAGGACGGTTCCGGGCAGTCCCACCTTCTCGATGAGGACGAAGCCGCTCGCGAGCACGCCGATGGCCGCGCCGAAGCTGTTGGTGAAGTACAGCCACGCGAGCGTGCTGCCGCTTCGCTCCGGGTGCAGGCGAATGATCCCCGCGCTCATCAGCGGGAAGGTGGAGCCCAGCAGGACGGAGGCGGGCAGGATGAGGAGCGAGGCCAGCCCCAGCTTGAAGGCGGCCACGGCCGTCGGGGAGCCCAGGGCCGGGATGACGGTGTCGAAGCTCCATCCCGTGACCGACACGAAGACGCCATGGAAGACGAGGGCGAGGAGCCCGATCCCCAGTTCGGCCAGGGCGTAGCCGAGCAGCAGGTCGCGGATGCGGCCGGTGAATCGGCTCACGAGCCAGGAGCCCAGCGCCATCCCGCCCATGAAGATGGCGAGCACCAGCGTCTGCGCGTAGGCCGCGTGGCCCAGGAAGAGCTTGAGGTAATGGCTCCAGATCGACTCGTAGATGAGCCCGGCGAATCCGGAAACGGTGAACAGGGCGAAGAAGACCCCGACGGGAATTCGTGTCGTCATGGAAACCTGCGGAAAGGGAATCGGTGGGCCGGCAGAGGCAAGTTCCGTGCCGCTAGCGCGGGGCGCCCGGGATCTTCGAGAGGTCCACCTCGTCGATCTGCTCGGGATCCAGGAACTCGCGGGCGTAGTCCAGGTACACCCGCTCCTTCACGAAGATGTCGAAGAGGTCCGGGTCGATGTGGCCGTTCTCCTTGAACTTGCCGAGGATGGCGAGCGACTCGGAGAGCGTCTTGCCGGGCTTGTACGGGCGGTCCTTGGCGGTGAGGGCCTCGAAGATGTCCGCGATGCCCATGATGCGGGCCTGGACGCTCATCTGCGAGCGCGTGAGGCCCTTGGGATAGCCCTTGCCGTCCATGCGCTCGTGGTGGCCTCCCGCGTACTCCGGCACGTTCACCAGGTGGCGCGGCCAGGGCAGCGCCTCGAGCATCTTGATCGTGGCGACGATGTGGTGGTTGATCACCTCGCGCTCCTGCGGGTTGAGCGTCCCGTAGGGGATGTTGAGGTTGGCCTCCTCGTCGCGCGAGAGGAAGCGCTCGGCAGCGCCCTTGGGCCCCGTCCAGGTGTACTGGGCGATGCGCGAGACCCGCGCCTGGTCCTCGGGGCTCATGCGCTCGCCGCCGATGTTGGTGCGGCGCAGGAACTCGCGATCGTCGTCGTACTGGCGGATCCTCGCCTGGAAGTCCTCGCGGGCGCGCTGCTCGGAGGAGGCGTCCTCGGCCTCCCGCGCCGCGAGAACGGCGCGCAGCATGGCGACCTCGGCCTCGCGCTTGAGGGCCTCGAAGCGCGTGTCCACCAGCCCGATGCGGTCGTAGATCGTCTGCAGCTTCGTGGCCTTGTCGACGACGTGAACGGGCGTGGTGATCTTGCCGCAGTCGTGGAGGAGCCCCGCGATCTTGAGCTCGTAGCGGTCCTTGTCCGTCATGCGGAAGGCCGAGAGCGGACCCGCCGAGGCGCTGTTGGCCGCCTCGGCGAGCATCATCGTGAGGGTCGGCACGCGCTTGCAGTGCCCGCCCGTGTAGGGGCTCTTGTCGTCGATCGCGGTGTTGATGAGCTCGATCAGGGACTCGAACAGGACCTCTAGCTGCTGGATGAGGAGGCGGTTGGTGAGCGCGATGGCCGCCTGCGAGGCGAGCGACTCCGCGAGCCGCCGGTCCTCGTCGCTGAACACGGTGACCTCCCGGGTCGAGGCGTCGATCGCGTTGAGCAGCTGCAGCACGCCGATGATCTCCCCCTCGTGGTTCTTCATCGGGACCGTGAGGAAGGAGGTCGAGCGGTAGCCCGTGCGCTTGTCGAAGTTGCGCGTTCCCGAGAAGTCGAAGCCCTCCTCCGTGTACGCGTCCGCGATGTTCACCGTCCGGTCGTTGATCGCGACGTAGGCGGCGATCATCGTGAGGTTGGGGTTCCCGTCCTTGTCGTGCAGCGGGATGGGATAGAAGGGGATGGCGTTCCCCGAGGTCCCGCCCATCGAGATCGCGAGGCTGTCGTTCTTCATGATCTCGAAGTGCAGCTTGTCGTCCACCAGCCGGTAGAGCGTGCCCCCGTCGGCGCGCGTCAGGTTCTTGGCGGCGACGAGGATCGTCTCGAGCAGGCGGTCGATGTCGCGCTCCTGGGAGAGCGCGATCCCGATCGCGTTGAGGTACTCGAGCTTCGAGAGGACGTGCGTCTCGAGCGAGTGCTGCAGGTCGGCCAGCTTCGGCGCCGGATCCTCGGGAAGGGGGAGCCCGGCGGGGGAACTCATTTGATGCAGACCGCGCGCACCTGCTTCATGTCGGTGACGCCCTGGAGGACCTTCTCCATGCCGTCCATCTTCAGGGTGAGCATGCCGTCGGAAAGCGCCTGCGCGAAGAGCTGGGCCACGCGCGCGTGCTCCTGGATGAGCTTCTTCACCGGGTCGGTGCCGACCATGAGCTCGTGCAGGCCGACGCGGCCCTTGTAGCCGGAGCCGCCGCAGATGTCGCACCCCTTCGCCTTGTACATGACGAACTCGGGCTTGCCGAAGCCGTAGTCCTTCTGGAAGCGGTCGAACACGCCCTTGTAGCCGGCGTTCATGTCCTTCTTGAATTCCTCGGTGTTCCTGAGCTCGTCGCAGTACTCGGTGATGAAGTGCTTCATCTCGTCCTGGCCGGGCGTGTAGGCCTCCTTGCACTTGCACAGGCGCTTGGCAAGGCGCTGCGCCAGGATCCCCAGCAGGGCGTCGGCGAAGTTGAAGGGGTCCATGCCCATGTCGAGCAGGCGGATGATCGACTCCGGGGCCGAGTTCGTGTGCAGGGTGGCGAACACCAGGTGGCCCGTGAGCGAGGCCTCGATGCCGATCGAGGTGGTGTCCTTGTCGCGCATCTCACCCACCATGATGATGTCGGGGTCCGCGCGCAGGAACGCCTTCATGGCCGTGGCGAAGGTGAATCCCGCCTTGGGGTTCACCTGGCACTGGCGCAGGCCCTTCTGCGTGATTTCGACCGGGTCCTCGGCCGTCCAGATCTTGGTGTCGACGGTGTTGAGGAAGCCCAGCACCGAGTGCAGCGTGGTCGTCTTGCCCGAGCCCGTCGGGCCGCAGACGAAGAAGAGCCCGTAGGGCTTGGACACGCAGGCCTTGAGCTTCTCGAGGTTCGTCGGCAGCACGCCCAGCTTGTCCAGGGGGATCGGCTCGCCGGCCGCGAGGATCCGCATCACGACGTCCTCGACGCCGCCGGCGGTCGGGATGGTGGCCACGCGCAGCTCGATGTCCAGCGGCCCGAACTTCTTGAACTTGATCTTGCCGTCCTGGGGCTTCCTCTTCTCCGAGATGTCGAGGTCGCACATGATCTTCAGGCGCGTGACGAGCGCCTGCCGGTAGGAGGCCGGCACCTCGATGTAGTTGGAGAGCGAGCCGTCCTTGCGGAAGCGCACGCCCGTCTTGCCCTTGCCCGGAAGCGGCTCCACGTGGATGTCCGAGGCGCCCTGGTTGTAGGCGTCGACGATGATCTTGTTCACGAGCTTCACCAGCTCGTTGTCGGCGGCCGCCGAGACGTCGTCCGCGCCGATCGAGCCGGCCTCCTCCTCGTCGTCCAGGTTCGACAGCAGGTCGCCGATCGACTCCGAGCTCATCCCGCTGTCCGTCGGCCCGCCGAAGTACAGCGTCAGCATCTGCGCGAAGTCCTTCGAGGTCGTGACCTTGTAGACGATCTTGGCGCGCGGGAAGACGTTCTCCACCATCCGCGAGCTGCGCAGGCGCTCCGGGTCGGTGGCCGCCACGAGGATGCCCGCCTTGGAGTCCTCGAGCGGGATCCACTGGTTCTGCTCGCAGTACTCGCGCTTGAGGTTCTTCAGCAGGTCGATGGGCTTGATGCGGTCGCCCTTGTGCGGCTCGTACTCGACGCCGAAGAACTTGGCGAGCGCGGCGCCGATCGCCGGAAGCTTCACCTGGAACTCGTCGACCAGGATGTCCTCGACGCTCTTGTTCTTGCGCCTGGCGGCCTTGGTGGCGAGGTCCAGCTCGCCGGCCTGGATGATGCTGTCGATCACCAGGTACTCGAACTTCGAGGCGATCTGCCCCGGCATCTGCTGGCGCACGCGGAAGGCGATGGCGAGCGTCTTGGCGAGCTCGATGACGCCCTCGTCGTGCAGCGAGCTGAAGGGCTGGCCCGAGAGGTTGTTGATGAGCTGCAGCACCCCCATGAGCTCCGTGCCCGACTCGCCCCCCAGGATCGGGGCGATGAGCATCTGCTTGGAGCGGTAGCCGGTGCGCTGGTCCACCGCCTTGAGGAAGGCGAGGTTCGGGGAGAACTGCCTGAGCTCGGCGTCGTCGTAGACGTCCTTGATGTTCATGTGGCGCTTGTGCAGCGCGCAGAAGCCGGCGAGCGAGGACTCCGAGATCGGCAGCTTGATGTCCTTGAACGAGTTCAGGCCCGTCTTCACCTTCGAGACGATGGACTGGCCGTCCTCGCTCATGGTGTAGATCGTCATCCGGTCCGCCTCGAACAGCTGGCAGATGTCGCGAGAGACCTCGAGGATGATCTCGTCGACGTTGTTCGTGGAGTGGATCCGGTTCGTGACCGTCTGGATCTTCTTGGAGAAGGCCAGCTTGACGGCGACGTCCGCCGCTCCGGCCGAAGCCTGCGGCGCCTTGGGTTCGAGGACTGCGCTCATGTGTGCACCTGCCGATCGTGTGTGGCTGCCCGTTGCGTATGTCGCGCCCCGCCGTGGCTAGAGCGTGAACTCCTGGTGGTTCTCCAGCATCCGCGGCCGCCAGCGGCCGGCCGCCTCGGAAATCTCCTTCATCGTGAGGGCCCCCTCGCCCGGCTTGAGGTGGGTGATGAACACCTCCGGCCGGGAGCGCATCCTCGCGAGCTCGCGGGCGAGCATGTCCGGGCAGAGGTGCTTGGAGGCCACCGCGATCTCGCGCTCCTTGTTCGAGAACGCCGTCTCGATGATCAGGTAGCGCAGGTTCGCGGCCTCGTTCACCGCCTTCCAGAGGCCCTCGTTGACCGTCGTGTCGCCCGAGTAGGCGAGGCTCGCCCGCCCGCTGTCGAGAAGATACCCCACTGCGGGCACCGTGTGGTTGGCCGGCAGCGCCGTCAGCCGGCGCCCGCCGATCTCCACCGTCTGGCCCACCGCGATCTCCCGGTAGACCATGAACGGGTTGTCGCCGTCGGGAATCTGCGTGAAGTCGGGCCAGACCTTCCAGTTGAAGAGGTGGGCGCGCAGGATGTCCAGGGTGTCCTTGATGCCGTAGACGACGATGGGACTGCCGCGCATCCAGCAGACGGTGTCCACCAGGAAGGGGATGCTCGCGACGTGGTCCAGGTGGGAGTGGCTCACGAAGATGTGGTCGATCTTCGCCAGGCTCTCCAGGGGCAGGTCGCCCACGCCGGTGCCCGCGTCGACGAGGATGTCGTCGTCGACCAGGAACGCGGTCGTCCGCAGGCTCCCGCCGATGCCGCCGCTGCACCCCAGAACCCTGATGCGCATCTGTCCTGACCTCGGCCCGTGGACACGGGGTTGTTGCCGGCCCGCCACCGCGGCGCCGGCCGGGCTCTCAAGCCCGGGATCGGGCCATTATTGGCGAAAACCGCCGGCTCGGGTTGTGCGCGACGGCACATTCCGCCGGCCGATTCCAACGGCCCTCCCGGCCGGGACGGTCACGGCTTGAAGAAGAACTCCATCTTCACGCCGGCGATCTCGATCATGTCGTGGTCGGCCAGGGGGTGGGCCGTGGCGCCCAGGGACGCCCCGTTCAGCGTGGGATAGCTGGCGCCCTCGACGTGGGTGATGAAATACCCGTTCGGACGCTTGGTGATGACCGCCACCTGCAGCCCGGGCTTGCCGATGGTCGTCAGGTTCTTCGTGAGGTCGAGCGTGCGCCCGGCGGCGGCCCCGGAGAGGACCTGGATCGCGGCCTCCGGAAGCGGGCCGTGCTCCGCGTGCGGGGCGGCGGCGGGCGGCGGCGGCGGGGCGGGCTTGACCACCTCGGGCGCCATCGCCTTCATGTTCGTGACCGTGTCGCTGGACACCCGCTCGGCG
>JAHCLE010000070.1 GCA_026125445.1 Burkholderiales bacterium
GGCCAAGCCGGCCGCCGCCGCGACCCCCGCCGCCCCGTCGGCGAAGGCCGAGGCCCCCGCCAAGGCCGAAGTGAAGAAGGCCGAGGCCAAGGCCACGCCGGAGAAGGCCGCGACCGACAAGCCGGCCAAGAAGTCCAGCAAGAAGAAGTCCTCCTCGAAGAGCACCAAGAAGGCCGAAGCCCCGAAGGCGGACGCGCCCAAGACCGAAGCGCCGAAGAAGTAATTCCGGCGGTTTCGCACGGGAAAGGCAGGGCGCGAGCCCTGCCTTTTTTCATTCCGCGCGGGCGCGGCCGCGCCTTGCCTCACAATAGCGTCCCATGAAGATCGTCGTAGGCCTCTCCGGGGGCGTCGATTCCGCCGTCTCCGCCCTGCTCCTCAAGCGCCAGGGCCACGAGGTCGTGGGCCTGTTCATGAAGAACTGGGAGGACGACGACGACGGGGAATACTGCTCCACCCGCGAGGACCTGGTCGACGCCGTCTCCGTGGCGGACAAGGTGGGCATCGAGATCGAGGCGGTCAACTTCGCGGCCGAGTACCGCGAGCGGGTCTTCGCGAGCTTTCTCGCGGAATACCGCGCCGGGCGCACGCCCAACCCCGACGTGCTCTGCAACGCGGAGATCAAGTTCAAGGCGTTCCTCGACCACGCCATGGCCCTGGGCGCCGAACGCATCGCCACGGGACACTACGCCCGGATCGAGGAGCGCGACGGCGCCTTCGCCCTGCTCAAGGGATCCGACCCGTCCAAGGACCAGTCCTACTTCCTGCATCGCCTCACGCAGGCGCAGCTCTCCCGGGCGGTGTTTCCGGTGGGGCACCTGCGCAAGTCCGAGGTGCGGGCCATCGCGCGCGAGGCGGGATTGCCGAACCACGCCAAGAAGGACTCCACCGGGATCTGCTTCATCGGCGAGCGGCCGTTCCGCGAGTTCCTCTCGCGCTACCTGCCGCGCGAGCCCGGACCGATCGTCACGGCCGCCGGCGAGCGCGTCGGCGAGCACCACGGACTCATGTACTACACGCTGGGGCAGCGGCAGGGGCTCGGCATCGGCGGCCGCCGGGGCGGCGATGGCGCCGCGTGGTACGTGGCGGCCAAGGACCTCGCCGCCAACACCCTGGTGGTGGTCCAGGGCCACGACGACCCGCGGCTCTTCTCCACCCGACTGGAAGCCCAGGACGCGAGCTGGATCGCCGGCAGGGCGCCGCGGGACGACGGCACGCTCGCCGCCAAGACACGCTACCGGCAGGCGGATGCGCGCTGCTCGTACTCGGGCGGCGAGAGCGGCTTCAGCCTCGAATTCCGCGAGCCGCAATGGGCGGTCACGCCCGGGCAGTCGGCGGTGCTCTACCGCGGCGAGGAATGCCTGGGGGGCGGGGTGATCGCCTAGGCGGCCGGGCGGGTCTTCGCGAACGAGGGCCGCGCTTCCAGCCGCGCGATCCAGCGCTCGAGCTCGGCGTGGCGCGGGCGCCACGCGATCTCGGGCAGCCGGAACTCGAGCCACAGCAGCGCGCAAGCGCACGCCACGTCGCCCAGCGTGATCGTGTCGCCGCGCAGGTAGGCCTTGCCGCCCAGCTCGCGGGCGAGCGCCTCGATGCCCGCCTCGACCTTGTCTCGCTGGCGGGCGATCCACGCCGGGTCCTGGCGCGGGGCCTCGCGCTTCTTCTCGAGGAAGATCGCGATGCCGGCGTCCGTGATGCCGTTGCCCAGGGCCTCGTCGCGCCGCACGAGCGCGCGCTCGATGCCGGCGGGCGGGATGAAGGAAGGCGCGCCCAGCGGGTCGAGGTATTCGGCGATCACCGACGAGTCGAAGAGGCAGGTGCCGTCGTCGGTCACCAGCACCGGGACCTTGTTGAGGGGGTTGTAGCGCGGCACCGTCGTGCCGGCGTTCCAGGCGCTCTCCTCCACGAACTCGAACGCGAGCTGCTTCTCGGCGAGGAGCACCCGGACCTTGCGGGCATAGGGGCTGGTCTTCGAGGCGATGAGCTTCATGGGGATTCCCGGGGGGCAGGCGGCGCCGAGTATAGCACCGGGGTCGAGCGCGACCGGCGGCCGCGAGCCGCGTGATAAAATCCGGGCCACGGTCCCGCCATGTCCCACGCCCTCACCGCCCTTTCGCCTCTCGACGGGCGTTACGCCTCCAAGACCCGCGCCCTGCAGGAGCACTTCAGCGAGTTCGCGCTGATCCGCCACCGCGTGCGCGTCGAGATCGCCTGGCTCGAGGCGCTCGCCGCGGACCCCGCCTTCGACCTGCTGCCGGCCTTCTCGCCGGCCACCGTGGCCGAGCTCGACCGCGTGGCCGCCGGCTTCTCGGTGGCCGACGCCGAGCGCGTGAAGGCGATCGAGGCCACGACCAACCACGACGTGAAGGCGGTCGAGTACTGGCTTCGCGAGACCTTCCGCGGCAACGCCGAGGTCGCGGCCGCGGGCGAGTTCATCCACTTCGCGTGCACTTCCGAGGACATCAACAACCTCGCGCACGCGCTCATGGTGAAGGGCGGCCTCGAGGGCGCGATCCTCCCGGCGGTCGACGCGATCTGCGCGCGCCTGGACGAGCTGGCGCGCGCCCACGCCGGGCTCGCGATGCTCTCGCGCACGCACGGCCAGCCGGCCACGCCCACCACGCTGGGCAAGGAGATGGCGAACGTCGCCTGGCGGCTCAAGCGCGCGCGCCGGGCCGCCGCGGCCGTCGAGATGCTGGGCAAGGTGAACGGCGCCACGGGCAACTTCAACGCCCACGTCGTGGCCGCGCCCGCGATGGACTGGCCGGCGTTCGCGAGGCGCTTCGTGACGGGGCTCGGCATCGCCTACAACCCCCTCACGATCCAGATCGAGCCCCACGACGCCCTGGCGGAAGCCTTCGACGCGCTGGCGCGGCTCAACACCATCCTCCTGGACCTCGACCGCGACGTATGGGGCTACATCTCGCTGGGCTACTTCCGCCAGAAGGTGAAGGCGGGCGAGGTGGGCTCCTCGACGATGCCGCACAAGGTCAACCCGATCGACTTCGAGAACTCCGAGGGCAACCTGGGGCTCGCCAACGCCCTCCTGCGCCACCTGGCCGAGAAGCTCCCCGTCTCGCGCTGGCAGCGCGACCTCACGGATTCCACGGTCCTTCGCAACATGGGCGTGGCCTTCGGCTATTGCCTGCTGGGCTACGACGCCTGCCTGCGCGGTCTCGGCAAGCTTGAGGCCGATCCGGCGCGCATCGCGGCGGACCTGGAGAACTGCTGGGACATCCTGGCCGAGCCGGTGCAGACCGTGATGCGGGCGCACCGGATCGAGGGCTCCTACGAGAAGCTCAAGGACCTCACGCGCGGCAAGGGCGGGATCACCAGGGAGGAGCTGCACCGCTTCGTCGCCGCCCTTCCGCTGCCGCAGGACGCCAAGGCGCGCCTGCTCGCGCTCACACCCTCGACCTACATCGGCCTGGCGGCCACCCTCGCGCGCGAAAGCTAGGCCACGCGGCCGGCGGGGTCGCGGGCGCCCAGCGTGCCCACGTCGCCGGTGATCTCCCCGCCTTCCTGCACCAGGAGCCTGCCGTAGCGCACCTTGCCGGTCACGCGGCCGGTGGCGTGGATCACGAGGCGGCCGCGGGCGGTGAGCTCGCCCTCGAAGGCGCCGCGGATCTCCGCCACCTCGATGTCCGCCGTGCCCTTGAAGGAGCCCTGCTCCGCGATCTGGATGGCGCGGCTCACCATCGTCGCCTCGACGCGACCCTCGACCACCAGCGTGTCGCAGTCGTCGATCTCCACGCCCTTGAGCTTGATGTTGGGGCCCACGATGAGCCGCGAGCCCGCCGTCTCCTCGCTGCGTTGGTTGGGCTCCGGGAGAGCCGCGGCAGGCGGCGCCGCGCGCGGCACCGCCGCGAGGGGTGCGGGGGATGCGTGGGCGTGGGAAGGGGGATTGGGGACCGCGGGCCCCCGCGGGGGTTCCTTGCGGCCGAACAGGCCGTCCGAGTAGCGCATGGGATTTCCTTTGCCGGAGTGAAGTCCGGAGACAATCACGATCCGTGCCACCCTGTGGCATGCCCCGGGGGTGCTGCGCGCGCGCCCCGCCGAAGCCGCCCGCACGACGCGCGGGACGCCGCCAGCGTCGCCCCGCGGCGACGGCGACAGGGGATTGCGGCGCCAAGTCGCTGATCGCGCGAGCGCAATGACTGTCTGGGAGGAGCGACGCCCGTCAACCGCCCTCGCCCTCGCCGCGTTAACCGAGCGCGTGGGCAGGGAAGGCGCTAGAATTTCCCGGCCGCACGCTCACGCCCCCCACCCAAGCCGACAGGAGAATCCATGAAGAAGCTCATCGCCGCCGCCGCCATCGCGCTGCTTGCCGCCACCGGCACGGCCTTCGCGAAGGAGGAACCGAAGAAGCCCGCCGCCGCCGCCGCGCCCGCCAAGGCCGAGGCGCTGCTCGACATCAACACCGCCTCGCGCGACGAGCTGATGAAGCTCAAGGGCGTGGGCGACGCGCGCGCCGACGCGATCATCAAGGGCCGTCCCTACAAGGGCAAGAACGAGCTCCTCGACAAGAAGATCGTCCCCGAGAACGTCTACAACGACATCAAGGACAAGATCATCGCCAAGCAGGCGGCCGAGCCCGCCAAGAAGGCCGAGGCGAAGCCCGCCGAAGCCAAGAAGAAGAAGGGCGGCTGCTGAGCCGCGCCTGCCGCCCGGCAGGCCCGTTCAACGATGCCCGCGGGGCCGGACCCCGCGGGCATTTTCGTTTCCGCCTCAGGGCGCGGCCGTCTCCTCGCCGTACTGCGGGTTCATCCGCGCCGAGCTGATGCCCATCTTGTTGAGGGCGCTCAGGTAGGCCTTGGCGGAGGCCACCACGATGTCGGTATCGGCGCCCATCCCGTTCACCACGCGTCCATCCTTGGTCAGCCGGACGGTCACTTCCCCCTGCGAGTCGGTGCCCGTGGTGATGTTGTTCACGGAATAGAGCAGGAGCTCCGTGCCGCTGTGGACCACCTCCTCGATCGCCTGGAACGAGGCGTCGACGGGCCCGGCGCCGCGCGCCTCCGAGCGCAGCTCGTGGCCGGCGTCCGAGATCACCACGCGCGCGAAGGGCTGCTCGCCGGTCTCCGAGTGCGCGACGAGGGAGACGAGCTTGAAGCGCTCCTGCTCCGGGGTCACGCTCTCGTCGGAGACGAGCGCCTGAAGGTCCTCGTCGAAGATCTCGCGCTTCTTGTCGGCGAGCTCCTTGAATCGGGTGAAGGCGGCGTTGAGCGCCTCCTCGGAGGCGAGCGTGACCCCCAGCTCCGCCAGGCGCGTCTTGAAGGCGTTGCGCCCGGAGAGCTTGCCCAGCGTGAGGCGGTTGGCGCCCCAGCCCACGTCCTCGGCGCGCATGATCTCGTAGGTCTCGCGGTGCTTGAGGACGCCGTCCTGGTGGATGCCGGACTCGTGGGCGAAGGCGTTCGCCCCCACCACGGCCTTGTTGGGCTGCACCGGGTAGCCGGTGATGGTCGACACGAGCTTGCTCGTCGGCACGATCTGCGTGGCGTCGATCGCGGTGCGGCAGGAGAAGACGTCGGAGCGGGTCTTGACCGCCATGACGATCTCCTCGAGCGAGGCGTTGCCGGCGCGCTCGCCCAGCCCGTTGATCGTGCACTCCACCTGGCGCGCGCCGTTCATGACGGCCGCGAGCGAGTTGGCCACGGCCATCCCGAGGTCGTTGTGGCAGTGCGTGGACCAGACGGCCTTGTCGGCGTTGGGCACGCGGCCGAGCAGCTCGCGGAAGAGCGCGCCCCAGCGCTCGGGGACGCTGTAGCCCACCGTGTCGGGAACGTTGATCGTCGTCGCGCCGGCCGCGATCGTCGCCTCGAACACCCGGCACAGGAAGTCCACCTCGGAGCGCACGGCGTCCTCGGCCGAGAACTCGACGTCGTCGGTGAACTGGCGCGCGAGCCTGACCGCCCGGACCGCCGCCTCCAGCACCTGCTCCTCGCTCATGCGCAGCTTCAGCTTCATGTGGATGGGGCTGGTGGCGATGAACGTGTGGATGCGCCTGCGGGCGGCGGGCGCCACGGCCTCGCCCGCCCGGCGGATGTCGGTCTCGTTGGCGCGGGCGAGCGAGCAGACGGTGGACTCCTTCACCGCCTCGGCCACCGCGCGGATGGCCTCGAAGTCGCCGGCGCTCGCGGCCGCGAAGCCGGCCTCGATCACGTCGACGCGCAGGCGCTCGAGCTGCTTGCCGATCCGCACCTTCTCCTCGCGGGTCATGGAAGCGCCCGGGCTCTGCTCGCCGTCGCGCATGGTGGTGTCGAAGATGATCAACTGGTCCTGCATGGGTCACTCCGGGAATGGGATGTGGAACATCGCCGGCCCGACTTTCCGGGCGGCACCGCAACTGCCGAATTGGGGGGTGGTGTATTTAGCGCGCGAGGCGCAGCAGCAGGCCGGGGAGGCCAGCCAGGGGGAGGCGAAGCAGGAAGTCGGCGATGGGCGCGACGCGAGTCATGGGCCGACTATAGCAATGGCCGTTCCCGCTGGCAACTAGGCGCCGGGCGGATCTCCGAGCTCCGTGCCCGACTGGGCGCCCGCGCGCAGAAGGGCGGCCACGATGTCGTGCGAGCCGTGCTCCTCGGCGAGGTCCAGCGCGGTGAGCCCGGAGGCGTCGCGGACGTTCGGGTCCGCGCCGGCAGCGAGCAGCACCTCGACCGCTTCCCCGAAGCCCATCTCCGCCGCCAGCGCCAGGGCGGTGAGCCCGCGCTCGTCGCGGTGGTCGCGCGAGGCGCCGCGCGCGAGCAGCAGCTCCACCGCCGGCAGGTTGGTCTCCTCGATGGCCACCATCAGCAGCGAACGCCCGCCCCCGTTCACCACCGTGTCCGGCGGCGTGGAGTGCAGCATGCGGGCGAGTGCGGTCACGTCGCCCGCGTCGATGGCGTCGCGGATGTGCTGGTACTGCCTTTCCTTGGCCTCCGTCCTCCAGCGCATGACGAACCAGAGCACGTAGCCGGACACCCCGTAGGCGAGCATGAGCCCCCACAGGACGTGCGAGGGCTCGATGGAGATGGCGAGCAGCGCGACCACCACCACCAGCGTCATCCAGAACGGGACGGCCCGGCGCAGGTTGAGGTCCTTGCCGCTGTAGAAGCGGATGTTGGAGACCATGGTGACGCCGGCGTACACGGTGAGCGCGGCGGCGAACCACTTCACCTCGCCGCCCTTCACCTGGTAGTCGTTGAACACCCAGATCATGCCCGCGACCAGGGCCGCCGCCGCGGGGCTGGGCAGCCCGGTGAACCAGCGCTTGTCGGCCACCGAGAGCTGCGTGTTGAAGCGCGCCAGGCGCAGCGCCGCCCCGGCGCAGTACACGAAGGCCGCGATCCAGCCGATGCGTCCCATGCCGCGAAGCGCCCACTCGTACATGACGAGGGCGGGGGCCGCCCCGAAGGAGACCATGTCGGCCAGGCTGTCGTATTCGGCGCCGAAGGCCGACTGCGTGTTAGTGAGCCTCGCCACGCGCCCGTCCAGGCCGTCGAGGACCGCGGCGATGAAGATCGCGATGGCCGCGCGCTCGAAGTCGTGGTTCATCCCCTGCACGACGGCGTAGAAGCCCGCGAAGAGCGCGAGCGTCGTGAACAGGTTCGGCAGGAGGTAGATGCTGCGCCGGCGCAGGGGTTCCCCGGAGGCTGGGCGGGGCTTCGCGGGAGCGTTCATGGCGGGGGGCGGGATGGCGCCGCGCGGGGAGCGGGCTTCAGTATCCGGGAAGGTGCGCGAGCACCGTGGAAGTCGCCGACACGCGGTCTCCGATGGCCACCTTCGGCGTCGATCCGGGCGGCAGGTAGACGTCCACGCGCGAGCCGAAGCGGATGAACCCGTAGCGATCGCCCCTCGCCAGGCGGTCTCCCTTGCCCACGTAGCAGAGGATCCGCCGCGCGATGAGGCCGGCGACCTGCACGCTCGTCACGTCCACGCCGGCGCCCGTGCGGAAGTGCACCGCGTTGCGCTCGTTGTCCGTGGAGGCCTTGTCGAGGTCCGCGTTGACGAACTTGCCCGGGAAGTACCAGACGTTCTCGACCGTCCCGTCGACGGGAGCGCGGTTCGAGTGCACGTTGAACACGTTCATGAACACGCTCACCTTCACCGCGTCCCGGCCAAGGTAGTCGTCGCGCGCGGCGCCGACCTGGACGATGCGCCCGTCGGCCGGCGCGAGCACGAGTCCCTCCCCCTGCGGAACCTCGCGCGGCGGGTCGCGGAAGAACTGCAGCACGAAGAGGGCGGCCAGCCAGAACGGGGCCGACCACCAGCCCGCGACGGCCGTCGCGACGGCCGCCACGGCGACGCAGCCCGCCAGGAAGGGCCAGCCCTCGCGGGCGATGAGGGGATGCGGATAGTGCGCCAAGAAGGGACCTAGTTGCGGCTCGTGTCGACGAGCTTGTTCTTCTTGATCCAGGGCATCATCGCGCGCAGCCTCTCGCCCACCTGCTCGATGGGATGCTCCGCGAGGAGGCGCCGGCGCGCCTTGAGCGTCGGCGCCCCGGCCTGGTTCTCCAGGATGAAGTCGCGCGCGTAGCCGCCGTTCTGGATGTGCGCGAGCGCCTCGCGCATCGCCTTCTTCGCCTCGGGCCCGATCACCTTGGGCCCGGTGAGGTACTCGCCGAACTCCGCGTTGTTGGAGATCGAGTAGTTCATGTTGGCGATGCCGCCCTCGTAGATGAGGTCCACGATGAGCTTGGTCTCGTGCAGGCACTCGAAGTAGGCCATCTCGGGGGCGTAGCCGGCCTCCACGAGCGTCTCGTAGCCCGCCTTGATGAGCTCCACGATGCCGCCGCACAGGACGGTCTGCTCGCCGAAGAGGTCGGTCTCCGTCTCCTCGCGGAAGTTGGTCTCGATCACGCCGCCGCGGGTGCCGCCGATGGCGCAGGCGTAGGAGAGGGCGAGGTCCTTCGCCTTGCCCGTGGCGTCCTGGTGCACGGCGATGAGCGCCGGCACGCCGCCGCCCTGCGTGTAGGTCGAGCGCACCAGGTGACCCGGGCCCTTGGGGGCGATCATGATGACGTCCAGGTCGGCGCGCGGCTGGATCTGGCCGAAGTGGATGTTGAAGCCGTGCGCGAAGGCGAGCGCCGCGCCCTTCTTGATGTTGGGCTCGATCGACTCCCTCCAGACGGCGGGGTGGTTCTCGTCCGGGAGCAGGATCATCACGAGGTCGGCGCCCTTCACGGCCGCCCCCACTTCCTTCACCTCGAGCTTCGCCTTCTTGGCCTTCTCCCAGGAGGCCCCTTCCGGGCGAAGTCCCACCGTGACCTTCACGCCGGAGTCCTTGAGGTTCTGCGCGTGCGCGTGGCCCTGGGAGCCGTAGCCGATGATCGTGACCTTCTTGCCCTTGACCAGGGAGAGGTCGGCATCCTTGTCGTAGTACACCTTCATGTTCGTATCCTCGAGATTCGGTGGAGATCGGTTCAGGCCTTGAGCACCCACTCGCCCCGGCCGATGCCCGAGACGCCGGTGCGGACGGTTTCCAGGATCGCGCCCTTGTCGAGCGCCTCGAGGAAGGCATCGAGCTTGTCGGTGGTGCCCGTGAGCTCGATGGTGTAGGACTTGTCGGTCACGTCGATGATGCGGCCCCGGAAGATGTCGGCCGTGCGCTTCATTTCCTCCCGGTCCTTGCCGGCGGCGCGCACCTTCACGAGCATCAGCTCGCGCTCGATGTGGCGTCCCTCCGAGAGGTCCACGACCTTCACGACGTCGACCAGCTTGTTGAGCTGCTTGGTGATCTGCTCGACGATCTCGTCCGAGCCGGTGGTGACGATGGTCATGCGCGACATCGTGGCGTCCTCCGTCGGGGCCACGGTGAGCGACTCGATGTTGTAGCCGCGGGCGGAGAACAGGCCTGCGACGCGCGAAAGCGCGCCCGCTTCGTTTTCGACGAGGATGGAGAGGATGTGGCGCATGGCTGGAGATCGGGTGGAAAGGCGTGGATGCGGGCGGCGGGCGGTTGCTGCCCGCCCCGCGCCCCGGTGCTACAGGTCCTCGGAGAGGATCAGCTCCGAGATGCCCTTGCCGCCGGGCACCATCGGGAAGACGTTCTCCGTCTGGTCGGTGATGATGTCGAGGAAGACGAGGCGGTCCTTGAGCGCGAAGGCCTCGCGGAGCGCCCCCTCGACGTCGCCCGGCTTCTCGACCCGCATGCCGACGTGGCCGTAGGCCTCGGCGAGCTTCACGAAGTCGGGCAGCGCGTCCATGTAGGACTCGCTGTAGCGGTTGCCGTGGAAGAACTCCTGCCACTGGCGGACCATGCCCATGTAGCGGTTGTTGAGGTTCACGACCTTCACCGGCAGGTGGTACTGCTTGCAGGTGGAGAGCTCCTGGATGCACATCTGGACCGAGGACTCGCCCGTCACGCAGGCGACATCCGCCTTCGGGAAGGCGAGCTTCACGCCCATGGCGTAGGGCAGGCCCACGCCCATCGTCCCGAGGCCGCCGGAGTTGATCCAGCGCCGCGGCTTGTCGAACCTGTAGAACTGGGCCGCCCACATCTGGTGCTGTCCCACGTCCGAGGTGACGTAGGCGTCGCCCTTCGTCACCTCCCAGAGCTTCTCGATCACGAACTGGGGCTTGATGATCTTGGAGGCGCGGTCGTACTTCAGGCAGTCCTTGGCGCGCCACGCGGCGATCTGGCTCCACCAGGAGGCGAGCGCGGCCGCGTCGGGCTTGTCCTTGCCGGCCTTGAGCAGCGCGAGGAGCTCGGCGAGGACGTCCTTCACGTGCCCGACGATGGGCACGTCGACGCGCACGCGCTTCGAGATGGAGGACGGATCGACGTCGATGTGGACGATCTTGCGGCCGGCGTTGCCCGCGGCGAAGTGCGCCGGGTTGCCGATGACGCGGTCGTCGAAGCGCGCGCCCACGGCGAGCAGCACGTCGCAGTTCTGCATCGCCATGTTGGCCTCGACCGTGCCGTGCATGCCCAGCATGCCGACGAATCGCTTGTCGGAGGCCGGGAAGGCGCCCAGGCCCATGAGCGTGTTGGTGCACGGGAAGTCGAGCAGGCGCACGAGCTCGGTGACCTCGTGGGAGGCTTCTCCGAGGATGGCGCCGCCGCCCACGTAGATCATCGGGCGCTTGGCCTCCAGGAGCAGCTGCATCGCCTTCTTGATCTGCCCGCCGTGCCCCTTCACCACGGGGCTGTAGGAGCGCAGGTGGATCTTCTCGGGGTAGTGGAAGCGGGCCGACTGCTGCGAGACGTCCTTGGGGATGTCCACCAGCACCGGTCCGGGACGGCCCGTGGTGGCGATGTGGAAGGCCTTCTTGATCGTGATGGCGAGCTCGTTCACGTCCTTCACGAGGAAGTTGTGCTTCACGCAGGGGCGCGTGATGCCCACCGTGTCGCACTCCTGGAAGGCGTCCTCGCCGATGGCGCGCGTGGGCACCTGGCCCGTGATGACGACCATCGGGATCGAGTCCATGTAGGCCGTGGCGATGCCGGTGACCGCGTTGGTCACCCCGGGGCCGCTCGTGACCAGGGCGACGCCCGGGCGCCCGGTGGCGCGCGCGTAGCCGTCGGCGGCGTGCAGCGCCCCCTGCTCGTGGCGCACCAGGATGTGCTTCACCTTCTTCTGCTTGAAGAGGGCGTCGTAGATGAAGAGCACCGCCCCCCCGGGATAGCCGAATACGAACTCCACCCCCTCCTCCTGAAGGCAGCGGATGGCGATCTCGGCGCCCGTCAGGGTTTCACCGGTTTCCGCGAGCGGGGGGAGCTTGAGTTCCATAAGGCCTTGTAATTCGGGAGGTTTCGAAAGGGGGACCTAGAACATTAGCCGGGCGGTCCGGATTGGTCAAGCCGATTGGCGGGATAAGCGCCTTCCGCCGCGCGGAGGCGTCCAGACGGCCGTTTGCTATAGTCGCGTCCGACGCGGGCCAGCCTCGAACCTCGCGCCCGCCGGCGGGCGCCTTTTCCGGTCCCGCGGGAGGAACCCCTGGCCACCCGAAAGGAACTTTCCGACTTCCTCGCCTCCGTGGAGCGGCGCGCGTTCAAGCAATGCGTCTTTTCGGTCCAGGACGAGCAGGCGGCGCTGGACATCGTCCAGGACGCCATGCTCAAGCTGGCGGAGAACTACGCGGCCCGGCCGGCCCAGGAGCTGCCGCTGCTCTTCCAGCGCATCCTCCAGAACGGCATCCGCGACCATTTCCGGCGCGGCAAGGTGCGCTCGGCCTGGACGACGCTCTGGTCCTCCCTCGGCCTCACCGGCGAGGACGACGAGGCCGATCCCCTCGAGACCTTCGAGGTCGAGGACGAATCTAGCCTGCCCGCCTCGCCCGCGGACCGGTTGGAGCAATCGCAGGTCATGGCGATCATCGAGGAAGCCGTCCAGTCGCTCCCGGAGCGTCAACGGCAAGCCTTCCTGCTGCGTTATTGGGAGGACTTCGATGTCAGTGAAACGGCCAAGGCCATGGGGTGCTCGGAGGGCAGCGTGAAGACACACTGCTCCCGGGCTGTTCATGCTTTGGCGAAGATCCTGAGATCAAGAGGCGTAACGTTATGAACGAAAAGGACTTTAGCCAGAAGCTGCGGCCGTGGCTGGACCGCTCCGCCGACGGGGTGGGCGAGATCCAGGCCACCCGGCTGCGCGCGGCCCGCCTGCGGGCGCTGGACCAGTGGCGCGAGCCGGTGCGCCTCCTGGGGCTGGTCACGGTCGGCGAAGGCACGGCGCAGACCCTCAAGTACTCCATCCTGCAGCAGGGGCTCATGTGGTTGCCCATCGTGATCCTGCTCGCGACCCTCGCGGCGAAGGCCCTCTCCCCCGAGGTGGACGTCGGCGAGCTCGACGCGATGCTCCTCACCGGAGAGCTGCCGATCGACGCGTTCCTCGACAAGGATTTCGACCAGTGGCTCAAGAGCGCTTCCGGCTCCTTCTAGGAGCGCTCGCCGCCTGCCTTTCGCTCGCCGCCCATCCGGCGGAGAAGGACCTCAAGACGCCGCAGACGCGCTGGTCGCGCCTGTCGGCCCAGGACCGGCAGGTGCTCGCCCCGCTCGCGCCGGACTGGGAGAAGCTCCCCGGCTACCAGCAGCAGCGCCTCATCTCCGCGGCCCGCCGGTACCCCGAGATGCAGCCCATCCAGCAGGAACGCTTCCAGGAGCGCATCCGCGACTGGGCAGCGATGACGCCCGAGCAGCGCAAGGCGGCCCGCGAGACCTTCCAGGGACTGCGCAAGCTGCCGCCGTCCAAGCAGCACGAACTGCGCGAGCGCTGGCTGGAGCGAAACGCCGCCTCCGGCCAGTCCCCCGCTCCCGCCCCCGCCCCCGCCCCCGGCACCGAGCCGCAAGCCGGGTCCCGCTGATGCCGGAGACGCCCCCTCAGGCGCCGTCGGCTGCGCGCCGGCTGGCTTGCGCGCTCTACGAGGCGCTCATCCTCGCCGCCCTGGTGCTCGTGGCCACCTTCCCCTTCCTCGCCCTCGCGGGCGACTCCACGAGCGGCTTTCGTCGCCACCTCCTCCAGGCCTGGGTGGTGCTCGTCGTGGGCGCCTACCTCGTCGGCTTCTGGACGCGGGGCGGGCAGACCCTCGCTATGAAGACCTGGCGCATCCGCATCGAGAGCGCGGGCGGCGGACCCGTGCGGCCCGCGCAGGCCGTGCGCCGCTATGTCTTCGCCTGGATCGGCGCAGCCGCCCTGGGGCTGGGGTTCCTGTGGGCCTTCCTCGACCGCGACGGCCAGTTCCTGCACGACCGGCTCGCGGGCACCCGCCTCGTCGACACCCGGGCCGCCCCGGGAAGGGGCTAGCGCCGCTCCGCCTGCGCGAGGCCCCCGGCCGCGACGGCCAGGAACAGCAGCGTCGGCATGCCCGCGGAGAAGGCCGCGGGCCAGTCGTTGAGGAGCCCGACGTGCGAGAAGAGGCGCCCGGCGAAGTGGAACCCCAGACCCAGGAGGATCCCGAGGACGATCCTCGCCCCGGCGCCGCCGGCACGCTGCGACTGGATGGCGAAGGGGATGGCCAGGACCATCATCACGATGGCGGCCAGCGGATAGAGGGCCTTCTGCCAGAGCGCGATCTCGTAGCGCGTGGTCTTCTGCCGGTTGTCCCTCAGGTGCTCGATGTAGGCCCAGAGGTTGAGCACCGACATGCGCTCCGGGACGATCCTGAGCACCGACAGGATGTCGGGCGTGAGGACGGAGGACCAGGCCAGGGTGGGCTTGCGCTCGAGCACGGCCTTGTCCCCGTCGAAGCGCGTGACCTCGACGTCCGACAGCGTCCAGCCCTTCGACGCCTCGAAGGTGCCCTTTCCGGCGCGGCTGATGGAGGCGAGGCGGTAGGCCTCGTCGAACTCGTAGATGCGCAGGTTGAGGAGCACCGTGTCCGCCGTGACGTCCTGGATGTTGACGAACCGGCGGTCCTCCTTCACCCAGAAGCCGGAGCGGAACTCGCGCGCCACGATGGAGCTGGTGGCCTTGAGCCGCAGGCTCTTGGCCGCGTCCTCGGTGAAGGGGGTGACGAACTCCCCGACGAGGAGCGTGGCCGTCGCGACCACGATGCCGGCTCCCACGACGTGGCCCGCGAGCTGTCGCATCGAAAGCCCCGAGGAGCGCATCACGGTGAGCTCGGACTGGTCCGACATCCGCGCCAGGGCGAAGAGCGTGCCGATGAGGGCCGCGGCCGGCAGCAGCACGTAGGCGTGCGACGGAAGCGAAAGCAGCACGTAGCCGAGCATCACGCCCAGGCGGTATCCGCCCCGTCCCACGTCGTCGAGCTCGCGCACCAGGTCGAAGAAGCCGAAGAGCGCCAGCAGGGCCGCGAGCACCAGCAGGCTCGTGGCCAGGATCTCGCGGGCGAAATACCGGAAGAGCATGGCCGGCGGGCTAGGCCGCCACGCGCAGGCTGGCGAGCCCGATGATCAGGAAGATCCACAGCCACAGCAGCAGCCCGAAGGCGACGAAGGGGATGTGGCGGTCGAGGATGAAGCGCGGCATCAGCGCGCGCGTGGCGCGGGTGACCGGCCCGGTGATGATCCGGAAGACCTGGAAGATCACGTTCTGCTCGCGGCGCGAGCCCGAGAAGAGCGCCACGAGTCCCTGTCCGAGGTAGGAGAAGCCCGCGACCTCGACGACGGCCTTGAGGGCCCGCAGGAGAAATTCCGGATCCATGAAATGAAAAAGGCCCGCGCCGGAACGGCGCGGGCCCATTGTGCCACGGGCGGCCGGTGCTCAGGTGCCCCTGGTGTCGATGTCGCCCTCGAGGTTCGGGTAGCGGACGTGGTCCACGAGTTCCTGAACCTCCTGGTCCGGCGCCGGGGTGACGAGGCTCACCACGAAGATCGTGATGATGCCGACCGGCACGCCGAACATCCCGGCCGAGATCGGGTCGAGCCCCCACCACTTCTGCATCGGGGTCGTCCCGAACCACTGGATGAAGGTCGGGTAGGTGTGGACCATGTAGTACAGGCACACGCCCAGGCCCGCGAGGATTCCCGTGATGGCCCCCCACTTGGTCGCCCGCTTCCAGAAGATGCCCATCACGAGCGCCGGGAAGAAGGCCGAGGCCGCCATCGAGAACGCCGCGCCCACCAGGAAGAGGATGTTTCCGGGCTTGAGCGAGGTGACGTAGGCCGCGATCATCGCCACGACGAGGAGCAGCGCCTTGGCCACGGTGATGCGCATCGTG
>JAHCLE010000071.1 GCA_026125445.1 Burkholderiales bacterium
GCTCGAGAATCCGCATCTTTGGACGGCGGATTTCCGTCGGGAGCTGACGGAGCTCTTCCACAAGGCGGTGGAGCTGGAGTATGCCTATGCCGAGGACACGATGCCTCGGGGGGTGCTCGGGCTCAATGCATCAATGTTCAAGGAGTACCTTCGGTTCATCGCGAACCGGCGGGCTCAGCAGATCGGGCTGGATCAGATGTTCCCGGGGGCTACCAACCCGTTCCCGTGGATGAGCGAGCTCATCGATCTCAAGAAGGAGAAGAACTTCTTCGAGACGCGGGTGATCGAGTATCAGACGGGGGGGGCGCTGAGCTGGGATTGAAGTAAGCCAAATTGAGGCAAAAACCGTTTAACGAAGGTGTTTTTTGAATTGCTTCAAATTGAGGGCAAGCATGAGGCTTGCCCTTTGTGCTTGATCTGAGGTGTGAAATGTCGGCGAATCAATACGTGCTCGAAATGGAAGATGACGTGCTAAGTCGCGTTCCGTTTTCGCGGTCTGCACGGGATACGAAATTGGGAAAAGCCTTCATTGCATGTCGCGACAACGTCGAGTTTACCCGTGACCTAGCTGACGAAAGTATGAAGCTAATTGTCACTTCTCCGCCTTACAACATTGGGAAGAAGTACGAGAGACGGACGCCATTGGAGCGTTACCTGTCAGAGCAGGCAAAGATAATTGCGGAGTGTGTTCGAGTACTACATCCCCGCGGCAGTATTTGCTGGCAAGTCGGTAATCACATCACTGCGGAGCGAGAGGTCGTTCCCCTTGACGTGGTTCTTTATCCACTATTCAAGCAACATGGCCTCTTCTTGCGCAATCGCATTGTGTGGCACTTCGAGCACGGGCTGCACTGCACCACTCGACTGTCAGGTCGATATGAAACGATTCTGTGGTTTACGAAGTCGGACGACTACACATTCAACTTGGATCCGATTCGCGTCCCATCAAAGTATCCGCAAAAAAAGCACTTTAAGGGTCCCAGGGCCGGTCAGATTTCTGGTAATCCGCTCGGAAAAAACCCTGGAGATGTTTGGGTAATCCCCAACGTGAAGGCCAATCATTGCGAGAAAACGGAACACCCCTGTCAGTTTCCGGTGGAGTTAGTTGAGCGCCTTGTGCTCGGTCTCTCCGACAAGGGAGACAATGTGTTTGACCCATACATGGGGGTGGGATCTGCGCTCATTGCAGCGGTGCGGCACGAACGCAATGGATATGGCTGTGATGTAGTCGAAAGGTACGTACAGATTGCGGCTTCTCGGCTAGAACTACAGTCCAAAGGATTGCTAAGAACGCGCCCCATGGACAAGCCCGTTTACGATCCAAGATTGCGAAACGGGGGGCACTAGAATTGTGAAGATCATTGAGACTTACTCCCATCTAAATGGACTTGAATTTCTTTTGGTTCACAAGAAATCGCTATGGACTGAGATTAAAGCCGTTGTTGCCGCAGTTGATGGCAAAAAGTGCAAGACAAAGGTGTCCAAAGAGAAAACGATGGCTGGCAAGGTACTCTACAGTCCTGTCGAAATGAATTCGAAGTTCAAACATGAGCTCAAGGCCCGGAAATGGGATGAAAGCAGAGTGAGCTACTGGGTGACACGATCGGAAAAACTCATACGCCAAACGATGTCTATGCCAGCGGATGCACAGAAGCACGAAATCGTTGCAGCAGGTGAGGAGCCCATTTTTAGCTATAACCAGACAGACTTTGTGAAGGATCGAGTGGCCATTGAGGTCCAATTTGGAAAATATTCCTTCGTCGCTTATGACTTGTTCGTGAAGCATCTTGCTTTCTACGTTCGTGACAAGATCGACGTCGGCGTGGAAATTCTCCCAATGAAATCCCTTCAGTCAGAGATGAGTTCTGGGCCCGGGTATTACGAAGGCGAGCTATATAACGTAATCCGACAAGGACGAGGAGTGCCAGCGGTGCCCCTCGTAATTTTGGGAGTTGCGCCATAGCTTACTCGCTGGTCTATGGCCGCTGGGAGCTCGATTTTGAGCGGAAGTAGCCTTCATCTGACTGACATCATCGATGTTTACTGCATTATTGGCACGGTTGTGCCGTCTTTGCCTATTGCGATGTCTTGTGAGGGTCGCCCTGTGAATTGGGAGTGAGGCAATATGGCCACGAGAATGAAGCGTGAATTGATGTTTGATTGCCTTCCCGTTCGCCAAGGGGACGCAGTGTTGTACATGTTCAGCGCTCGGGCAACCGAGCTCTGGAAGTGTTTGCAGATAAACCAGCGCGATGAAGACAAGGATGCCGGATATCAACGGGTACTCTCGGCATCGCGCGTGCGCTCAATTGCCTCGTATATCAAAGCCAAGAGACCGCTGCCGCTCAGCATTCTAATCACGCTTGAGAAGGCGAGGGTCGAGCGCGGGGGGCGTCGAATTGCGATCAAGAATGTTGGTGATGCAGGCTGGGTGATTGATGGACAGCATCGTTTGGCGGGCGCGCATGAGTCAGGCGCGTCCATTGAATTGCCCGTTGTCGCATTTCTCGGATTGAGTGACGAAGAACAGATTCAACAGTTCATCACGATTAATAGGGAGGCAAAGGGAGTACCCGCATCGCTCTACTACGACTTACTCAAACATCTCCCTACGAAGAGGACGACGTCAGAGAGAGCGAAGGAGCGCGCGGTGGACATTGCGGGGGAGCTCAAGCGAGATGAGGAGTCACCTTTCTTTGGAAAGATTGTCGTGACCAGCGTTGCACGAAAAGGCGAAATTTCTCTAAACAACTTTGTTAGGAAGGTCTCGCCACTCGTTATTGAGAATAAGGGTGCATTGTCTGCGTACTCTTTGAATGAGCAGCGACAGATCATAGCGAATTACTACAGGGCGCTCGATGTCATCTTTCCCAAGTATTACAACAAGGTCGCGTCAGTTTTTTTTCAGACAGTGGGGTTTGGCGCATTATTAAATTCTCTTCCGATGGTGTTCAATTTGTGTCTTAAGCACCACAAGAGTTTCAGGGTGGAAGATGTCGCGAGGGTCCTTGCTGAGGTGCGGCATTTTGACTTTGGTGCTTGGGAAAGGATGGGTTCTGGAGCAGGTGCGGAAAGTCAGGCCGGCGAAGATCTGCAAGCAGAACTTTCGGCAGCGTTTGATACTCTTGGCGAGGGTGGCACGATCGCACTCTGAATGTCAGCATGTCCTTCGAGAGTTGTGTTAAGCGGGTATCCCAACGCGACTGGGCACTGGTCAAAAATGCGTGGCTGTCCTACATTCCACCCCTAGATGATGCAGGGCAGCCTCCTGATTTCGATTTGCGTCAATTCGTTGGACTTGAACAGGCTGTTCGAGAGACGCCTGAGACCGGGGAGTACCGAACTGGTCTTCCGGGCTTTCGCGAGTGCGTGCTCCATGAGGCCGTTTTTGCGCTTCATAAGGCATCGCATGTCCTGGGTCTAGCGGAGCATCAGGCCACATCCGGTTGTCCTACCTGGAGCCTTTCCACGGCCTATCAAAGCGCCTTCTTTGCGAAGGAGGCAGTCTTTCGCCTGCTCGGAATAGTCCTGATTGAAGTCTCAAATCGACAGGTACTGGTTGATGTTTGGCCGGAACCCCCACGGGGCCTAAAGGGAAAGGCGCTACGAGAATACAAATTGGGGGAAGAAATACAGCTCGTTCAATTTCCACGACTAGAGCATAGGCATCGGTGGGCAATCTTCAAGCGAGCGTTGAGAGTACTTGAAAATCCTCCTTGCAATTCAGAGTTAGTCCGTTTATTGGATGAAATCGATGAAAAGGAGTTTGCAAGGCAACGAAATGCCATTCACTACACGGCAGCATGGCTTTTTGACGATTTGTTCGCCTTCTACCTGCCAAACGGGTTTTTTCGCTTAAGTGACTCGGTTGGAGTCATTAGAAGGCTTAATGAAGAGGCAGAGGACTTCTCATTGGTATTGGCCACAACGTTGGTGTGGCTTGGGAAGAAATTGATGGGAGACATTGCGCAGTGGAGCCCTATCATTGAAAACGAGCTCCAGTTGCTTGGTGAGACTCTGTGCATGGCGCGGCATCCAGGATGGAATGAGTCCGTACTCGCATATTCTTGGGGGGCGTAGCAGAACACTGTGACGAGGCGGTGTGCAGTCCTTTGGATGCTTATGTCCTGTGGGACGTATCATGGGATACAGGCGAGGTCTCGCAACTGCGGGTGACGGCGAGGCATTGGGTGTTGTAGTGGCTGCCCCGCAAACCTATTCTGTCTACCGCGGGGCGTTAGGAGGTGGCGCTTGCTTGCGGTTTGGCGAATCCGACGGCGCGTTCGCGGGAGTCGCTCGTGAGCGACCTGGGAGGACGGAATCGGACGCTGCGGAACGTTGCGGCCCCGGGCGACGCGGGTGTTCCGTCTGACGTGGTGGCAGCAAATGGCATTAGCGCCATGAACCCTCTCGACGGAGCAATTTCCTTCTCCCAATCCCACGAAATCCCCTGGCCCCGCGACCCGGCCGCCGATCCTGCCCATTGGGGCGTCCACCACGACGACCCGCCTCCATTCAACCGCCTGCGTGGCCCCGTCCATCCCCGAGGCGGCGTCTCCGGCGTAATCCTCGTCCGGGGAAATGAAGTCGCCGCTTGGGGAGAACCCGACCGCGCCGACCAGACCTTCAGCGTCGCGAAGACCTACCTCGCCATCCTCGCCGGCATCGCCCATTCCCGCGGCCTTCTCGATCCCGGCGAGCGCGTGAGCGAGCGAATCCCAGGAATCGGTTTCGATTCGCCCCACAACCGCGGAATCACCTGGGAGCACCTCCTCACGCAGACGAGCGAATGGCAGGGCGAGTGCTTCGGCATGCCCGACCAGGTGGAGCACTACCGCCGCGTCTCCTACGACCCGAAGCCCCCGTCGGGGAAGAAGGGTGACCTGCGCCCGCTGAGCGAGCCCGGCACCTACTGGGAATACAACGACGTCCGCATCAACCAGCTCTCCCTGGCGCTCCTCCACCTATTCACGAAGCCGCTCCCCGAAGTGTTCCTCGAAAGCGTGCTCGCGCCGATCGGCGGCGGCCGCGACTTCCGCTGGGAGGGCTACGACGACGCCTGGGTCGAGATCGACGGCCGGCGTATGCAGTCGGTCCCCGGCGGCACGCACTGGGGCGGCGGCGTGTCGATCAGCACGCGCGACCAGGCGCGCATCGGGCAGCTCCTCCTCGACGGCGGCGCGCACCAGGGCCGGCAGCTCGTCCCGCGCGAGTGGGTGGAGCGCATGCGCACACCGTGCGCGGTGGCGCCTTTCTACGGCTGGCTCACCTGGCTCAACCGCGATGGGCGCATGTTCGCGGATGCCTCGCGCGCGAGCTGGTTCATGTTCGGCGCGGGCGGCCACCAGGTGTGGATCGACCCGGACCACGAGGCGGTGATCGTGACGCGCTGGATGGACGGGGCGCACGCAGCGGGATTCGTGCGGCTCGTTGCGAAAGCGCTGGATGTCGCCTCGGCCTGAGGTCGCCTCGGCCTGAGGTCGCCGAGGGGGGGAATCGAGCCATTCATAGCTCCTGAAGGGCGCGGGTAGTCGTGCCTCACGGTCTCGGGCTGAATGTCCGCGGGAAGTAGGCAAGGCGCTCCGCCGCCCTCGCGTGCCGAAACAGCTCCGCCGGCCGCGCCTGCCCTCCCCGAAATTCCCCGGTGCTTTCCACGATTCCTGCGTCGAGTATCCGCTTCCGGAACGCTGCCTTGTTCACCGGGCGCCCCATGACGATCTCGTAGGCTCGCTGCAACTCCGTAAGGGTGAATGGCTCGTCCACGAGGTGGACGGGCAGCGACGTGTATTCCACCTTCGCGCGGATGCGAGCGAGCGCTGCGGCGAGCAGGTCCTTGTGGTCGAACGCCAGTCGCCCAGCCACGCCGGAGTCGGCCACCGGGAACCAGTCGGCTTCAGGTGCATTTCCTCCCGCTTCCGGCTTTACTTCCGGTCCCGCGATGAGTGCGAGGTACACATGTGTCGCCGACCATCCGCGCGGGTCGCGCTTGGCGTCCCCCCAGCTTCCCAGTTGCTCCAGGTAGGGGCTTGCCACGCCCGTCTTCTCCCTTAGCTTGCGCACTGCGCAATCCTCGAGGCTCTTGTCGTTCTCCAAGTCCACGAATCCCCCCGGCAGCGCCCAGCGGCCGGGGTAAGGCTCGTCCTTGCCCGAAGGACGCTTCACGAGCAGAACGCAAAGCCTTCCGTCGCGGATTGAAAAGATCGCGATATCCACGGTCGTCAGGGGCCGTTTTGCCGGGAGAGGAGGTGTCATGGCGAGCCTGCGCGAAATTGGATGTTGACAGTCTAGCACAATAGTCGTACAGTACGACTAATAGCGGAAAGGAGCTCAATATGCTGGGCATCAGCTTCGTCAAGGCACAACCGACTACCCATATCATCCAGTACCGGGGCGGCAAGGTCGTCCGTGAAGGTGCCGGACTCTCGTTCTTCTACTTCGCGCCGACGACTTCCCTCGTTGCCGTGCCCGTGGGCAGCCGCGACTGCCCCTTCATCTTCGAGAACGTGACGGCGGACTTCCAGTCGATCACGGTCCAGGGGCTCGTCACCTACCGGATTTCGCACCCTGCCAACGCTGCCGGGCTCCTCGACTACTCGCTCAAGACCGACGGGAAGACGTACGAATCGGACGATCCCGAGAAGCTGCCGGAGCGCGTCGTAGCCACGGCCAAGGTGCTGATCCAGCAAGCGATTCGGGCGCTACCCCTGAGGGATGCGCTGCGGGCGGCGGACGAGGTCTCCGAAAGGGTTGGGCGCCAATTTTCGACGCATCCGGAAGTCACAGCCCTCGGCCTGGAACTCCTCGGCTTCTCGATCCTCGCGATCAAGCCTACGACGGAGACCGCCAGGGCCCTGGAGGCGGAGGCCCGGGAGGCGATCCTCAAGGCCGCGGACGACGCGATCTTCGAGCGCCGCAATTCCTCCGTGGACGGCGAGCGCCGTATCCGCGAGAACGAGCTCAGTACCGAGGTCGCCGTTGAGCAGAAGAAGCGGCAGATCCGGGAGACCCAGATGGAGGCCGAAGCGAGCTTCCGCCGGAAGAAGCACGAACTGGAGAAGGCGGACATGGCCGCAAGCATCCACCTCGAGGAGGAACGCAAGGCCTTCGTCGAGAAGAAGGCCGCAAACGTGAGGACACTGGCGGAAGCCGACGCTCACCGGGTGGAGGCGGTCGTCGAAGCCTTCCGCAACGCCGACCCGCGCATAGTGCAGGTGCTCGCGGCGGCCGGCATGGAGCCGGGCCAGCTCATTGCCCAGGCCTTCGGTGGCATTGCGGAGCGGGCGGAGAAGATCGGCGAGCTCAATGTCTCGCCGGACCTTCTCAACAGCCTGCTTCTGAGCGGCGGCAAGCATGAGGTAGCCAAGGAGACGGCACGTGTCACGCGCTGACCGGAAAGTGGTGCTGGTGACGCGCCGCACGCGGCTCGACGAGCTGCTGGCGCGGCACCAGACCCTTTCGCAGGCACGCTATGTGGTGGAGCGCCTCGGGGGCGACTTCGCCGACTTCCAGGCAGAGCACGAGGCCTATGGTGAGGGTCGGCGCGTCGTCGTCAACATTTTGTCGGAATACGGGCGCTACCAGGTCGTGGACCGGATGCTCGTATCGAACTTCGTGTTCGCGCCCGACGACCTGGTGATGGCATTGGGCCAGGACGGGCTCGTCGCCAATACACTCAAGTACCTCGACGGGCAGCCGCTCGTGGGCATCAATCCCGATCCTGACCGGTTCGACGGTCTGTTGCTGCCTTTCCTGCCGATGGACTTGCCGCTCATCTTTCAGGAGGTGCTTCACGACCGTCGGAGCACGAAGTCCATCACCATGGCCGAGGCCGTGCTCTCGGATGGGCAACGACTGCTGGCTGTGAACGACTTCTTCATCGGTCCGCGCACTCACACCTCGGCTCGCTACGAAATCTCCTTCGGCGACAAGTCGGAGGTCCAGTCGTCCAGCGGACTGATTGTCGCCACGGGCCTGGGGTCGACTGCGTGGATCAAGAGCATCGTCACCGGGGCCATGGCGGTGGCCTCGTCACTGGGCAGCAGCGGCACTCGTCCATACGAGCCGCTGGCGTGGGATTCCCAGGCGCTGCGTTTCGCTGTGCGCGAACCCTTCCCAAGCCGCTCTTCGCAAGCCACGCTGATCTACGGGACGGTGGGGCAGGGCAACAGCCTCAAGCTTCGCTCGCTCATGGGGGGCAATGGCGTGATCTTCAGTGACGGAATCGAGGCGGATTACCTCGAGTTCAACTCCGGCACTCTGGCGACAGTGAAGGTAGCAAATGGCGCCGGCCAGCTTGTGACGTGAATTTCACTACCCGTTCACACATGCCATTCCGTGACGCCCGGGATGGCAGCCAAGGACGAATAGCCTTAGGTCTCGTGGGGAAAATCAACCGACGTGGCTTGAACCGCTCGCCTCCCCCGCAAGTCAAAGCATCTCCACCCAACACCGCCCGCCGCCGCCGGGGCAAGGAGGTCCATCGTGACGATGCACTCGCTCCTGCTTCTGCCGTTTTCCGCCAATGAGGGCTGGCCGAGCCTGGCCGAGCGCCGGCCCAACTACTGGTACGTCTTCCTGCTGCTGGTCGCGCCGCTATCGGTCCTCGCCGCGGTCATGGTGTACTTCGGGGGGTCGACGCACCCGGAGATGTTTCCCCACACCGCCCGCGGGCGGGACTGGGTCGCGGTCGCCTATGCCTTCCTGATCATGGAATTCCTCAGCGTGGGCTTCATGGGGCTCGTCATCAAGAACATGGCCGACGCGTACGGGTTCCGGATTGACTACCCGGGCGCGTACCTGCTCGCCTCCATCTTCCCCGTGCCCATGTGGCTCTCGTCGCTGGGGCTGCTGGCCTCGAGCCTTGCCGCGACGGGCATCATCGGGCTCGCGGGCCTCGCGCTCTCGTGCGGACTCGTGTACCACGGTCTCGAGGGGCTGTCCCGCTCCCGGGAGGGCACCTCGGCCACGGTGATGACGATGGTGATCCTCGCCCTCGGATTCGGCCTCTGGCTTTCGATGCTGACTGTTGCGTTCGGCTGACGGCTCAGCCGTACGCGCGCAGGTTCGCGGCGGTGGCGGCGATGTCCGCGACGACGGCGACGAAGAAGACGACGGTCGCGATGGCGAAGATGGCGGTAAGCATGGTCGGCTCCTTGGGTTGGGTGCGTTGTCGATGAGCCCACTGTAGGCAGCCCCCGCCCCGACCGCGAGCCGAAAGCGACGAAGTGCAGGAAACGCGGGCCGAAATGCCCGATTCCGGTTCGGCGCAGGCGTTCAGGGGCCTGCCACCGGGTTAGGTCGACCCGCCCGCGACGCCTCGTAGCGCTGCTGCACCAGGCTGACGACCCGGTCCAGGCCTTCGCCTTCGGCCAGCACGGCCGCCGGTCGCAGCCCGCCGAGTTCGGGGCAGGGGGTGTGGATCCAGTCGCACGCGGCCTCGCTGTCGTCCTTGTGGACGATCTTGAGCTGGTCCCACATCTGCACGAAACGCCTGGCCCGCTCGAGGGCCTGGAGGTGAAGCTCGAGGAAATCCTCGCCGGTGCGGATGCGGTTGATGTCCTCCAGCCCGGTCTGGAGCACGGCGCCGATCGTGGCCGCCGGAAGCCGCATCAGGATCGAGGCCTTGAGCAGGCCCACCATCAATGCATCGGCTTGTTCCCGGGAAGCGTCCATGAGTCCATCCGGCGCCTGCAATCGTGTAACGAATAGCGTAACACCGCGCCACGGCGGATTTCCCCAGGACCTGCGGGCCCTTTGTCAGGCGGCGTCCCTTGCGCGGGCGAGCAGCAACGCCCGCTCCCTTTCGTTTCCCGTGAGCTCCGCTGCCCGCCGCCATTCCGCGCGGGCCGCCTCGGAGCGGCCCAGCTTCGCGAGCAGGTCCGCCCGCACGCTCGGCAGCAGGTGGTAGTCCCTCATCGAAGGCTCCGCCACCAGCGTGTCCACGATCTCGAGCCCCGCCGCCGGCCCGAAGGCCATCCCCACCGCCACCGCGCGATTGAGCTCGACGACCGGTGAAGGCATGACCTGCGAGAGCGCATCGTAGATAGCGGCAATACGCGTCCAGTCCGTTTCCGACGCGACACGCGCCCGCGCATGGCAAGCGGCAATCGCCGCCTGCAGCGTATAGGGCCCGAGGGTGCCGCCCAGCGCCTCGGCCCGCGCGAGGGCGGCGAGGCCCCGGCGGATCAGCAGGTGGTCCCACCGCGACCGGTCCTGGTCCATCAGCAGCACCGGCTCCCCGTCCGGCCCGAGGCGCGCGGGCAGTCGCGAGGCCTGGATCTCCATGAGCGCGACGAGCCCGTGCACCTCGCGCTCCTGCGGCATCAAGCCCGCGAGCACGCGTCCCAGCCGCAGCGCCTCCTCGCACAGCGCGGGACGCGTCCACTCCTCGCCGGCCGTCGCCGCGAATCCTTCGTTGAAGACGAGGTAGATCACCTCCAGGGCGGAAGCGAGCCGCTCCTCGAGCTCCGCCCCGCGCGGCACCTCGAAGGGAACGCGGGCTTCCGACAGCGTGCGCTTTGCCCGGACGATTCGTTGCGCGATGGTGGGCTCCGGTACCAGGTACGCCCGCGCGATCTCCGCCGTCGAAAGCCCGCCCACCATCCGGAGCGTGAGCGCCACGCGAGCCTCCGGCGAGAGCACCGGATGGCAGGCCGTGAAGACGAGCCGCAGCAGGTCATCCCCGATCTCGTCGTCAATCGCGGCATCGACGGCCTCGGAGCGCTCGCGCGAAGAAATCTCGTGCGCGAGATCCATCTCCGCGGCCAGCTCGGCGTGCTTCTGCTCGAGCATCTTGTACCGCCGCAGCTGGTCCAGCGCCCGGTTCTTGGCCGTGGCCATGAGCCAGGCGCCGGGGTTGTCCGGCACCCCGGTGCGCGGCCAGGTCTCCAGGGCGGCCACTAACGCGTCCTGGGCAAGCTCTTCCGCAATTCCCACGTCGCGCACGAGGCGGGCGAGGCCGGCGATGAGCTTCGCCGCCTCGATGCGCCAGACCGCCTCGATCGCGCGTTGCGTGTCCCCGCTCACCGCCGTCTCACGCCGCCGGCTTCTCCGCGAGCGCCTTCAATCCCGCGAGCCCCGCCTCGAAGTCCGGCCCCACCATCTTCTCCATGTCCATGAAGACGCACACGAGCTTGGAGAGGAAGTTGTTCTTTCCGTACATCGCCCAGACGATGGCGGTGGAATCCCCCACCGGCTGCAGCGTGAACTCCGCCGTGTTGGTGGCCTCGAAGGGCTTCAGGAACTCGAGCTTGATCACGACCTTGTGCGAGGGCGTGGCCTCCAGGATTGTCATCTTCCCGGTCCCCACGTTCTTGTCGCCCTCCCAGCCGTAGGCCGCGCCCACGCCGGCATCCGGCCCGCTGAAGGTGCGCTTCATCGCCGGGTCCTTCTTCTCCCACGGTGACCACGGGCCCCACGCCTTCAGGCTCGCGATGAGCGGGTAGATGCGCTCCGGCGGCGCCTTCACGGTGGCGGTGCGCTGGATGCGGAAGTCCGCGGGCTGCATCGCCGCGTACACGAGCAGCCCCACGATCGCGAGGACGATCACGATGCCGATGATCTTGATCATGGCCGGCCTCCTAGTGGGCTTCCATCGCCACGATGGGCAGGAAGTCGATCTCCACGTCGCCGATGATGCTGGCGAACTCCGCGGAGAGGTCGATGGCGTCGGCCACCGTCGGCGCCTCGAGCACCGCGAAGCCGGCGATGAGCTCCTTCGATTCCGCGAAGGGCCCGTCCATCACCGCGCGCTTGCCGTTGGAGAAGCGCACGCGTGCTCCCTTCGAGCTGGGCGCCATGCCGATGGAGGCCACCAGCACGCCCTTCTTGCGCATCTCCTGCAGCAGCGCGTCGGTGCGGGCCATGGCCTCGGGGGAGGGGGGCGAACCCGATTCCGATCCCGCGTCGGCCTTGCGCGCGGCCATGTAGCGGCGCGTGGTGATGCCGTCGGGCTTGGGGCTTGCGCCGATGTCCCACGGCTCCGACACGGGCCGCACGTCGATCACGCAGTCGCCGATCGTCCCGGCGAAGCGCGTGCTCCACTCGATCGCTTCCTCGAGGTTTCGCACGCGCAGGATCCCGAAGCCGGAGATCAGCTCGTTCTCGCCCTCGAGCGGCCCGGGAGTCACCGTGAGCTTGCCCTTCGCGAACCTGAGCCGCGCGCCCTCGCTGCTGGGGCACAGGCCGTCGGTCGTGACGAGCGTGCCCCGCTGCATCATGGAGCCCACGAGCTGGCCCATGCGGCCGATCATCTCGGGCGAAGGCGGGTGTCCCGCCCCGTCGTTCCTGCTTTCCTTGTGCATGGCGATGATGCGCATGGTCAGCTCCTCCCCCCGCCCATGCCGATGTCGCGGAAGCGCTCCGCCTGCTCCCTGGGCTCGAAGTCCTCCAGCTCGAAGAGGCGGCGCACCTCGATCTCGCAGTCCTTGTCGCCGCCGCGCGGGTTGGGGAAGCGCCGCGACCATTCGAGCGCCTCCTCGGGCGACTTCACCTGGATGAGGGTGTAGCCCGCGATCATTTCCTTGGCCTCGGTGAAGGGGCCGTCGATCACGGTGCGCTTGCCGCCGCGGTACCGGACCTTCCAGCCCATGGAGCTCGCCCGCAGCCCCGAACCGTCCAGCAGCGCGCCCGCCTTGGCGAGTTCCTCGTGGTAGGCGGCCATCTCGGCCATCAGCTCTTCGGAAGGCATCACGCCGGCTTCGGATTCGGGGCTGGCCTTCACGATGATCATGTATCGCATCGTCGTATCTCCTTGGTTGGCAGGGGATTTCGAGGCGAGGCTTCCAGGCCGGGTCGGCCCGGAAGTCGGCACTCTACTCCTACGACGAACGAGACCGCCCCGTTTCGACAGGGGCTTCGCGTTACCGAATGTATCGGTACTGGCGGTGAGGGTGCTTCCCTAGTTGGCGACGAAGAAGCGGTATGTCGCGACGTAGTCCACGCGCGCCTTGCGGCCCAGGAGATCGGCCGTGCAGGGCGAGGAGGGCGGCATGCCGCCCGAGGTGTTCACGCGCTGGATGCTCGTCACCTTGCTGAAGGAGCCGGCCGTGCCGGTGCCCTTCGTGGCAAGCAGCAGCCACGGGATGGAGCCGGCGATCGGCGCCTCGGCGCGCGCCTTCAGGGTGCCCACGACGCGGCTGCCGTCGTTGGCTTCCCAGTAGGGTCCTGCGCCGTGGCGCCCGATCAGGTGGCCGCGCGCGTCGAAGAGCTCCGCGTCCGGGGCGACGAAGGCCCACTCGAACGACGAAGCGTCCTTCTTCGCGCGGCACTCGTAGATCTGCACGCCCTTGGCCGGCACGACCATGGCGAGCATCTCCTTCGGACCGGGGTCCAGCGTGTCCGGGATGAGGGTCGGCTCGCTCACGCAGGCCGCCAGGGTGGCGGCCGCGGCGAGGTAGGGCATCGAATTGCGGGGTTTCATCGGGCAGGTCCTCTCACTTCTTGGTGACGACGATTTCGAGGTACTCGCTGGGCACGACGAGCGAGTCGGGTCCGGCGACGTTCATGGCGTCGAGGAGGGCGGTGATGTCGCGCTCGAGGGCGGCGGCGCCGGGCGCGTCCAGGGCGGCGAAGGCCTTGTGCGTGGGGCCGTAGACTTCGCGGAACACCTTCACCCAGTGCGCGGCCGAGAGGTAGCGGAAGTTGAAGTAGCGCTTCTCGCAGCGAAGCTGCGCGGCCTTCCCGCCGAAGAGCTCGGCCAGGCGGGCGTCGGTGCCCCACAGCGCCGGGGGCTTGATCCCGGCCGGCGGCGGCACGTGGGCGCCGATCGCCTTGAAGAGGTGGCCGATGAAGCCGTTGGGCGTCCAGTTGGCCATCGCGAGGCGGCCGCCGGGGCGCAGCACGCGCATCATCTCGTGGGCGGTGCGCTCCTGGTCGGGCGCGAACATGGCGCCGAAGGTGGAGAGCACGACGTCGAAGGAGCCGTCGTCGAAGGGCAGCGCCTCGACGTCGGCTTCCTGGAACTTCACGGCGAGCCCTTCCGCGCGGGCGCGCTCGCGGCCCTTGAAGAGCAGCGCCGGGACGTAGTCGGTCGAGGTGACGTGGGCGAAGCGGCGCGCGGCGGCGAGCGTGGCGTTGCCGTTGCCCGCGGCCACGTCGAGGACGCGCTCGCCGGCGCGCACGTCGGCCGCCTCGGCCAGCGTTTCGCCGACGATCTGGAGGGTGGCGCCGACGACCGCGTAGTCGCCGCTGGCCCAGGTGGCCTGCTGGCGCTGCTTGATGGCGGCGAGGTTGGGGGTGGAGGCCGGTGTGGCGACTGCGGTGTTCATGGCGGGGTCCTTTCGGTTGGGAAGAAATCGAAGGCGAACCCTACGCAGGGGGGCGTTCCGCCGGCGTTCCTCCTTGCCTCCCGCTCCCCGCGGGTAGCATCATCGCGGCTTCCCCTTCACCCCCCCCGACCCCGGTGCGCCTCCTGCTCTTCGGCCCGCCCGCGGTGGCAACCGGGCAAGACGTGACCGCGCTCGCCGCCGAGCGCCGGTCCCAGCTCCTCGCCTTCCTCGCCCTGGGCGGGGGGTGGGTGGCCCGCGCGGAGATCGCGGCCATGCTCTGGCCGGAGCAGCCACCGAAGCTCGCGCTGACGAACCTGAGGAAGGCCCTCTTCCGCCTGCAGTCGCTCTCCGGGATGCCCCCCGTGGAGGCACAGGGCAATTCGCTTCGCGTCGCCGTGGACACCGACGTCGCGGAATTCGAGGCGGCGCTTCGCGAGGGCGGCCACGCGGACGCGCTCGCCCTGTACCGCGGCGACCTGCTGCAGGGCTTCGACGACGAATCGAGCGAGCCCTGGACGGAGTGGCTGCGGTTCGAGCGCGATCGCCTCCGCACGGCGTGGCGGGCGGCGGCGCTCGCGCGGCTCGCCGGCGATATCGAGCCGGCCGTGGCCCTCGAGATCACCTGCCGGCTCCTCGAGGCCGACCCGCTCGACGAATCGGCGATGGCGGCCCAGGTCTCGTGGCTCGCCCGCGGCGGGCAGGGCATCAAGGCGCGCGCGGCCTACGGCGAGTTCGCCGCCCGCCTGGAGCGCGAGCTGGGCGTGCGTCCGGCCGCGGATGTCGAATCGCTGGTGGGGCGCGCCGCGGCGCCGGCTCTCTCGCCGCCCCCGAGACCGGCCGCGGAACCGGTGGACGATGCCTTCGTCGGCCGCTCCGTCGAGCTGCGCCGCATCGCCGAGATGCTCACGGGCGACGGCTGCCGCCTGCTCACCCTCGTGGGCCCCGGCGGGGTGGGGAAGACGAGCCTCGCGCGCCGGGCGCTTCGCGACCTCGAGCCCGCCTTCCCGGGGGGTGTCCTCTTCGTTCCGCTCGAGGACGATGCGACCGGCGAGGACGCCGCGCGAAGCCTGCTGCGCGCGCTGGGAGTGGCGAAGGTGGCGAAGGGCGATCCGTTGCAGGAAGCCATCGCGCGGCTGGGAGGGGACGCCCGCCTGGTCGCGTTCGACAACTTCGAGCAGCTGGCGGGCTCGGCACAGATGCTGGGACGCCTGCTCGACGCCTGTCCGGGCGTGAAGCTCCTCGTCACCTCGCGGGTGCGGCTCATGATTGCCGCCGAG
>JAHCLE010000072.1 GCA_026125445.1 Burkholderiales bacterium
TGGCGCCGCGCCCGAGGGCGGCGGCCACGGCGCGGTGCGTGGCGGGGAGGATGCGCGGCATGTCGGCCAGCGCCACGATCCAGCCGGAGGCATCGCGGCTCGCCTTCACGCCCGCGGCGAGACTCGCTCCCAGCCCGCGCAGCGAATCGGGGGATTCCAGCACCTCGCAGCCGGCCTCGCGCAGCGCGCGTGCGAGCGCCTCGTCGCCAGTCCGCACGACCGCGAGCGCGTTGCCTACGCCCGCGACGAGTGAGCGGGCGGCGCGCGCGCCGATGGGAGCGGGGTTGTCGCAGGCGCGGGCCAGCAGCTTCGCGCCGCCGAAGCGCGTCGCGGCACCGCCGGCCAGGAGCAGCCCGCGGATCAAGCGGAGAGGCGCGATCCCGCCTCGCCGGCGCGCTCGAGCATCACGCCGTTGCGGGTCGCGATGAGGTCGGCGAGGATCGCCACCGCGATCTCCGCGGGGGTGCGCGAGCCGATGGAAAGTCCCACGGGCCCGCGCAGCCGCGCGATCTCGCGCGCCGAGAGGTCGAAGCCGGCCAGGCGCTTGCGGCGCTCGGCGCTCGTCTGCCGGGAGCCCACGGCGCCCACGTAGAAGGCCTCGCTCTTGAGCGCTTCCAGCAGCGCCATGTCGTCGAGCTTCGGATCGTGCGAGACGGCGATGACGACGGTGTGGCCGTCGGGCCTCATCGCGGCGACCGCGTCGTCGGGCATGCCCTCGACGAAGGCGGCGCCTGGCACGCGCCAGGCGAGGCGGTATTCCTCGCGCGGGTCGCACACGAAGACGCGGTAGTCGACGGTGGCGGCGATCTCGGCGAGGTAGTGCGCGATCTCGGAGGCGCCGACGAGGAGCATGCGCCAGCGCGGCCCGTGGATGCTGGTGAAGCGCGAATCGGTGCGCTCGCACTCGTCGGTGGGCAGCGCCGGGGCGAAGCTCCACGCGCCCGTGGCGAGGTCCACCTGCCGGCCGATCACGCGGCCGCTCGCGATGTGGGCGAGGAGCGCCTCGAGGTCGGACGCGGGGATGGCGGACTCCACGATCACCTCGAGCTTGCCGCCGCACGGCAGCCCGAATCGGCGGGCCTCCTCGCTGGTGACGCCGTAGGAGATGAACCGGGGCTGGCGGCCGGCGAATTCCTCGCGCCGGGCGACCAGGTCGTCCTCGATGCAGCCGCCGGAGACGGAGCCCACCAGGATGCCGTCGTCGCGCATCGCCAGCAGCGAGCCGGGCGGTCGCGGGCTGGCGCCGAAGGTCTGCGCGACGGTGACGAGCCACGCCCGGCGCCCCGCGCGCTGCCACGCGAGCATGTTTTCGAGGACGTCGAGGTCGAGGCTCTGCATGGCGGCGACTATACACCGCGAGCGCCTCAGCTCGGACCCGTGGCCTCCAGGGTGCGCGCGCCGTGGTGGAAGAGCTCGCGCAGCGCCGCGCGGTACTGGTCGGCGGCGACGGCCGAGAGGTTGTGGTGGCTGCCGCCCTCGACGCGGATGAAGCGCTTGGGCCCGGCGGCCGCGGCGTAGAGGCGCTCGCCCATCTCGTAGGGCACCACCGAGTCGCGCGTGCCGTGCACGATGAGCGTGGGCAGGCGAAGGCGCGGGACCTTCGAGAGGGTGTCGAATTCCTGGGTGAGGATGAGCCCCACCGGCACGTAGCGCCAGGCGGTGTGCTCGACCATGTCGCGGATCGAGGTGAAGGTGGCCTCCAGCACGAGTCCCGAGGCTTCCGGGCGGCGCATCGCGAGCTCCGTGGCGATGGCCCCGCCCAGCGAGTGCCCGACGATGTAGCGCGGCCGCGCGGGCTCGGACTTCGCGATGTAGTCCCAGGCGGCCTCGGCGTCCTCGTAGGCGAGCTGCTCCGAGGGGGAGGCCTGCGTGCTCTTGCCGAAGCCGCGGTAGTCGATGGCGAGGACCGTGAAGCCCATCTTGCGCCAGCGCTCGATGCGCGTGACGCTCCCCGTGAGGTTCCAGCGCGCGCCGTGCAGGTAGAGCAGCACCGGCGCGGCCTTGTCGTCGGCCGGGGCCCAGTAGGCGTGCAGGCGGTCGCCGTTGCCGCCCACCGGGATCCAGCGCTCCTCGTAGGCGAGGCCCGCGTTCTGGTAGCCCCACCAGGTGTCCTGCGTGGGCCGGAAGATGAGCTCGCCCTGCTTCTCGTTGAGGTAGGCGCAGCCCGCGACCGCCGCCACCAGCGCGACCGCGGCGGCCAGCCGCGAGAGGATTCGCCGCCCCGTCATGGTGCGGCGCGCCTCATTTCGGGCTGAAGATCACCGGCGTGTGCGGGCTGCGGATGAGGCGCGACTCCACCGTGACGAGGGTGCCCAGCGCGAACAGGACGACCACCACCAGCGCCGCGATTTCCGTGACGGGGTGGGTGACGAACTTCCAGAGCTGCCGCTGCCATTCGTTGTGCCTGAGCCTGAGTCCCATGGGCTGCCTCCCGATCATCCGGGCGCCGAAGCCGGTCTGACCGCCGCCAGGCGCCGCCGTTCACGAGCGAAGCCAATTTTGGGCCAACTGGCGCCACGATCAAGAGGCCGGCGTCGATGACCCTAGAGGCCGTAGGGCGATTCACGGGATGGAGGGGTTGGGATGAGGCGTTGCAATTCCGGGGGCATGCAGGCGTGACCGTCGGATGGGTGCCCAAAAAATCGGGGTCCGCCAAACACGTCGGACCCCGATTTTTTACCCATCAAGAGACGGGGCCGCTCGCGCTGCCCCATCCCGACGGTCGCATGCCCACGGAATTGCAACGCCTCATCCCAACCCCTCCCGGCGGCTCACGGTGACGGCGGTGCCAGTTTCGACGCTGCCCCTCGTTCGCAGCGACGGTGGCCCTACCTCACCCCCACTTCGTCTTGCCGAGAGGCAAGGCGCGGGCGCGCTTGCCGGTGAGGGCGAAGAGGGCGTTGGCCACGGCCGGGGCGATGGGAGGTGTGGCGGGCTCGCCGACGCCGGTGGGCTTGTCCATGGCGGAGGGCACGATGTGCACCTCGACCCTGGGCATCTCGGCGAGGCGAAGGACGGTGTAGTCGTGGAAGTTGGACTGCTGCACGCGGCCGTCCTTGAGCGTGATGGCGCTGTGCAGCGCCGCGGACAGGCCGAAGGCGATGGCGCCCTGCACCTGCGCCTCCACGGTCATCGGGTTCACGACCAGCCCGCAGTCGAACGCGGCGACCACGCGGTGCACCTTCACCGCGCCCTGCTCGAGCGAGACTTCCGCCACCTGCGCGCAGACGCTCCCGAACGACTCGTGCACGGCGATGCCGCGCGCTCGGCCCGCCGGAAGCGGCGTGCCCCAGCCGGCCTTGGCCGCCGCCAGGTCCAGCGTCGCGAGCACGCGCGGGTGCTTGGCCAGGAGCTTGCGGCGGAAGGCGACCGGGTCCTCGCCCGCGGCGGCCGCCAGCTCGTCCATCATCGTCTCCATCACGAACGCGGTGTGCGTGTTGCCCACGGAGCGCCACCACAGCGAGGGCACCGGCGACTTCGGCGAGTGCAGCGTCACCGCGAGGTTCGGGATGTCGTAGGGCGTGTCGCTGACGCCTTCCACGGAGGTCTCGTCGATGCCCTCCTTCACGAGGAAGGGCTCGAAGGCCGTGCCGGCGATGATGGACTGGCCCACGATGGCGTGGTTCCAGGCGACGATCGTCCCCTTCGCGTCGAGCCCCGCCTCCACGCGATGCACGTACATCGGGCGGTAGTAGCCGCCGCGGATGTCGTCCTCGCGCGTCCACACCGTCTTCACCGGGACCTTCACCGCGCGCGCGATCTCGCACGCCTCGCGCACGTAGTCGGAGGCGGGATTGGCGCGCCGCCCGAAGCCGCCTCCCGCGGGCAGCGTGTTGAGCTTCACCTTGTCCGGCGTCAGTCCCAGGGTCTTCGCCGCCGCCGCCTGGTCCACCGTCTGGAATTGCGAGCCCACCCACAGCTCGGCGGAATCGCCGCGGTATTCGACGGTGCAGTTGAGAGGCTCCATGGGCGCGTGCGCGAGGAAGGGCACCTCGTACTCGGCCACGACCGTCTTCGCCGCCGACTTGATCGCGGCCGCGTCGGCGGGCTTCTTCGCCATCGGCCCGGGCTTCTTCGCGAGCTCGAGGTATTCCGCGCGCAGGCCGTCGGTGGAAAGGGCGGCGCCGGGGCCGTGATCCCACCGGATCTCGAGAGCGTCCCGGCCCTTCTTCGCGGACCAGAAGTCCTTCGCCACCACCGCCACGCCGTTCGAGATCTGGACGACGTTCACCACGCCGCGCACCGCCATGGCCTTCTTCGCGTCGAACGAGGCCACCTTCGCGCCGAAGACCGGCGGGTGGGCCACGAGGGCCGTGTGCAGGTTGGGACGCTTCATGTCCATGCCGAAGACGGTCTTCGCGTCGACGCGCTCGGCCGCGTCGAGGCGGCGCGTGGGCTTGCCGATGACCTTGAAGTCCTTCGGGACCTTGAGCTCCACCTTCTCCGGCACGGGGAGCCTTCCGGCCGCCTCGGCGAGGCTTCCGAACGAGGCCTTGCGCCCGCCGGGGCCGAGCACGAATCCCTTCTCGGCACGGCAGGCTTCCGGGGCCACCTTCCACTGCGCGGCGGCCGCGGCGACGAGCATCGTGCGCGCCTGCGCGCCCACGGTGCGAAGCTGCGCCCAGGAGTCGCCCACGCTCATCGAGCCGCCGGTCATCTGCATGCCGAAGGCGGTGTGCGCGTACTCGGGGGCGGCCGGCGCGAGCTGCGCGCGCACGCGGCTCCAGTCGCACTCCAGCTCCTCGGCCACCAGCATCGGCAGCGCCGTGGTGACGCCCTGGCCGAACTCGAGGTTCTTCACCATCACGGTGACGGTGCCGTCCTTGCCGATGCGCAGGAACGCGTTGGGGTGGATGGGCGGCTTCGGCGCGCCCTGCGCGTGCGCCAGGCGCTGCCTGCCCGGCAGCCAGAAGCCGATGACGAGGCCCCCGGCCATCGCGGCGGAGGTCTTGAGGAAGGCGCGGCGGGAGACGCTTTTCGCGGGGATCTTCATGGCGTCCTCCTCAGCGCTTCGCCGCGAGCGCGGTGGCCGCGGCGCGCACGGCCTCGCGGATGCGCGGGTAGGTGCCGCAACGGCAAAGATTGCCGTCCATCGCCTCGTCGATCTGCGCGTCCGAGGGCGACTTGTTCTTCGTGAGCAGGGCCACCGCCGCCATCACCTGGCCGGGCTGGCAGTAGCCGCACTGCACCACGTCCTTGTCGATCCAGGCGGCCTTCACCGCCTTCGCCACGGCGCCCGAGGCCGCGATGCCCTCGATCGTGGCCACGCGCTTGCCCGCCACGTCGGCCACCTTCACCGAGCAGGAGAACTCGGCCTCGCCGTTCACGTGCACCGTGCAGGCGCCGCACTGCGCGCGCCCGCAGCCGTACTTGGTCCCCGTGAGGCCCAGGCCGTCGCGCAGCACCCACAGCAGCGGCGTGTCGGGATCGGAGTCGGTCTGGACGGGCTTTCCATTGACGAAGAAGCGGATCATGACATTGTCCCTTTCGATGCAGGCCGGCGTGGCGCGTGACGCCAATTATGCTTCAACCAGCGCGGCCCCCTTGCGAAACGAAAATCCGCTGCTACACTCGGCGCGGCAGTCCGAACAACCATAAAGCCCGGGAAATCCATGCGCACAACTCCCTCGCGCGCCGCACGCGCTGCAGCCGCCGTCGCACTCGTCCTTTCCGCCGTTTCCCTTCCCGCAACCGCCCAGAGTCCCGATCCCGTCGCACGGGCACGCGCCCTCGTCGAAAGCAAGGACGCCGCCGGAGCCTATTCCCTGCTCGCCCCCCTGGCCGGCGCGCGCGCCGGCGAGGTCGAGTTCGACTACTGGCTCGGCGTGGCGGCGCTCGAGACCGGCCGCATCGAGATCGCCGCCCTCGCCTTCGAGCGGGCGCTGGACCGCAACCCCGACTTCGACAGCGCGCGCCTGGAGCTGGGCCGCACCTACCTGCGCATGGGCTCGCTCGACCTGGCCGAGCTCGAGTTCCGGCGCCTCCTCGAGCGCTCGCCCAACGAGGCCGGGCGCAAGTTGCTCGACGGCTACCTCGCCGAGATCCGGCGCCTGAAGGAGCGCCAGGCCTTCAGTGTCACCGGCTTCGTGGAAGCGGGCGGCGGGCACGACAGCAACCTGTCGAGCACCACGAGCGACTTCACGAGCGCGGTGGAATCTTCCTTCGGCCTGCCGGGCATCACGCCCACGGGCAACTCGATCAAGCGCTCGGCGCCCTACTGGGCGGCGGCCGCCGGCGTGAACGCGGCTTACCGGGCCGCCGAGGACCTCACCTGGTTCGGCTCCGCCGAGGGCCGCGTGCGCGGCTACCAGGGCGAGAGCGACTACGACTGGCAGCTGCTGGACGCCTCCGGCGGCGTGCAGTGGCGCCGCGGCGAGAACACCTACACCGCCTTCGCCTTCGGGCAGGTGTTCCGGCAGGACGGCGCCGCGGTCGAGACCATCGCCACGGAACAGGCCATCAACAACGACCGCGACGCCTGGGGCGCGCTCGCCGAGGTGCGGCGCGACCTCGACGCCGCCACGCAGGTCGCCGCCGGCGTCCAGCTCTCGGCCTTCCGCTACCGCACCAACCCCGCGCAGGACACGGACCAGGCGCAGGTCTTCGCCGCGATCGTGAACCGCCCCGGCTGGTGGAAGGGCGGCACGGTCTCGCTCCTCGGGCAGTACAGCTACGACGACGCGCGGCGCACGCTCAACGACTTCACCGAGCTCACGGCCTCGCGCCACGGCGGCGGCTTTCGCCTCATGGCCCATTCGGACCCGTCCGCGCGCTTCAGCTGGTCGGCGTACGCCGCGTGGACTGTGCGCATCGACAACGACCCCTACGCGCGCGCCACGCTGGTCGCCACGGGCCGCGACGTGCTGCACGAGCTGGGGCTTCGCGCCTCCTGGCGCCTCGCGGACGGCTGGTACCTGCAGCCGAACCTCGCCTACGTGCGCAACCGCTCCAACATCGACCTTTACGACTTCGACAAGCTCGAGGGCGGCGTGGTGCTTCGCCGCGAGTTCGAGTAACCGGGAGGATGGCCATGCATACGATTCGGGGTTTCATCGCGATCGCGGCCGCCGGCCTGGCCGCGCTCCTTTCGCAGTCCGCTCTCGCCCAGAACGCGGGCAGCGTGCAGTTCGCCTCCGGGACCGTGGAGGTCCTGCGCGGCGCGCAGCGCATCGCCGCCCAGAAGGGCACCCAGCTCCTGCAGGGCGACACGGTCGCCACCGCGGCCGCGAGCTCCGCACAGCTGCTCATGGTCGACGGCGCGCTCGTCTCGCTGCGTCCGTCCACGCGGATGGCCATCGAGCGCTACGAATTCGACGAGGCGAAGGCCTCGGCGGGCGAGGCGATGCTCGCGCTCGTGCAAGGCACCATCCGCACCTTCACCGGCCTCATCGTGGCGCGCGACCGCGAGAAGTTCCGCATGCGCACCACCATCGCCAACATCGGCATCCGCGGCTCCGGCAACATCCTCGCCCACAGCGAGCAGGCGGGCACGATCAACCACACGCTCACCGGCGCGCACGGCGTGACCTCGAAGGATGCCGCCGGTGTCGAGCGCACGCTGGTCTCCTACCCCGGCCAGACGGTGCAGGTGCTTCCCGGCCGCGCGCCGCGCTTCATCCCGACCCCGCCCGGCATCCTGGCCGGCGCTTCCCAGGGAACGAAGTCGGCCTCGGCCGAGGAGAAGGCCGCCGAGGGCACCAAGACCACCTCGGGCTCCAGCCCCGAGGACGGCGCCACCGCCACCGAGGCGGGCGCCACGGCCAACCCGACGCTCGCCTCCTCGCAGGCGGCCACCAGCACCGTGGCCGCGGCGATCGTCGCCGTCCAGCCGGCGCCCCTCTTCGAGGCGCTGTACCGCTCCGCCACGCCGTACTCGGGCGGCACGGGCTACGAGGGCGTCATCGGCCAGTCCACTTTCCTGGGCAACGGCGGCGCCGTCCTCGACGCGGCCGGCCGCCTCGTGGCGATCCGCAACGGCACCTACAACGAGTTCCTCTCGGGATTCGGCGCGCCGCTGCCCCCGGGCTACGCGCAGACGCAACTGACCGGCGCCGACGTGACCTTCGTCGGTGGCGTGCACCACGACGGGTACCGCACGCCCGACGGCGCCATCACCATCGGCCGCTGGGAAGGCGGCTCCATCGTGGTGGCCGGCGGCAACGCGCCGGGCGGCTCGGCCAGCTTCCCGGTGGGCCCGCGCAGCGTCACCTACGACGTGACGATCCCCCTGCACCCGGGCATCTTCGGCACCTTCACCGGCAGCAGCACCTACTCGCTCGTCGCGGCCACGCAGCCCGCGGACGCCTTCGGCAACACGGGAACCGTCTCGAGCGCGACGCTGAACGCGAACTTCTCGAGCCAGGTCGTCACGGGCAACGTGGCCCTGGGCGTGAACGGCCAGTCGTTCGCCGTCTCCGGCAGCGCGGCGCTGCGCCCCGGCAACACGGGCTTCGACTTCGCCACGGCCGTGGGCAACATCTCCATCGGGTGCACCGGCAGCAACTGCGCATCGCAGGGCTACCAGGGCACGTTCAACGGCCGCTTCGCCGGCGAGGACGGGCGCTGGGCCACCCTCACCTACCGCGTGAACCCCGCGCGCGTGCCCAACCAGGCGTTCGCCGACATGATCGTGGGCAGCATCGTGCTGGGCACGCCCACGCCTCCCACCGTCGGCATCACGCTGCCGCAGACCGGCACCGCGAACCTCGCCTTCACGAGCGTGGCGTCGATTTCCCCGGGCGCGCTCCCCAGCGACCGCATCTCCGGCACCCTTCAGGCGAACTTCAGCAACCACACCGTGGGCTTCAACGCCACCATCGGCAGCTCGACCTCGGGCCTGCCCACCTTCGTCGCCTCGGCCTCGAACGCGCCGATCATCGGCGCCGGCTTCTCCGCGAGCTCGAATCCGGGGCCGGGCCAGGCGCCGCTCACGGTCACCTGCACCGGCTCGCCCTGCGGCGCGGCGGGCACCGGCATCGGGCGCTTCGACGGCCTCTTCACCTCGTCCTCGGGAACGCAGGGACAGACCTCGATCTTCGTGGCCGATTCGCAGGCCGAATACAGCCTGGTGGCGAACTTCGGCCCCTCGACGGTTTCGTTCACGCGGGCGCTCGCCGCCGACGTGCAGCAGGGTGCGGCCACGATCGCGGCGAGCCCCGCCTCGGCCCTGGCCGCCGCCACCGCGGCCTCCGCGATCCGCTCCCCGCGCTTCACCCTGAGAGGGCCGCAGTAGCCGGCAAGGGTCCGGGGCGCGCGCTTTGGTATGATGGCGCCGCCCCGGAGCACCCCATGCCGCGCACCCGCAAGCTCTTCCCCACGCCCGACGACGCCGAAAGCGCCTTCTACGACGCCTTCGAGCGCGCCGACCTCGCCGCGATGATGGTCGTGTGGGCCGAAGGGGAGGACGTCGTGTGCGTCCACCCCTCGGGGCCGCGCCTGGCCGGCTTCGAGGCCGTGCGCGAGAGCTGGATGCAGATCTTCGCCTCCAACGTGAAGCTCTCGGTGCGCGTGACGGAGTCGTGCCGGCTGGACGGCCCCTCCGTCGCCGTGCGCTCCGTGGTGGAGGCGATCACCACGACCGGCACGGAATCGACGCCGCAGTTCGTGAACGCGACCAACGTCTACGTGCTCACCGACGCCGGCTGGCGCATCGCCGTGCACCACGCCTCGCCCCCGGAACAGGCTCCCCCGCCGGAGGAAGACGAGGCCGCGCAGCCGCACACGCTGCACTGAAGCCCCGTCCCGCCGTGGCGCGCCTGGCCGCCGCCCTTCTCGCCGTCGCCCTCGCCCTGCCGGCCTTCGCGCAGCCCGACCCGCGCAAGGTCGTGCGCACCAGCTATCCCGGCGCCGAATCCAAGCTCGACCCGGCCGCCGAGTCCGACGAGGCCTCCGCCTCCATCTCGCTCGCGATCTTCGACCCCCTGCTGGGCTACGACTTCCTCGCCCGTCCCGCGAAGCTCGAGGGCAACACCGCGAACCTGCCGGAGATCGCGGACGAGGGCGCCACCTTCACGCTGAAGGTGAAGCCGGGCATCTTCTTCGCGCCCGACCCCGCCTTCGGCGGAAGGCCGCGGGAGCTCACGGCCCACGACTACGTCTATTCCATCAAGCGGCTCCTCGACCCGAAGCTGCGCAGCCAATGGCTCTTCCTGGTCGAGGGCAAGATCCGCGGCGGCGACGAGGCCATGCGGATCGCCAGGCAGACGGGTCGCTTCGACTACGACCGTCCCATCGAGGGCCTGCAGGCGCTCGACCGCTACACGATCCGCATCCGGCTGGAGAACCCGGACTACTCCTTCCCGTACGTGCTGGCGATGCCCTGCACGGGGGCACTCGCCCGCGAGGCGGTGGAGCGCTACGGCCCCGACATCGCGCACCATCCCGTGGGCACCGGTCCTTTCCGCATCGCCGAGTGGGTGCGCGGCTCGCGGATCGTGCTGGAGGCCAATCCGGGCTTCCGCGAGGTGCGTTACGACGGCGACCCGGGCCCCGACGAGGCGAGCCGCGCCATCCACGCGCGCCTGAAGGGACGAAGGCTGCCGCTCGTGAGCCGCATCGAGATCCACGTCATCGACGAGGCCCAGCCGCGTTGGCTCGCGTTCCTCAACGGCGAGCACGACTACATCCGGCCGTTGCCGGAGGACTTCGCCAACATCGCGCTTCCCGGCGGCAGGCTCGCCCCCAATCTCGCCCGGGCCGGCATCCACGTGACGCCCGACGAGATCGCCTACACGACCTACACCACCTTCAACACCGCCGAGACGATCGACGGCAAGCCCAACGCCATCGGCGGCTTCACGCCGGAGCGCGTGGCGCTGCGCCGCGCCATCGGCATGGCCTGGCGCATCGACGACCAGCTCGCCATCCTCGACAAGGGGCAGAGCGTGCGGGCGCACACGCCGCTGCCGCCCGCGGTCACGGGCCACGATCCCCGTTTCGTGAGCCCCACCCTCGAGTACAACCCCGCCAAGGCGAAGGCGCTCCTCGACATGTTCGGCTACGTGGACCGCGACGGCGACGGCTGGCGCGAGGCGCCCGACGGCTCGCCCTTCTCCTTCGACCACGCCTCCATCCCGACGCTTCGCGAGCGGCAGAGGAACGAGCTGTGGAAGAAGTCCATGGACGCGATCGGGTTGCGCGTCACCTTCAACAAGGTCGAGAAGCTCCCGGAGCTTCGCAAGCAGGCCCAGCTCGGGCGCGTGCAGTCCTTCAGCTACGGCTGGATCGCCGACTTCCCGGACGGCGAGAACTTCCTGCAGCTGCTGTGGAAGGGCTCCATCGGGCAGGTGAACTACGCGATGTTCGACCACCCGGAGTACAACGCGCTCTACGAGCGCATCAAGCGCATGCCCGACGGCCCGGCGCGCAACGCCCTCATCGACCGCATGGTGAGGATCATCGCCGTCTACTCGCCGTGGATGGTGGAAACCTACAAGGCGCAGAAGATCCTGGTGCAGCCCTGGCTCCTCAACTACCGCAAGCACCCCTTCGGCCACGAGCCCTGGAAGTACCTCGACGTGGACCTCGCCCGCCGACCGGCGCGCTGAAAGGCCCTATCATGGGACCCATGGCCGCCGTCCCCGCCCCTTCCGCATCCCCCGGGACCACGCGCTTCGGCGCGCTGGTGACGGTGGCGCTCGTGCTGGCGCTGGCGTGGGTGCTGGCGAAATGGACCTGGGTCTTCGTGGCGCCCCCGGCGGCCGCAACCGCGGGTCCGGCCGGCCAGGGCGTGGATCTCGCGGAAGTCGCGAAGCTCTTCGGGGGATCGGCGCCCGCAGGCGCCGCGGCGCCGATGGCCGGCGGCTCCGGCCTTCGCCTCAAGGGCGTGGTCGCGCCCACGCCCGCGAACATCGGCTCGGCCGTCTTCAACGCGGGCGGCCGCGACGTCGCCGTGGCCCTCGGCGGCGAGGTGCAGCCGGGCGTGAAGCTGGTGGCGGTCGAGCCCGACCACGCGGTCGTCTCGCGCGCCGGCGTGCGCAGCCGCATCGACCTCGAGACGCGCATGTCCGCGGTTCCGCGCACGGTGGCAGGCAAGGCCTCGGGCTTCCGGCTGGCGGTGTCGCGCTCGGGCAGCAATGCCTTCAGCTTCTCGCGCAAGGATCTCGACGAGGCGCTCAAGGACCCGGGACAGCTCGCCTACCTCGGCCGCATCGGCATGCCGCAGGGCGGAGGCGTGCGCCTGGACGAGGCGCCGCCGGGGAGCCTCGCCTCCCGCCTCGGCCTGCAGCCGGGCGACGTCATCAGGAAGGTGAACGGCCAGGCCGTGGCCTCCGCCGGCGACCTCGCGCGCCTGTACCAGCAATTCGCCACCACCTCCCTCATCCAGGCCGAGATCCAGCGCGGCACCGCCACCGTCCAGCTGAGCTACAACGTCAATCCCTGAAAAGGGGACGGGTACTGGACCCGTCCCCCTTTTTGGGCGCAAAATGCCCGAGAAATCAACGAGGAAGCTAATTTTCGTGACACGGTTTCTAGCATCGGTCGCGCTCGCCGCGCTCCTGGCCCTTCCCCCCGCGCAGGCCGCGGAGGAGGAGAAGGTCACCCTCAATTTCGTGAACGCGGACATCGTCTCCGTGATCAAGGCCGTCGGCGGGCACACGGGGAAGAACTTCATCCTCGACCCGCGCGTGACGGGGACGGTGAACATCGTTTCCGAGAAGCCCGTCCCGAAGGACCTGCTCTACCCGATGCTGCTCTCGGTGCTGCGCACGCAGGGCTACGCCGCCGTCGAGTCCGACGGCTTCGTGAAGATCGTGCCCGAGGCCGAGGGCAAGACCGCCGCCAGCCCCACGGGCGAGGCCGCGGCCCGCGTGCCCGGCGACCGCATCGTCACCCGCGTCTTCCTGCTGCAGAACGAGTCGGCGCTGCAGCTCGTGCCGGTGCTGCGGCCCCTGGTGACGGCCAACAACTTCGTGGCCGCCTACGCCAACAACAACGCCATCGTCATCACCGACTACGCCGAGAACGTGAAGCGCATCGAGTCGATCATCCGCTCGATCGACCAGCCCTCCGGCGGGGACGTGCAGGTGCTGCGCCTCGAGCACGCCTCGGCCATCGACGTGGCGCAGACGATCAAGGGCGTGATGCCCGAGACCGCCCCCTCCCCCGGCTCTCCCGGCGCGCAGCCCAAGGCGGCGCTCTCCACCGACCCGCGGACCAACAGCCTGCTCGTGCGCGGCGACAACCCGGCCCTCATCACCCGCATCAAGTCGCTGGCCGCGAGCCTGGACGTGCCGGGCGCGGGCGCGGGCAACATCCACGTGGTGTACCTGCGCAACGCCGAGGCCGCCAAGATCGCGGAGACCTTGCGCGGGCTCATCTCCGGGGCCGAGTCCTCGCGCGCCGCCGCCACGAGCGCGGCCCCCTCCACCACCACGGCCACGCAGCCGGGCACGCAGCCCGCCACGGCCACCGCCAGCGCGGCGCCCGCGGCCCCCGCCTCCATCATCCAGGCCTACACGCCCACCAACTCCCTCATCATCACGGCGCCGGAGCCCACCTACCGCGCGCTTCGCACCGTGATCGACAAGCTCGACGCCCGGCGCGCGCAGGTGTTCGTCGAGGCCCTCATCGTGGAAGTGTCCACGGGACTCGCCAGCGAGTTCGGCGTGCAGTGGCAATCGGCGCGCAACGTCGGCAACGGCCAGTCCGTCTTCGGCGGCACCAACTTCAACACCGGCGTGGCCGGCGGGCTCGGCACCAACATCATCAACGCCGCGATCGACCCTCGCACGCTGGGCTCGGGCCTGAACCTCGGCCTCATCAACGGCACCCTCAAGATCCCCGGCACCGACATCGAGGTCCTGAACCTGCAGGTGCTGGCGCGCGCGCTGGAGGCCGACTCGGGCGCCAACGTGCTCTCCACGCCGAACGTGCTCACCCTCGACAACGAGGAAGCGAAGATCATCGTCGGCCAGAACGTGCCCTTCATCACCGGCAGCTACACGCCGACCGCCGGCAGCGCGACCAACCCCTTCCAGACGATCGAGAGGAAGGACATCGGCCTCACGCTCAAGGTCACGCCGCAGGTGGCGGAAGCGGGCGCCGTGAAATTGAAGATCTTCCAGGAGGTCTCCAACGTCACCCGCGACGCGCAGCTCGTGAAGTCGGCCGACCTCATCACCAACAAGCGCTCGCTGGAGTCCACCGTGCTCGTCGACGACGGCCAGATCGTGGTGCTGGGCGGGCTCATCCAGGACGACCAGCAGGCGGCCATCGACAAGGTGCCGCTGCTGGGCGACATCCCCTGGATCGGCGGCCTCTTCAAGTACGAGACGCG
>JAHCLE010000073.1 GCA_026125445.1 Burkholderiales bacterium
GCCGCGGAAGGCGCGAAGGCGGCGGCCGAGGCGATCCTGCAGCCGCTCGCGCGCGAGCGGCACTTCTACGGGATGATGGCGGCCGAGGAGCTCGGCATCGCCGTCGTTCCCGACTGGACCGCGAGGCCCGTGGCCGAGGAGGATCTCGCCCGCGTCCGCGCCATTCCCGCGGTGGGCCGGGCGCTCGAGCTCTACCGCCTGGAGATGAACGCGGAGGCGTTCCGCGAATGGGTGTTCGGGCTGCGCGCGGTGGACGACCGCGGGCTGCTGGCCGCCTCCGAGGTGGCGCTGCAGGCCGGGCTCGCCGACCGGGCCATCGGGGCGGCCGACCGCACCACGTCCATCCACGACTTCGCGCGCCGCTATCCCGTCCACCATCGCGAGGCCTTCGCGGCCGCGGCGCGGCAGTGGAACGTGGACGAGGCGCTGCTCTTCGGCATCGTCCGGCAGGAAAGCCGCTTCAACGCCGCGGCGAAGTCGCGGGTGGGGGCCACGGGGCTGATGCAGCTCATGCCCGCGACGGCGCGCTGGGTGGCCAAGCAGATCCCCGTGCAGTCCTACCGGCCCTCGCTCCTCGTGCAGCCCGACGTGAACGTCGCGATGGGCGCCTACTACTTCCACCGCGTCCTCGCGGACCTCGGAGACCCCATCCTCGCCACCGCGGGCTACAACGCGGGCCCCGGGCGCGCCAGGCGCTGGCGCGACGCGCGCCCCCTCGAGGGCGCGGCCTACGCCGAGTCGATCCCCTTCGACGAGACGCGCGACTACGTGAAGAAGGTGATGGCCAACGCCTGGTACTACACCCACCGCCTCACGGGGAAGACGGCGAGCCTGCGCGCGATGATGGGCACGGTGCCCTCCCGCAACGGCAACGACGCCTCCAACGTCGCCTCCCTGCCATGAGCGCCGCCTCCCGCGTCCTGGTGCTCGGCGCGAGCGGCTTCGTCGGCCGCTCGGTGTGCGCGCGGCTCGCGCAACCGGGCACCGCGGTGCGCGCGCTCACGCGCGAGCGCCACAAGTCCCGCCCCCTGCACGTGATCCCCTCCCTCGAGGTCCTCGAGGGAAGCCCGCACGACGACGGCGACCTCGCGCGCGCGCTCGACGGCATGGACGCGGTCGTGAACCTGGTGGGCATCCTGCACCAGAGCCGGCGCGAACCGTTCGAGAAGGTGCACGCGCGGCTGCCCGCGCGCCTGGCCCGCGCCTGCATCGCGGCCGGCGTGCGCCGCCTCGTGCACGTGAGCGCCCTGCACGCCGATCCCGCGGGCCCGAGCGAATACCTGCGCTCGCGCGGGCGCGGCGAGGCGGCGCTGCGGGCCGAGGGCGCGGGTCTCGCCCTCACGATCCTCAGGCCATCGGTCATCTTCGGGCGCGACGACAGCTTCCTCAACCTCTTCGCGGGGCTGGTGAGGCCCCTGCCGGTCGTGCCGCTCGCCGGCGCCGGCGTGCGCTTCCAGCCGGTGTGGGTGGAGGACGTGGCGCGGGCCGTCGTGGCCTGCCTGGGGGATTCGCGCACCGTCGGGCAGGCCTACGACCTGTGCGGCCCGCGGACCTACACGCTCGCCGAGATCGTCGCGTACGTGGCCGGCCTGCAGGGCCTCGCGCGGGCGATCGTGCCGCTGCCCGGGTGGGCCGCCTACGCGCAGGCCTTCGTGCTGGAGCACCTGCCGGGGCCGGTCATGACGCGCGACAACCTCGCGTCCATGAAGGTCGACAGCGTCTGCGGCTGCGGCTTCCCCGCCGTCCTCGGATTCGCTCCCGCTGCGATGGAGGCGATCATGCCCGAATACATGGCCGCCGCGGGCCTGCGCGGCCGCTACGCAAGGTACCGCCAGCGAACCGGGAGGTGACATGGAAGGCCTGACCCTCGTCATCGGCAACAAGAACTACTCGTCCTGGTCCATGCGCGCCTGGGTGCTGCTCGCGCAGCTGGGGATCGCCTTCGAGGAGAGGAAGCTGCGCTTCGACTCGGACGAATGGGACGCGGGCATCGGGCGCCTGTCGCCCTCCGGCCTCGTGCCGGTCCTCTGGCGAGGCGGGCAGGCGGTGTGGGACACGCTCGCCATCGCCGAGACGGTGGCGGAGTGGTTCCCGGACAAGGGCGTGTGGCCCGGCAATCCCGTGGCGCGCGCGCTCGCCCGCTCGGCCTCGGCGGAGATGCACGCGGGGTTCCGCAACCTGCGGCTGCGCATGCCGATGAACATCCGCGCGAGCCACCCGGGCAAGGGCATGACGCCGGAGGTGCGCCGCGACGTCGACCGCATCGAGCAGCTCTGGCGCGAGGCGCGCACGCGATTCGGCGACGGCGGCGACTTCCTCTTCGGGCGCTTCTCGGCCGCGGACGCGATGTTCGCGCCCGTGGTGATGCGCTTCGCGACCTACGGGGTGGCCTGCTCGCCGCTCGCGCGGCGCTACTGCGATGCCGTGCAGGCCGCGCCGGCGGTGCGCGCCTGGTGCGATGCCGCGCGCACGGAGACGGAATGGGTGGCCGAGGACGAGCCCTACGCCGAGGCGCCGCGGCCGTGATGGCGGCGGGGACGATCGCGGGATGAAGATCTACGCGGTGGGCGGAAGCCTGCGCGACGAGCTCCTGGGCCGCCCGGTGTCCGACCGCGACTGGGTGGTGGTGGGCGCGACGCCGGACGAGATGGCCGCGCGCGGGTTTCGCGCGGTCGGCGCCGACTTCCCGGTCTTCCTGCACCCCGAGACCCACGAGGAGTACGCGCTCGCCCGCACGGAGCGCAAGACCGCGCCCGGCTACAAGGGCTTCGTCTTCCATGCCGCGCCGGACGTCACCCTCGAGGAGGACCTGCGCCGGCGCGACCTCACCATCAACGCGATCGCCCGCGGCGAGGACGGGACGATCGTCGATCCCTTCGGCGGCCGGGAGGACCTGCGCAAGGGCATCCTGCGGCACGTGAGCGAGGCCTTCGCGGAGGACCCGGTGCGGATCCTGCGCGTGGCCCGGTTCGCCGCGAGGTTCGGCTTCGCGGTCGCGCCCGAGACGATGGCGCTGCTGCGCCGCATGGTGGAGTCGGGGGAGGCCGACCACCTGGTTCCCGAGCGCGTATGGCAGGAGATCGCGCGCGGCCTCCAGGAATCCCGGCCCGCGCGGATGGTGGCCGTGCTCGGGGAGTGCGGCGCGCTCGCGCGCGTGCTTCCCGAGGTGGAGGAGCACGCGGCGGGCGACGGTGCGGCGCTTCTTTCGGCGCGCCTGGATGCCGGCACGGCCTTCGGCCTGCCGGTGCGCTTCGCCTGCCTCACGCTCGGGCTCGCGCCGGAGGCGGTCGCGAAGCTGTGCGAGCGGATCAACGCGCCGGGGGAATGCCGCGACCTCGCGGGTCTCGCGGCGCGCGAGCGCTCCGCCGTGGAGGGCGCCGGCATCCTCGGCGCGGAGCAGCTGCTCGCGCTCCTCGAGCGCACCGACGCCTTCCGCCGGCCCGAGCGGCTGGAGCGGCTCATGGAGGTGTGCGAGTGCGACCTGCGCGCCCGCGGGCTGGAGCGCCAGGTGCCCCGCGATCGCATCCGCCGGGCGAGGGAGGCGGCCCTCGAAGTCGACGCCGCCGCCATCGCCCGCGACAACCCGCGCTCCGTGCCGGCCTCCATCCACGCGGCGCGCGCGGCGCGGATCGCCGAGGCGCTTTCGCGGGGCTGATCCGGAGCCCGCGGCCCGGAAAACGAAAAGGCCCCCGGCGAACCGGGGGCCTTCGGGTTGCTGCCGACCCGAGCCCCTCGCGGGGCGGGATCGCCTAGCGGCGCTTGCCGGCCTTGCGGACGGGGGCCTTCGGGGCCTTGGCGGAGACGGCCTGGACGGTCGCGACGTTCTGCTCGACGGTCTTCTCGACGGTGTCGTAGAGCTGCTTGTTGACGGCGGCGAGGTTCGCGTAGGCGTTCTGCGCCGCGGCGATCGCGCTCTTCACGTTGCCGACGTAGGCTTCCGAGCCGGCCGGGGCGTACTTGAAGGCTTCCTCGAGGGAGGCGACGGCGCTCTTGTTGAGGTCGGCGGCCTGCTTCTCGATGACCTTCTTCACTTCGGCGTTGGTCTCGGCGGCGGTCTCGTAGACGGTGCGCGAGTAGGCGTAGGCGCGCTTCATCACCGGCTCGAGGGCGGCGGAGTTGATCGCGATGACCTCGTGCACGTCCTTCGCGCCGGCCAGCGCAGCGGCGTGCGCGGTGGCCTGCTCGACGGAATCGCGGGCGGCATCGAGGCCGATCTCGGCGAACTTCTCGAGGTTGGCGAGGGAAAGCTGGGCGAAGTGGGCGAACTGGTTGATCGCGGCTTCGTTGGCGACGCTGAATTGCTCGACTTTGAACATGTCTGGCTCCTTGGACTGTGATCGCTGGGTTGACGTTTGCGGGCAGCCTGTTTTGCTGCACTGCACAAATGCGAATTTTAGGCCTCGCAGCAGCGAAGTCAAGGGGGTACGGGAATTATTTTTTGCAGTGCAGCAAACAATCGCGCCAGCCCGGGAAGCATTGCGAATCAAGGACTTGCAGCCCGACCGTCGGAGGCTCCCAAAGGAAAAGGGCCCGCGAGCGGGCCCTTTCCGAGGGGGGCGCGGGCCGGAGCCCGGCCGGGAGGCGCGGCTCAGTTGACCTTGAGCCCCTTCTCCTTGAAGTAGCGCAGGGCGCCCGGGTGGAACGGGATCGGCGAGCCGCCGGTGAGCTGGTTGTCCAGGGAGAGGAAGGCGGCGTCCTTGTGCGCCTTCACGAGCTCGTCCTTCTTCTCGAACATCGTCTTGGTGATCTGGTAGATGACGTTCTCGTCGGCCGATTCCGGCACGACCAGGAGGTTCCAGACGTCGACGTTGGTGGTCTCGCGGGTCTCGCCCGGGTAGGCGTTGGCGAGGATCCGGTTCTTCACGTAGAGCGGGCCGTACTTCTTGCGCATGGCGTCGGCGCCGTCGCCGTGGTCGATGAGCTTGACCTTCTTGCCCGGGGTGGCCGCCAGGTCGGTGATGCCCGGCGTGGGAACGCCGCCGACCCACATGAGGGCGTCGACCTTGCCGTCCTTGAGGGCGTTCACCGACTCGGCGAGGGAGAGACGCTCGCGGGTCATGTCCTTGTTGGGGTCCATCCCGAAAGCCTCGATGAGGCGCATCGCCATCACCTCGGTGCCGGAGGCGGGCGCGCCCGTGGCGACGCGCTTGCCCTTCAGGTCGGTCATCTTCTCGATGCCCTTGCCCTCCACCGTGACGACGTGCATCCGGTTCGGGTAGAACACCACCAGGGTGCGCAGGGCGACCTTCTTGTCCTTGAACTTGTCGAGGCCGTTGTAGGCGTCCCACGCCGCGTCGGCCATCGTGAAGCCCACCTCGGACTTGCCGCCACCGATGAGCTGCAGGTTGGCGATGGAGCCGGCCGTCACCTCGGCCGTGGCCTCGACGCCCGGCACGTACTTGGAAAGCACGGCGGCCAGTCCCCCGCCCAGGGGGTAGTAGACGCCGGCCGTGCCGCCGGTGCCGATGGACATCCGGATCTTCTTTTCCTGGGCGCCGGCGCTGCCGATGCCGAACGCGGCCACCAGGGCGACCGCCATTGCGACGAACTTCCTCATGTCTCCTCACTCCTCGTGTTGTCGATTGCGCCCGGGGCGGGCCCCGTGGTCCGTTCTTCCTGCCGGCTTCTGGTTGCCCGCTCGGAACGGGTGATTCTAGCCGAATCCCGCTACTCGCCGATGCCCAGGGGCAGCGGACGCGCGGACTGGAAACCCTGCAGCGGCGGGTCGATCCCGCGCCCTATCCCCAGCACCTTGAAGAGCTCGCCCATCTCCGAGGGGCTGATGAGCCGGTTCACGGCGCTCGTCGTCTTCAGGCGCGAAAGCGTCATGCCCGGGTCGGCTTCCGAGACCATGACGGCGAGCCCGCACGAGATGAGGAAGTGGGCCTGGGTGGTGTATCCCATCACCTCCCCGTCGGCCGCCCGGGCCGCGAGCGCCATGGCGGTGAAGTCCACGTGCGCCGTGATGTCCTGCAGGCCCGGGAGGAAGAACGGGTCGTTGTGGTAGCGGTGGCGGTAGTGGCAGCGCAGCGTGCCCATCGAGCGCTGCGGGTGGTAGTACTCGGCCTGCGAGAAGCCGTAGTCGATGAAGAGCGCGAGGCCGCGCCGCAGGGCCGCCGTGACCGAGCGCACGAGCCCCTCCGCGGCGAGGTTCACCTCCGTGAGGTAGTCGTAGTCGCCCGCGGGGATCACGGCCGCCGCGCGGCGCTTGAGGTCGCCGTCCGGAAGCGCCATGTCCTCCCATGCCAGGCCGGCCTCCGTGAGCACCACGCCGCGCTCCAGGATCTCGCCGCGGGTGCGGTGCACGAGCGCGCAGGGAACGACGTCGAGCACCTCGTTGGCGATCACCAGCCCGTCGATGCGCTCCGGCAGGCGGTCGATCCATTCGAAGCGGTCGGCCTCCTCCGGCAGGCGCCGGGCGACGAGGGCGCGCTGGCGCTCGCGCAGCTCGGGACTGGTCTCCAGCAGCCGGCAGCGCGGGAGGACTGCCCCCTGGGCCTTGAGCTCCGCCATCAGGTCGACCGCGAGGACCCCCGTGCCCGGTCCCAGCTCCAGGATGTCGCCCCCGGTCCGGTCGAGCACCTGCCTCGCCTGCATCGCGAGGCAGCGCGAGAACATCGGCGAGATCTCCGGGGCCGTGACGAAGTCGCCCTCGGCGCCGATCTTGCGCGACCCGGCCGCGTAGTAGCCCTGGCCCGGCTCGTAGAGCGCGAGCTCCATGTAGCGCGAGAAGGGGATCCAGCCTCCCTCCTCGCCGATCACGGTGGCGATGCGCTCGGCGAGCTCGTGCGAGTGCGCGGCGGCCTCGGGCGAAGGGGGTGGAAGGGAGAAATCGGGCTGGGAAGCCATCGGGGTCGCGGCGCCGTGGGGGAGCGATCGGGGAATTCGTTAAACTTTCGCCTCGGGCGCCGTTCGTTCGGGCGGGGCGATTATCCGGGGAAATATAGCATCATGGCCGAGCCGGTGGTTCTGGTGACGGGGGGCGCCCGGCGCGTGGGGGCCGCGATCGTTCGCGCCGCGCACGCCGCGGGTGCGCGCGTGGTGGTGCACTGCAACCGCTCGTGCGCCGAGGCGCGCGAGCTCCTCGCCGGCCTCGAGGCAGCCCGCCCCTCCTCGACAGCGATCGTCCAGGGGGACCTGCTGGATCTCGCGCGCCTGGCCGCCCTCGTGGAGGAGGCCGCGGCGCGCTTCGGGCGGCTCGACGCCCTGGTGAACAACGCCTCGTCCTTCCACGCCACGCCGCTCGCCCGGCTCGACGCCGCGGCCTGGGACGACCTGGTGGGCACCAACCTGCGCGCGCCCCTCGTCCTCTCCCAGGCGGCGGCGCCGCACCTTCGCCGCACGCGCGGCGCCATCGTGAACATCGTCGACATCCACGCCGAGCGCCCGCTGGCGGGCTTCCTCGCCTACTCGGTGGCCAAGAGCGGGCTGGCGGGCCTCACCCGCGCCCTGGCGCTGGAGCTCGCCCCGGAGGTCCGGGTGAACGGGGTCTCCCCGGGGGCCATCCTCTGGCCGGACGACGGCCAGGCCTTCCCGCCCGCCGAGCGCGAGCGCATCACGGTACAAACGCCTCTTCGCCGCACGGGCACGCCGGAGGACATCGCCGGCGCGGTAAAATACCTCCTTTTCGACGCACCTTTCGTGACCGGGCAGGTGCTCGCCGTGGACGGCGGGCGCTCGATCGCCCTCTGACGCCGATGACCGCCGCCACCGCCACCGCCCGCGACCCGCGCAAGGCCGACTTCGAGGCCGCCAAGCGCAGGAAGCGCATCCGCCGCCTCGTGGGCGAGGCCATCGCCGACTTCTCGATGATCGAGCCCGGCGACAAGGTCATGGTCTGCCTTTCCGGCGGAAAGGACAGCTACGCGCTGCTCGACGTGCTGCTGCACCTTCGCGACTGCGCGCCGGTGCCCTTCGAGGTGGTGGCCGTGAACCTGGACCAGCGCCACCCGGGCTTCCCGGCGCACGTGCTGCCGGAATACCTCTCCTCGCGCGGCGTGCCGCACCGCATCGAGGTGCAGGACACGCACTCGGTGGTGAAGCGCGTGATCCCCGAGGGCAAGACCATGTGCAGCCTGTGCTCGCGGCTGCGGCGCGGCGTCCTCTACCGAGTGGCGAAGGAGCTGGGGGCCACGAAGATCGCCCTGGGCCACCACCGCGACGACATCCTCGAGACCTTCTTCCTCAACCTCTTCCACAACGGCAAGATCAAGGCCATGTCGCCCAAGCTCGTCTCCGACGACGGGCGCCACGTGGTGATCCGCCCGCTCGCCTACGTGGAGGAGCGCGACCTCGCCGCCTACGCCGAGGACCGCGCCTTCCCCATCATCCCGTGCGACCTGTGCGGCTCGCAGGAGAACCAGCAGCGAAAGCAGGTGAAGGCGATGCTGCGCGAGTGGGAGCGCAAGCACCCCGGGCGCGTCATCTCGATCTTCAGCGCGCTCACGCGGGTGACGCCCTCGCACCTCATGGATCGCAAGCTCTTCGACTTCGCGAACCTCGTGGCCGACGGGACCCCGCAGCCCGACGGCGACACGGCCATCGATCCCGACGAGCTGCCCGACGTCTCCCAGGGGACGATCGTGCGCTTCACGCCCGGCCGAGGTTGACCGCGACGCGAGACCCCGCCGAACCACCCGAACCGACCCACACCCCGGGACGCCCGCCGGGCGCCCCCGAAACCAGGACACGGAAATGACGCTCAAGCACCTCGCCCCGACCAAGAAGATCCACTCGTTCCACCCGCCGCAGCGCACCCTGCTGGGCCCGGGCCCCTCCGAGATCAACCCGCGCGTGATGGCCGCGATGAGCCTTCCGGCCATCGGCTACCTCGACCCGGTGTTCGTCGAGATGATGGAGGAGCTCAAGTCGCTGCTGCGCTACGTCTACCAGACGGGCAACGCCCTCACCTTCCCCGTCTCCGGCCCCGGCTCCGTGGGCATGGAGTACTGCTTCGTGAACATGGTCGCCCCCGGCGACAAGGTCGTCGTCTGCCGCAACGGCGTCTTCGGCGGCCGGATGATCGAGAACGTCGAGCGCGCCGGCGGCACCGCCATCGTGGTCGAGGACGCGTGGGGCGAGCCGTGCGACCCGCAGAAGCTCGAGGACGCGCTGAAGAAGAACCCCGACGCGCGCGTGGTGGCCTTCGTGCACGCCGAGACCTCCACCGGCGTGCAGTCGGACGCGAAGACCCTCGTCTCCGTGGCCCACAAGCACGACGCGCTCACCATCGTGGACGCGGTGACCTCGCTCGCCGGCTGTCCCGTGATGGTCGACGACTGGGACATCGACGCGGTCTACTCCGCCAGCCAGAAGTGCCTGTCATGCACCCCGGGACTTTCGCCCGTGTCCTTCAACGACCGCGTCGTCGAGCACGTGAAGGCGCGCAAGGACAAGATCCACAGCTGGTTCATGGACATGAACCTGCTGCTGGGCTACTGGGGCGCGACCACGCGCACCTACCACCACACGGCGCCCACCAACAGCCTGTACGCGCTGCACGAGGCGCTGCTCCTCATCAAGGAGGAAGGCCTGGAGAACTGCTGGGCCCGCCACCATCGCAACCACCTCGCGCTCAAGGCCGGGCTGGAAGCGATGGGGCTCAACTACCTCGTCAAGGAGGGCGCACGCCTGCCGCAGATGAACGCGGTGCACATTCCCGAAGCCATCCGCGACCGCGAGGCGGAGGTGAGGAAGACGCTGCTCAACGAGTTCAACCTCGAGATCGGCGCGGGGCTGGGGCCGCTCGCCGGCAAGATCTGGCGCATCGGCATCATGGGCTACTCCTGCAAGCCCGAGAACGTGATGCTGTGCCTGTCGGCGCTGGGCTCCGTGCTCTCCGACATGGGCCTGCCGGTCAAGGTGGGCGAGGCGGAGGCCGCCGCGCACAGCGCCTACGCGCAGATCCACGCCCAGGAAGCGCGCAAGAAGGTCGCGAACCTCAAGTAGCCAACGAAGGGGGAAAAGGGGTCAGGTTGCCTTGCACGGGAACTGTGCAAGGCAACCTGACCCCTTTTCGCTATTTCGCCCCGAGGTTCTGGCGGAAGCGCTGCTCGACCTGCGGCTGCTGCGCGAACTTCTCGAGCTGCGGCATGACCTTCTCGAGCTCGGCGAGGCGGTCGGCCGGCGAGGGATGGGTCGAGAAGGTGATCGAGGCGCCCGATTCCTCGGGCTTCACCTGCGCCAGCATCGTGAGCACGGCGACGAAGCCGTACGGGTCGTAGCCGCCGCGCGCGGCGACCACCACGCCCAGCCGGTCCGCCTCGTACTCCATGCTGCGGTCGAGCGGGCGCAGGAACAGGCCGTCCTTCACCAGGTCCACGCCCGCGTTGGCGAGCTTCGTCTTGAGGCCCAGCACGTCGCCCCCGCCGCGGCGCCCGATCTGGTCGGCCGCGACGGCCTTGGCCCCGTCGGCGGCGGCGCTCCAGCCCGCGTCGGACTGGATGGCCGAGAGCTGGTGCTTCTTCAGCACGTGCGCGATCTCGTGCGCGAGGACGCCGGCGAGCTCGGCCTCGCTCGTCAGCCGCTTCACCAGCCCGTGCGAGACGACCACGGTGCCGCCGGGCATCGCGAAGGCGTTGATGACCTCGGTATCGATCACGCCGAAGGTCCACGGCAGGTCCGCCCGCTCGGTCTGCGAGGCGAGCCAGCGCCCCACCCGATTGACGTAGCGCTGCAGGCGCTCGTCGGGATGCAGCCGGATGGCGCCCAGGAAGCCGGAGGCGATGCCGTCGCCCAGGGCCACTTCCTCCTCGACCGTGTACTCCTTGGTCGCCTCCTGGATCTTCGGCGCGATCTCCACGGCCTTCCGGCCGAGGTCGATGATGCGGCCGATGTCGAGCTGGGCGTGCGCGGGAACCGCGGCCAGGAGCGCCAGCGCGGCGAGGAGCGCCCTCACGATCCGCTCCCCACGTAGGCGACCGCCACCGGGGCGAGCCTCGCCTCGCGGGCGAAGCGCTCCGCGCCGGCCCTGTCGGCGCGGTACGACTGCATCTTCTTCAGCGCCGCGGGATCGGGCGAGGCGTTCTTGAAGTCCTCGGGCGTGAGCCCGCGGATGCCGAGCGTGGCGACCTTGGAGGTCCTGGGCGCCTCCTTGCTGCCGAAGCCGAAGATCGAGGTGATGCTGCCGCTGCCGCCCGACGAGGACGACTCCACGGTGGACTGGAAGCGCAGGTGGAAGGCGCGCACCCAGCCGCGCTGGGATCCCGCCTCGACCTGCGTCCAGGCGCCCTGGCGCGCGACGACCTTCACCGCCGAGTCCGCCGCCAGGGATGCGAGCGTGCGCGAATCGGCCGCCGGGCGCTCCTTGAGTTCCGTGGCGCGGTTGGTGGACGCCGGCTCCTGGGCGGAGGCGTCGCCGATCAGCGACAGGCCGGCCAGGAGCAGCGGAGCAATGAGACGCGCGAGCATGCGGCGGATGATAGGTCGCCGCGGCGCAAGATTCAATCGGCGCTCAATGCACGAGCACCGCGGCGAGGCCGAGCAGCATTCCCATGCTCGCGACGTCCGTGGCGGTGGTGACGATGATGCTCGAGGCGGTCGCCGGGTCGGCCCCAAGGCGCTTGAGCACGAGCGGCACGATCGCGCCCGAGACGCCGCTCACGGCGCAGCTGCCCATCATCGCGAGGCACACCGACACGCCGAGGATGAACGCGTACGGGGAGTCCTGGGAGCGCGCGAGCAGGAACATCGCGATGCCGCAGAGCACGCCCGTCACCGCGCCGTTGGCGAGCCCCAGGAAGAACTCCTTGGCCACGAGCCCCTTCCCGGAGCCGGGGCGGATGTCGCCCAGCGTGATGCCGCGCACCGTCACCGCGAGCGCCTGGCAGCCGGTGTTGCCCGATTGCCCGGCGAGCACCGGCAGGAAGGTCGCGAGGATCACCAGCTTGTCCACCGTGCCCTGGAACAGGGCCACCACGCCCCCCGCGGCGAAGGCGGTGAGGAGGTTCAGCTGCAGCCACGGGTGGCGGAACTTGAACGAGCGGCCGAGCGAGGTGGTGACGCGCTCCTCCTTCTCCACGCCGACCATCGAGCCCGGCTGCGCGGTGAACTCGAAGGCCTGCTCCTCGAAGAGCGCCGCGCCCCGCACCAGGCCCAGGAGCCGGCCGGACTCGTCGCACACGGGATAGACGGGATAGTGCCGGTTGAGGGTGAGCTTCATCGCCTCCGAGATCGTGGTGTCGGCGCGGAAGGCGAAGGCCCCCTTGAGCATGACGTCCTCGAGCTTCGCGGCGTGGTCGTTGAAGAGCAGGTCGCGCATGGTGACGAGCCCGAGGAGCCTGCCCTCGCCGTCCGTCACGTAGCCGTAGGTGACGAAGACCGTGCGCACCACCGCGCGCAACTGCTCGATCGCCTGCCCCACGCTCATTGCGGGGGCGAACACCGCGTAGGCGGGTTCCATCAGCCGCCCGATCGTGCCGGACGGGTAGCGCGCATTGCGCAGCCACTGCCGGGACACCTCGGGGCTCGCGGCCTTCGAGATCGCGGCGAGCGAATCCGGCGCGAGCGCGGCCAGCAGGTCCTGGGCGAGGCCGGGGTTCATGTCGGCCAGCACCTCGACCGCGCGCGCCGGCTCCTCCACGGCGAGCATGCGCGCAGCCTCCCGGGGCGGTTGCGACTTCAAGCGCGCGACGAGCGATTGGCGTTCTTCGGCGGTCGTCTGGTTCAAGGCGGGCCTCCTCGCGGGCGCGGAAGTGCCGGATTCTAACCCCGGCGGCGCCCTACAGTCCCAGTCTCTGCCAGATCGTCGTCGTGGGCCCCGCCTGGTTGAGCGTGTAGAAGTGCAGTCCCGGGGCGCCCAGCCCGAGCAGCCGGTCGCACAGCTCGGTCACCACGTCCAGCCCGAAGGCCTTGATGGATGCCGTGTCGTCGCCGAAGCTCTCGAGGCGCAGCCGGATCCAGCGCGGGATCTCCGCCCCGCACGCGTCCGAGAAGCGCGCCAGCTGCGTGAAGTTGTTGATCGGCATGATGCCGGGAACGATCGGCACGTCCACCCCGAGGGCTTCCACCGACTCGACGAAGTGCGCGTAGGCGTCGGCGTTGTAGAAATACTGGGTGATGGCCGAGTTCGCGCCGGCGTCGACCTTCGCCTTGAAGTGCGCGAGGTCGTCGGCGGGACGCCGGGCCTGGGGATGGAATTCCGGGTAGGCGGCGACCTCGACGTGGAACCAGTCGCCCGTGTGGGCGCGCACGAAGCCCACGAGGTCGGCGGCGTAGCGGAACTCGCCCGCCACGGCCATGCCGGAGGGCAGGTCGCCGCGCAGGCACACCAGGCGGCGGATGCCCTCCTCGCGGTAACGGTCGAGGAGCGCGGCGATGCTCTCGCGCCGCGAGCCGATGCACGAGATGTGGGGCGCGGCCACGTGGCCCTCGCGGTGGATCTCGAGGATCGTCCTCAGCGTGCCTTCCTGCGTGGAGCCGCCCGCCCCGAACGTGCAGGACATGAAGGCGGGCCTGAGCTGCGCCAGCTGGGCGCGCGCGCTTCGCAGCTTCGCCTCCCCCTCCGGCGTCTTGGGGGGGAAGAACTCGAAGCTGAAGAGCCGGGGCCGGTTGCGTTGCGATTCCATGGCGGGGGGCCGGGGCGCCGGGCGCCCCGGGGATCCGTGCCTAGTAGCGGTACTGGTCGGCCTTGTAGGGGCCTTCCTTCGTCACGCCGATGTAGCGCGCCTGCTCGTCGGTGAGGGTGGTGAGCCTCGCGCCCAGCTTCGAGAGCTGCAGCCGCGCCACCTTCTCGTCGAGGTGCTTGGGCAGCACGTACACGCCCACCGGGTACTTCTCGGTGCGCGTGAAGAGCTCGATCTGCGCGAGGGTCTGGTTGGCGAAGGACGAGCTCATCACGTAGCTCGGGTGGCCCGTGCCGCAGCCCAGGTTCACGAGCCGCCCCTCGGCGAGCAGGATGATGCGCTTGCCGTCCGGGAAGATGACGTGGTCGACCTGCGGCTTGATGTTCTCCCACGGGTACTGCTTGAGGGAGGCGACGTCGATCTCGTTGTCGAAGTGGCCGATGTTGCACACGATCGCCTGGTCCTTCATGCGCTTCATGTGCTCGTGCGTGATGACGTGCAGGTTGCCGGTGGCGGTGACGAAGATGTCGGCCTTGTCGCAGGCCTCCTCCATCGTGACGACGCGGTAGCCCTCCATCGCCGCCTGCAGGGCGCAGATGGGGTCGATCTCGGTGATCCAGACCTGCGCGGAGAGGGCGCGCAGCGCCTGGCTGCTCCCCTTGCCCACGTCC
>JAHCLE010000074.1 GCA_026125445.1 Burkholderiales bacterium
CCCCCGCCGCTCTTCTTGAGCAGGAAGTTCCAGCTCGCGTGCACGAGCGCGGAGGCGAGGACGAGCGCGAGGGCGAGCCCGGTCATCGCGTGCCGCGGCGCATGAGGTTCGCGCGCATCGGGCGCTCGAAGCGCGCGCCGCCGGGCCCCAGGTGCGCCTCGAACCGGCGGCGCACCTCCGCGAGCTTCCCGCCGGACAGGTCGAGCTCCGTGTGCGTCACGCGGACCATGCGGTCGAGGAAGTCCTCGAAGTCGCGGAACGCGATCGGGGCGTCGAAGTGCCGCTCCCCCGCCGGCTGCAGCCGGCCGCGCGCGGCGGCGCGGTGGAGCGCGGCGAGCGCCGCGGCGCGCACGCGCTCCTCGTCGTGGAAGACGCGCATCACCTCGTTGAAGTCGCCGGCGAAGACGGGCTCGGAGACGTAGAGCCATCCGCCGGGCGCGAGCACGCGCGCGATCTCGTCGAGGGCCGCGTCCATGCGCTCCACGGGCACGTGGTGAAGCGACTTGAGCATGAGCGCCACCTCGAAGCTCGCGTCGGGAAACGGAATTGCGTCGGCGGGGGCCAGGTGGAACGCGAGGCCCGGCGTCGCGGCCGCGGCGAGGTTTCTCGCGTGCTGCCCGGCATCCACCTCGAGACCCGCCACGCTGCGCGCCCCCGCCTCCGCGAGGAGCCGTCGCGACAGGGCCGCGGCGCCGCAGCCGATGTCGGCCACCCGCGCCCCCGCGAGGGGCAGCAGCTCGCGCATGAGTTCGAGCTCGTCGGCGACCGGCGCGCAGGTCGGCGCGCTCATGGCTTGAGCAGGCGCAGGAGTTCGAGGTACAGCGGGTCCTCGGGCGCCAGCACGGCGTTGCGCAGGAGCGCGTCCACGGTGACGGCGCCCGCGTCCAGGGTGAACTCGCCGGCGAGGATCGCCTCGATCGTCTCCGGGATGGTGAGGCAGTAGAGGCGCGCCACTTCCCCGTCCTGGTTCTGCGGGCGGAAGTCCTCGGGCAGCCACAGGTCGTGCGTGAAGATGACCTCCCGGTGCAGGCCCTCCGGCACGGAGTACTCCACCCGCACGGCGCCCGCGCAGCCCACGCCCCGCATCAGCGGCTCGGGGATGCCGGCCTCCTCCCACGCCTCCTTGCGGATGGTCTCGTCCACCGTGTAGCCGCAGGCGATTCGCCCGCCCACGAGATTGTCGAGGCGGTCGGGGTCCACGCTCTTGGACGCGGCGCGCCGCGCGATCCACAGGCAGGGCTCGCCGTGGCGGCGCGTGAAGCCGTTCAGGTGCGCCCCGTAGGCCATCATGCCGAAGTGGCGCGTGGCGGCCCTCTCCACGCGCAGCAGCTCGGGCGCGGCGTAGTGGTTGGACACGCTCACCAGCTCGCCGCGCCAGCCGCGGATCACGCCATCGCGCTCGAGGGCGACGGTCGCCTCCGCCATCGCGGCGGTGCGCCCGTGCACGGTGTCGGGGCTCGCGCGCAGCGTCACGAACGACGAGGTGACCTCGAAGTGGTGCGGCCAGCGCCGCAGCAGCTCGGCGAACGACGGCCGGAGCCACCCGACGGGCTGCTCGCGCACGTAGAAGGGCAGCAGCGGCACCTCGCGATCGAGGTGCGAGGCGTGCGTGCACGCGGCGCGCGCGAAGGCGGCGAGATCGGCGAAGATTCGGGTCTTCATTCGTTGACAAGTCTAGGGCATTTCCCTATAGTCCGCGCCACTCCGGGAGGAGAAGCGGGCAAGGGGAGAGGCGCGGGCCGAACGCGTTTCTCCCCTTGCCCTTTTCAGGGTCTGGAAACCACCGATGAAAGTCGTCGTGCTGGGCGCCGGCGTGGTCGGCACCGCGAGCGCGTGGTACCTCGCGCGCGCGGGCCACGAGGTGGCGCTCGTCGATCGCCGCGAGGGTCCCGGGCTCGAGACCTCGTTCGCCAACGGCGGCCAGATCTCCGTCTGCCACGCGGAGCCGTGGGCCAGTCCCGGCGCGCCGGCCAGGATCGTGAAGTGGCTCGCGCGCGAGGACGCGCCGCTGCTCTTCCGCCTGCGCATGGACCCGCTGCAATGGTCCTGGGGCCTTCGCTTCCTCCTCGAATGCCCCGCCTGGCGCACGCGCGCGAACATCGCGCAGATCCTCGCGATGTCCTTCCACTCGCGCGCGATGCTGCGCGAGCTGCGCGCCGAGACCGGCATCGCCTACGACGAGTCGACGCGCGGGATCCTGCACTACTACACCGACCGCGCCGAGCTCGAGGCCGCCCGCGAGGCCACGGCCCTCATGCGGCGCCACGGCCTGGACCGCGCCGAGAAGACGGTCGAGGAGGCGGTGGCGATCGAGCCCGCGCTCGCGCACGCCGCGCCGCGCATCGTGGGCGCCACCTACACGCCCTCCGACGAGTCCGGGGACGCCTACCTCTTCACCGCGCGCCTCGCGGAGCTCGCGAGGCAGAAGGGCGTCGAGGTCCTCTGGTCGCGCGAGATCCGGGGGCTGCGCGGGACGCCCGAGGGCATCAAGGGCGTGGTGGTCGCGGGCCCCGCGGGCGAGGAGACGATCGCCGGGGACGCCTTCGTCGTCGCCCTGGGGTCTTACAGCGGCTTCCTCACGCGGCCCCTGGGCATCGCGCTGCCGATCTATCCGGCCAAGGGCTACTCGGCGACGGTGCCGGTGGCCGACCCGGCCCGGGCGCCGAGCGTGAGCCTGACGGACGACGAGGCCAGGATCGTGATCTCGCGCCTGGGCTCGCGGCTTCGCATCGCCGGCACCGCCGAGCTCGCCGGCTGGTCCACGGACCTGAATCCCGTCCGCTGCGAGGCGCTCGTGCGGCGCGCCCGCGAATTCTTCCCGGAGGCGGCCGACTGGTCGGCGCCGCAGTACTGGGCGGGCCTTCGGCCCGCGACACCCTCCAACGTGCCCCTCGTAGGCGCCACCCGCATCCCGAACCTGTGGCTCAACACCGGGCATGGGACGCTCGGCTGGACGATGGCCTGCGGCAGCGGCGCGGCGCTCGCGGACCTGATCTCCGGCCGCAAGCCCGCCGTCGACTTCGCCTTCACCCGGCCGTGAGGCGTCCGCACCCGCGGGCGAAATCGGGGACAATGACGCCATGACGGTCACGATCGACGACGTCCGCGCCGCCGCCGCCGTCCTCGCGGGGCAGGTGGTGGACACCCCCTGCCTGCACTCCCGCACCCTGTCGGAGATCACCGGGGCGCAGGTCTACCTCAAGTTCGAGAACCACCAGTTCACCGCCTCCTTCAAGGAGCGCGGGGCGCTCAACAAGCTCGCCTCGCTGGACGCCGCGGCGGCGAGGAAGGGCGTCATCGCCTGCTCGGCGGGCAACCATGCCCAGGGCGTGGCCTACCACGCGGCGCGGCTGGGCATCCCGGCGGTGATCGTGATGCCGCGCTTCACGCCCTTCGTGAAGGTCGAGCACACGCGCAAGCACGGCGCCGAGGTGATCCTGCACGGCGAGAACTTCGACGAGGCCAAGGCGCACGCGCTCGAGCTCGAGCGCGCCCGCGGCCTCACCCTGGTGCATCCCTACGACGACGAGAAGGTGATCGCGGGGCAGGGCACCATCGCCCTCGAGATGCTGCGCACCCACCCGCAGCTCGACCTCCTGCTCGTCGCGGTGGGCGGCGGCGGCCTCATCGGCGGCATGGCCACGGCCGCGAAGGCGCTCAAGCCCTCGATCGAGGTGGTCGGCGTGCAGACGGAGCGCTTCCCCTCGATGGTGCACGCGCTCGCCGGCACCACGCCGCGGTTCGGCGCCTCCACCATCGCCGAGGGCATCGCGGTGAAGGAGCCCGGCCTCCTCACGCGCGAGATCGTGCGACGGCTCGTCTCCGACATCGTGCTGGTGGACGAGGGGGACATCGAGCAGGCCATCGTGATGCTGCTCGAGATCGAGAAGACGGTCGTGGAGGGGGCGGGTGCGGCGAGCCTCGCCGCGCTCCTTCGCGAGCCGATGCGCTGGCGCGGCCGCCACGTGGGGCTGGTGCTCTGCGGCGGCAACATCGATCCCCTGGTGCTCGCCGGGATCATCGAGCGCGGCATGGTGCGCGCCGGTCGGCTGGCGCGCGTGCGGGTCGAGGTGCGAGACCTCCCCGGCTCGCTCGCCCGGGTGACCGCCTGCCTCGCCGAGCAGAACGCGAACATCGAGGAAGTCCACCACCAGCGCGCCTTCACCCAGCTCGCGGTGCAGAACGCGGAGGTGGACCTGGTCCTCAAGACCCGGAACCACGAGCACGTGCGCGAGATCGTCGCCGCCCTGTCGGCGGCGGGCTTCGCCGCGCGCGTTCGCACCTTCGACGAGTGATTTTCTCCACGACGCAAAGGAAGCATCCATGACGATCCAGCGATTCCACGTCGCCAAGCGCCTGTCCGAGATGGTGGTGCACCACGGCACCGTCTACCTCGCGGGCCAGGTGGCCTCCGACATGACCAAGGACATCATCGGCCAGACCGAGGAGGTGCTCGCCTCCATCGACCGGCTGCTGGGCGAGGCCGGCAGCGACAAGACGAAGATCCTCTCGGCGCAGATCTTCCTGCCGGACATGGGCGATTTCGCGGCCATGAATTCGGTGTGGGAACGCTGGGTGGTGCCGGGGCACACGCCGGCGCGCGCCACCATCGAGGCGAAGCTCGCCAACCCGGCCTACCGGATCGAGGTCCTCGTCGTCGCGGCGGCCTGAGGCCCGGGAAGCCGCTCACCCGCCATGGCGCGCGCCCAGTTCCTCATCCTCGCCCTCCTCAGCGTGCACGTGCTGCTGGGGGCGCTGTGCCTGGCGGCCTCGCGCGGCGAGCGCGAGGCGCCGGCGCTGCGCTGGTGGGGCTGGGGGCTCCTGGCGTACGCGGCCGGGCTCGCCTTCACGCTCGGGCTCGTGTTCCCGAGGCCGGTGGCGAACTTCCTCGGCAACTCGCTCATCTCGCTTTCGGCCGCGCTCACCATCCAGGGGGTGCTGCACTACACCGACCGGCGCCTGAACATGCCGGTGTCGCTGTCGGGTGTCGCGGCTACCGTCGTGGTGCTGGCGGCGGGCAACTTCGCGATGCCCTCGAGCGTGGCGGTGAACATCATCGCGCCCACGGTCACCGCCACGATCTTCTTCGCCTACGGGACGGCGATGCTCCTGCTGCACCCGCAGCCCGACGCCGTCCGGCCCACCCGGTTCGTGGCGATGGTGCTGGCGAGCGCCGTGCTGGTGTGGTGGGCGCGCATCGTCGCGATGCCGCCGCTGCTCGTGGAGCCGGTGGACCGGGACCGCCTCGACGTGGTGGTCTCCGCCTTCGCCATCGCCCAGATCCTGGTGGGGGTGGGGGCCGCCTTCGGGCTCTTCTGGGTGGAGGTCCGGCTGGTGCAGGCGGCGATGTCGCACATGGCGTTCACCGATCCGCTCACGGGGCTGGCCAACCGGCGCGCCATCCTCGCGCGCTTCGAGGAGGAGGCGGCGAGGTGGTCGCGGACCGGCACGGGACTCGCGCTCGCCGTCCTCGACATGGACCGCTTCAAGGAAGTGAACGACGCCCACGGCCACCTCGTGGGGGATGCGCTGCTGTGCCACGTGGGCAAGGTGCTCGCGCAGGCCAAGCGCACCGAGGACGTTCTCGGCCGGCTGGGCGGCGAGGAATTCGTGGTGCTGCTCTGCGGGCACCAGTCCGGGGGCGCCGCGCAAGCGGCCGACCGGCTGCGCGAGGCCGTCGCCGCCCAGCCCATGATCCACGAGGGCTCCCGGCTGGAGGTGACCCTGAGCGGCGGCATCGCGGAGCTGCCCGCCGACGGCACCGACTGGGACAAGGTCTTCGCGGCGGCCGACGCGCGGCTCTACGAGGCCAAGCACTCGGGCCGCAACCGCGTCGTGGGCGCCGAGCGGGGCTGATCCGGTCAGGGCGCGAGGCGCTCCTTCACCCAGCGCCCGTCCTGCAGGCGGTAGCGGATGCGGTCGTGCAGCCGCGAGGCGCGTCCCTGCCAGAACTCCCAGCAATCGGGCCGCAGGCGATAGCCGCCCCAATGAGGCGGGCGCGGCGGATTCAGCCCGAACTTCAGGCCGAACTGCGCGGCGCGGGCGACCAGGGTGGCCCGCCCTTCGATGACCTCGCTCTGCGGCGAGGCCCAGGCGCCTATGCGGTGGGCGAGGGGGCGCCTGGCGAAATAGGCGTCGGACTCCTCGGCGGAGACCTTCTCGACGGGGCCCTCGATGCGCACGACGCGCTCGCGCTCGACCCAGTGGAACTGCAGCGCGGCGAAGGGGTGCGCGGCGAGCTCGCGCCCCTTTCGGCTTTCGTAGTTGCAGTACCAGACGACCCCGCGCTCGTCGCAATCCTTCAGGAGCACCGGGCGCGATGACGGGCGCCCGTCCCCGCCGACCGTGGAGAGGGTCATCGCGTTGGGTTCAGGCACGCCGTGGGCGAGGGCGTCCTCGAACCAGGCACGGAACTGCAGCAGGGGCTCGCGGGCCGCCTCCTCGTCCTCGAGGGTGCCCAGCTCGTAGCTCTTGCGCAGGTCGGAGAGAGGACCGGGCTCGCTCATCTCAGGGCACCAGCCGCCCCGTCAGCGGATAGTTGGGGTCGTTGTAGCCCGGCGTGGAAGGGTGCCCCGGCCGCACGAGGGAGTCGACCAGCGCCTCATCCTCGGCGTCGAAGGGCTTGCCCAGCGCGCCCAGGTATCCCTGCCACTGCCCCAGCGTGCGCGGGCCGCCGATCACGCTCGTGACGATGCGGTTGGCGAGCACCCAGTTGAAGGCGAAGTCGGTGGCCGTGAGGCCCTTCTTCTCCGCGTGCGCCTTGAGCGTCTGCGCGATGGCGAGCGACTCGGGACGGAACTCCGTCTGCATCATGCGGCGGTCCTTGCGGCCGGCCCTCGTGTCCGGCGCGGGCTCCTCGCCGGGCCGGTACTTGCCCACCAGCACGCCGCGGGCGAGCGGGCTGTAGGGCGCCACGCCGATGCCGTAGTGGTGGCAGGCGGGAAGGATGTCCACCTCCGGCTGGCGGTTCATGGCGTTGTAGTAGGGCTGGCAGACCACGGGCTTGCCCACGCCCAGCTCGCCGCACAGGCGCACCACCTCCGCGATGCGCCACCCACGGAAATTCGAAATCCCGAAGTAGCGCGCCTTTCCCGAGGCCACGATGTCGCCCATGGCCGCGACCGTCTCCTCGAGGCTGTCGTCGGGAAAGTCCTTGTGCAGGTAGTAGATGTCGACGTAGTCGGTGCCCAGGCGCTCCAGGCTCTGGTCGATGGCCTGCAGGAGGCGTTTGCGGCCCGTTCCGCGCTCGTTGGGGCCCTCGCCCATGGGATTGCCCACCTTGGTCGCGAGCACCCAGGCATCGCGGTCGGCGGCGATGAGCCGGCCGACGATGCGCTCCGACTCCCCCTTCGCGTACACGTCCGCGGTGTCGACGAAGTTCACGCCGGCCTCGCGGGCCGCGGCCACGATGCGCGAGGCCTCCGCGAAATCGGTGCGCTCGCCGAACATCATCGTGCCCAGGCAGAGGGGCGAGACCTTGAGGCTGCTGCGGCCGAGGTTGCGGTATTGCATGCGAATGATTCCCGTGTCGGTGATGCGAAGCTTACGCGATGCTGTCACGGCAGCTTGCGCGCGGCGGGCAAGCTCCCCCTGCCGGTTCCCAATTTCCGGGAGGCTTTGACCTGAGTCAATCCTGATTCGCAATACTCGCGGAAAGTTCACGAACGACCAATGGACATTTCGCGAAAACGGGGAGGGACAGTGGCGATCACTCGTCGAATCAGGATTCTTGCAGCGGCTGCGTTGGGCAGCCTCGGGCTGTTCCTCGCAGGCACGGGAAATGCCGTCGCGGCCGGGCCCGGGCCCGATTCCTGCGTGAAGTGCCACGAGGACGAGGTGGCATCCTACGCGAAGACGGTGCACGGCCAGAAGGGCAACGTGCGCGGCGCGGCCAACGCCGGCGAGTGCTCCTCGTGCCACGGCGACGCCTCCGAGCACGTGGCCAAGCGCGGCAAGGCGCCGATGAAGACGCCGGGCAAGAAGAACGTCTCGGCCGACGACAGCAACGCGGCCTGCATGTCCTGCCACAAGAGCGACAGCAAGCGCTCCCACTGGGCCGGCAGCACGCACCAGTCGCGCGACGTGGCCTGCGCCAACTGCCACACCGTGCACGCCGCCAAGGACAAGGTGCTCGCCAAGCTCACCCAGTCCGAGGCCTGCTTCGCCTGCCACAAGACGCAGCGCGCCGAGCTCAACCGGCCGTCGCGCCACCCCATCCTGGAAGGCAAGGTCGCCTGCTCCGACTGCCACAACGTCCACGGCTCCGTGGGACCGAAGCTGGTGAAGAAGGACTCCATCGTCGAGACCTGCTACCAGTGCCACGCCGAGAAGCGCGGGCCGTTCGTGCACAACCACGAGCCGGTGCAGGAAGACTGCGGCAACTGCCACAACCCGCACGGCACCGTGGCCGACAGCCTGCTCAAGATGCGCCAGCCGTTCCTGTGCCACGCCTGCCACACCCCGCACGGCGGCCAGGTCCTCCAGGTCACCGGCCAGGGCAACAACCTGCGCACCGCCACCTCCGGCGGCAAGGACGGCGTGAACATCACCCAGGGACGCGGCTGCCTCAACTGCCACACGCAGGTGCACGGGGGCAACAACCCGAACGCGACCAATCCTCCCGCGCAGTTCATGCTCCGCTGAAAGGGCGACCAACATGAAAACGTCTGAACAACGTCTTCGCTTCAGCCACACCGCCATCGCCCTGGCCGTCCTGTCCGTCATCGGGCAGGTGCAGGCCCAGGAGGCATCGGCCCCGCAGAGCTCGGTCACCGTGGGCGGCGCCTACGTGAGCGGCGACCCCGAGGACCGCGCGCGCTTCAGCATCTACAACGGCCTGCGCGAGGACAACGGCTACGGGCTGCTCGACTTCCTGTACATCAACCGCGACGCCGCCAGCGGGCGCTGGACGAGCATCGAGGGCCGCAACCTCTTCCTCGACACGCGCGAGTTCAACGCCACCACCCGCAAGCTCGGCGACTGGAAGGTCTCCCTCGACTACGGCGAGATCGTCCGCTACAGCCCGTACACCATCAACACGGGCGGGTCGGGCCTCACCTCGACGACGCCGAGCTTCAGCCGCCTGGCCACGCCGCGCACGGGCGAGAACATCAGCCTCGACACCAAGCGCAAGGCCGTGAGCCTCGGCGGCGCCGCGTGGTTCGGCGGCGCGATGCAGTTCGAGGCCAACCTCAAGAGCGAGGAGAAGGAAGGCGCGCGCATGTTCGGCCGCGGCTTCGCCTGCAGCGCGAGCTGGGTCTCCGCGGGAACCTGCGCCGCGACCGCCACCCAGGCGCAGTGGGCGCTGCTCTTCTCGCCCGAGCCGGTCGACTCGACCATCAACCAAGCCGAGGCGAAGCTCACCTGGGCCAAGGACAACCTGCTGGTCACCGGCGGCTACTACGGCAACTACTACAAGAACCGCAACAGCAACATCTCGCCGGCCTTCATCCCCACCGCGCTCAACAACCCGCTGGGCGTGGCGCAGACGCTGGATGCGGGCCTGCGGGCGACGCTCGCCCTGCCGCTGGCGCTGCCGCCCGACAGCCAGTCGCACCAGTTCTACGTGAACGGCAACTACCGCTTCACGCCGACGACGGTGATGACCTTCAAGTACGCCTACACGAAGGCCACGCAGGACGAGGACTTCGCCTCCGCGGGCTTCACCGCCGCGCCCTCGGGCAGGAGCAACGCCGGCGCCGAGATGGACACGACACTGGCCCAGCTCGGCATCACGGCGCGTCCGATGCCGAAGCTCACGCTGCTCGCCAACGTGCGCTACGAGGACAAGAAGGACAAGACCCCGGTCGACAACTACAACGTCGAGGGCAACCCGGCGACGACCACCTTCACGAACAGCCCGGCCGACAAGAAGCGGATCACCGGCAAGATCGAGGGCGGGTACGCCCTGGCCGACGGCTACCGCGCCGTCCTCGCCTTCGACTGGGAAGACGTGAACCACGGCGAATTCACCCCGACCTCCAGCGTGGCCGGCCTCTCGGGGCTGCGCGAGAAGACCTCGGAGACGGGCTACCGGGTCGAGCTGCGGCGCGCCGTGGCCGAGGACATCACGGGCTTCATCTCCTACACCTACAGCAAGCGTGAAGGCGACTCGCCCTGGCTCAAGCCCCTGAGCCTTTCGCAGGGCCGCGGCGTCATCGAGGCGAACGACGACCCGGCCTGCGTGCCGCCGCCCGCGCCCGCCATCAACAACTGCATCTACAACCGCACGGGCATCTTCCCGTTCGTCTTCGAGGACCGCAAGCGCGACAAGGTGAAGTTCCTCGCGAGCTGGGTGCCCAACGACCAGTGGTCGGTGCAGCTCTACGGCGAGGGCGGCAAGGACAAGTACTCCGGTCCCACGGAGCACGGCCTGCGCGAGACGCGGATGAACATCTTCAGCGTCGACGCCGCCTACCGCGTGTCGGACAACTGGAGCCTCACGGGCTACGCCTCGAAGGGCAAGCAGGAGGGCAAGTCCGGCCACTCGACGGGCTACGACGGCGACGTGGAGGACTCCTCGACCGCCTTCGGCCTGGGCCTGAAGGGCAGGGCCTCGGACCAGCTGCAGATCGTCGCCGACTTCACCTACCTCAACGAGGACCTGAAGTACAAGCAGGAGATGGACCAGAACGCGAGCGCGGCGAACATCGCGTTCCTCGCCACCTACGGCGGGCTTCCGGACGTCACCTACCGCCTGCTGCGCTTCAAGCTGACGGGCGACTACGCGCTCGACGCGAAGTCCTCCATCCGGGGCGTGATCGGCGTCGACCGCAGCAAGTTCAACGAGTGGACCTGGGAGTGGAACGGGAACTCGTTCCTCTACTCGGACAACACCACGGTCACCGCGAAGGAGTACCAGAACATCGTCTTCGGCGGGCTGACCTACACCTACCGCTGGTAGCGAGGTTGCGCAGCGCAATCGCCTGAGGATCCGGCAGGCGAGCAGTAAGAGCGGGGCCGGCCATGCCGGCCCCGCTTCCCTTTCACGGGCGGTGGCTTCCCAGCGCCTCTATGAGCCGCATCCCGGAGCGGATGCCGGCGAGGTAGAGGGAAACCTTGGTGGACTCGTTGGGCGCGTGGTTGTTCTCGTCGTAGGGGGCGAGCGGCACCACGATGGACGGCATGCCCAGGAGCTTCGTGAATACGAAGTCGGGCGTCGTGCCGCCGAGGCTGGGCACCACGAGCGGCTCGCGGCCGAAGCCGGCCGCCACCGCCCGCTTCACGACGGGCACGAAAGGACTGTCCAGCGAGGTGCGCGAGGCGGGCGTGGCCTTGAGCTCGCGGATCTCGATGTTGGCGTAGCCGCGATCGCGCGCGAAGCGGCGCATGGCCTCCAGCACCGCGGCCGGGTCCTGGCCGCCCACGAGCCGCACGTCGGCCTTGGCGAGCGCCTCCCTGAAGATGATCGTCTTGTGGCCCTTGCCGGTGTAGCCCGAGGCGAATCCCGAGACGTTGAAGGCGGGGCGAAGCATCAGGCGCTCGTGGAAGTCGGCCGCGTCCTTCACGGTGGGCTCCACCCCCATGCTCGCGACCACTCCTTCGCGGTCGAGCGGGAGCGAGGCCACCGCCGCCGCCTCGGCAGGCGTCACGGTCACCTCCGCATAGCCCGCGCCCGGCACGAGGAGCCGCCCTTCGCGGTCCACCATCTCGGCGAGCAGGTGGATGAGGTCCAGCGTCGGGTTGGGCGCCACGCCGCCGAAGTTGCCGGAGTGGAGGTTGCGCTTCGCGCCGGTGGCGGCGAACTCCAGGCCCAGGACGCCGCGCACGCCCATCAGAAGCACCGGCTGGTCGTTGGGGAACATCGGCCCGTCGGAATAGCAGCAGAGGTCGGCGCGCAGCATGTCGCGGTGCATCGAGACGAATTCCGGCAGCGGGCGGCTCCCGGTCTCCTCGTCGCCCTCGAGGATCACCTTGATGCGGATGGGCAGTTCCCCGTGCAGCTCGCGGTAGAGGGCGATGGCGTTGAGGAGCGCCAGGTGCTGGCCCTTGTTGTCGCCCGCGCCGCGGCCCCAGATGCGGTCGCCGTCCACCACGGGCTGCCACGGGTCGGTCTTCCATCCATCGGCCAGGGCATCCGCCGGGTAGACGTCGTAGTGGCCGTAGGTGAGCCACGTGAAGGCGGCGTCCCTGGGCCCGATCTCGGCGTAGACGATGGGCTGGCTCGCGGTGGGGAAGACCTGCACCTCGAAGCCCCAGCCCTCCAGGCGCCCCACGAGAAACTCGACTGCCCGGTCGATGCCCTCGCCGGTGAGGCTCACCGAGGGGATGCGCACGGATTCCAGCAGGGTGGCGACCAGCTCCCCGGCGCGGTCGCGGACGGCGGCGTCGATGGCGCCCACGGTCAGTCCACCGCCGCCGTGACTTCGACCTCGATCGCGTAGCCGTGGTGCAGCTCGCGCACGGGCACCACGGCGCGCGCCGGGCGGTGGTCGCCGAAGAATTCCGCGTACACCTTGTTCACGGCCGGCCAGTGCGAGATGTCCGATACGTACACCGTGCAGCGCAGCACCCGGTCGCGCCGCGAGCCGCAGGCGGCGAGCACCTGGTCGATGTTGGAGAGCACCTGCCGCGTCTGCTCCTCGATCGTGCCGGGCTTGCGCTCCGGCTGGCCGGGGACGTGCGGAAGCTGGCCCGCGAGATAGGCGATGCCGCCGTGGACCACGGCGTGCGAGTAGTGGCCGGCGGGCTTCGGCAGCCCCGGGGCGTTCAGGAAGTCGAGAGTCCTCATGGCGCTTTTCTCCGCTACCAGCCGCCGAAGCGCGGCCACCGGTCGACGACCTCGGTGCCGCCCCTCACGACGTGGTAGGCATCGTGCTGCGCCGCCGTGGCGCAGGCGTGGTTGGGAAGGATGCGAAGCCGGGTTCCGACGGGATACGGCGCGAGGTCGAGCTCCCCGCCGCCCCGGCGGCTGACGATGCCGTGCTCCTGGTTGGCGTCGGACACGACGAGGTCGCCGATCGCGCGGCCGGCTTCGTCGCACACCAGGCCGTAGCCCTGGTCCACGGCCTGCTTCGCGGTGCCGCGGTCGCGCGAAAGGGCCATCCAGCCGCCGTCGGTGACGATCCAGCCCTTCTCGCGCTGGTGGCCGATGACGGTGGCGAGCACCGAGATCGCGATGTCCTCGACCCGGCAAACGCCGAGCCCGGCCATCACGAGGTCGTGGAATACGAAGACGCCGGCGCGCACCTCCGTGACGCCCTCGAGGCTGCGGGCGAAGGTGGCCGTGGGGGTGGAGCCCACGCTCACCACGGGGCTGGCGTAGCCCGCGGAGCGAAGCAGCGCCGCGCTCCTCACCACGGCGCCGCGCTCCTTCTCCGCCATGTCGGCGATGGCCTCCGTGGAGCGGCAGTTGTAGGAGTCGCCCGCGTGCGTCATCACGCCGCGCGGCTGCGCGCCCCGGGCGAGCGCCTTGGCGATGTCGAGCAGCACGGGGTCGCCGGGCTTCACGCCCGCGCGGTGCCCGTCGCAGTCGATCTCGATGAGGGCCGGGATGCCGGCGCCGCGTTCGGCGACCGCCTTCGCGGCCTCGACGCTGTCCACGACCACCGCGAGGTCCGCGCCCCGGCCTCGGAGGTCGATCACGTGGTCGAGCTTGCCGGGCGCGATGCCCACGGCATAGAGGATGTCGGTGACGCCGTGCGCCAGGAACTGCTCGGCCTCCTTGAGCGTGGAGACCGTGATGGGGCCCGCGGGAGAGGCCATCAGGCCGCGCGCGACCTCGATCGACTTGCAGGTCTTCACGTGCGGGCGAAGGCGCACGCCCAGCGAGGCGAGGCGCCCCTTCAGGCGCGCGACGTTCGCCTCCATGCGGTCCGCGTCGAGGACGAGGCGGGGCGTCTCCAGGTCGGCGAGGTTCAAGGCACGCTCGCCGCGGCGTTCAGCCCAGCGAGCCCGCGAGCGCCTCGTAGCGCTTCCTCATCACCGCCGGCAGGCGCGAGCCGAGCTTGTCGAAGAACTCGCGATGAAGCGGCATCTCCTGCTTCCACATCGACTTGTCGATGGCGGAGATGGCGAGGTATTTCTCGGCGGCGAAGCCCTCGAGGCCCTTCCAGTCGATGTCCTTGTGGCGCGGCACGTAGCCCCAGGCGGTGCGCTCGGCGTCCGCGAGGCCCTCCACGCGCTCGACGATCCACTTCAGCACT
>JAHCLE010000075.1 GCA_026125445.1 Burkholderiales bacterium
GCGCGGCATTCCCTTCAGCGAGCGCGACGCGCAGGCGAACGCCGAGGACGCCGAGACGCTCAAGAAGCTGGTGGGCGCGGCCGATGTCCCGGTCCTCACCGTGGGCTCGGCCAAGGTGAAGGGGTACGAGGAAGGCGCGTGGCACTCCGCCCTCGACGGCGCAGGCTACCCGCGCACCGCGCTGCCGGGCCAGGTGCCCCCGCGCCCGCCGGCGCCGCCCCAGAAGGCCCAGACGCCGCCCGCACCCCCCGCGCCGGACACGGCCGCCACGCCGAAGTAGCGCGCGCGATCGCCGCCGGCCTTCGGGGAGGACGACCGGCCGTGAAGCTCGCCACCTGGAACGTGAACTCCCTCAAGGTGCGCCTGCCGCACCTGCTGGAGTTCCTCGCGCGCCGCGCCCCGGACGCCCTCTGCCTGCAGGAGACGAAGTGCGAGGACGCGGCCTTCCCGGCCGCGGCCATCGAGGCCGCGGGCTACCGCTGGGTGCACGACGGCCAGAAGACCTACAACGGGGTGGCGATCCTCGCGCGCGAGGAGCCGGCCGCGATCACGCGCGGCATCCCCGGGTTCGCCGACCTGCAGAAGCGCGTGATAGCCGCCGACGTGGGCGGCGTGCGGGTGGTGAGCGTCTATTGCCCGAACGGGCAGAGCGTCGGCTCGGAGAAGTACGACTACAAGCTGCGCTGGTTCGCCGCGCTCGCGGCGTGGCTCGCGACCGAGATGGCCGGCGACCGGCCGCTCGCCGTGCTGGGCGACTTCAACGTGGCCCCCGAGGACCGCGACGTGCACGATCCCGACGCCTGGCGCGGGCAGGTGCTGGTGAGCGATCCGGAGCGCGAGGCGCTGCGCGCTCTCCTCGGCCTGGGGCTCGCGGATGCCTTCCGCCTCTTCGAGCAGCCGGAGAAGTCCTACACCTGGTGGGACTACCGCATGGCGGCGTTCCGCCGCAATCTGGGGCTTCGCATCGACCACATCCTGCTCACGCGCGCGCTCGCCTCGCGCTGCCGGTCCTGCTCCATCGACGTCGAGCCCAGGAAGCTGGAGCGCCCCTCGGACCACGCGCCGGTGGTCTGCGAGATCGGGACCTGAGGCCCGCCTTGGCCACTCGCCTGTCGGTCCGGGAGGAGGAGAGGCTCGCGCGCCTGGCGGCCTACCGGATCCTCGGCACGCCCCCGGAGGCCGCCTTCGACGACCTCGCGCGCCGCGCGCAGGAGGCGGCGCGCGTGCCCATGGCCTGGCTCGCCTTCGACGACGGCGGGCGCGAATGGGTGAAGGCCGGCGTGGGGATCGGCTTCGCCGAGCTCGCCGGCGCGCGCCGCATCGCCGGCACGGCCGGTGTCCCGCCCGCCACGCGCGTCGTCGAGGACGCGGCGGCAGGCGAGCTTCGCTCTCACCCGCTCGTATCCGGGGAGCCGAAGCTGCGCTTTCTGTGCACCGTGCCGCTCGTGACCGGGGATGGCCACGCGGTGGGCGTCCTCGCGGTGGCCGACCGCGTGCCGCGTCGTCTCGAACCCACCGCTCGCACCGCGCTCGAGAACCTCGCCGTCCTCGCCATGGCGCGGCTGGAAGCGCGCCTGGCGGCACCGCCGCCGGTTGTCTGCGTCGATGGTGCGCCCTCCGACGCGCTGCACGAGCAGCTCGCGCGCGAGCGCGAGTTCTCCGACGCCGTGATCCAGAGCCTCCCCGGCGCGTTCCTGGTCTTCTCGCGCACGGGCGAGATGCTGCGCTGGAACGCGCGCACGCAGGCGGTGACCGGCTACGCCGACCGCGAGATCGCGGCCATGGGCCCCCTCGACTTCATCGCGCCGCCGGACCGCGCGGCGGTCGAGGCCGCCATCCGCGCCGTGGCCGACGAGGCGCGCGAGGTGACCGTCGAGGCTGGCATCGTCGACAAGGCCGGGCATGCGCGGCCGTACCTCTTCACGGGCCGGCCCCTTCGCCTGGGCGGCCAGAACTGCGTCATGGCCTTCGGCCGCGACATCTCCGAAGCCAAGCGCGCCGAGGAGCAGACGCTGCGGGCCAAGGAGCGCCTCGACCTGGCGCTCGCCGGCTCCCGGCTGGCACTCTGGGACTGGGACCTGCGCTCCAACCGCATCTTCTTCGACAAGAGCTGGGGCGGGATCCTCGGCACGCGCGGCCGCGAGACCACGGTCGACTGGGACGATGCGAACGCCGCCATCCATCCGGACGACGCGCAGCTGCACGCCGCGGCGGTGGCCAACGCCGTCCAGGGCGTGAGCGACGAGTTCGAGTGCGAGTACCGGGTGCGCCACGCCTCGGGCGAGTGGGTCTGGGTGCACGCGCGCGGCAGGGTCACGCAGCGCGGGGAGGGCGGCCGGGCGCTTCGCATGACGGGCACCTCCGCCAACGTGACCAAGCGCAAGGAGGCCGAGGAGCGCGCCGAGTACCTCGCCACCCGCGACGGGCTCACGGGACTGCCCAACAGGGTGCTGCTGCACGACCGTCTCGAGCAGGCCGTCGTGAACGCCGCGCGCAACCGGACGGGCTTCGCGTTCATGTTCATCGACCTCGACCGCTTCAAGACCATCAACGACTCCCTGGGCCACGACGTGGGCGACGAGCTGCTCAAGGGCGTGGCCTCGCGCCTGGCGGCCTGCGTGCGCGCCTCCGACACCGTGGCGCGCCTGGGCGGCGACGAGTTCGCGGTGATCCTCGAGAACCTGCGGGGAACCGACGACGAGGGGGCGCAGCAGGTCGCCGAGAAGATGATCGCGGCGATGGCCGAGCCCATGCTCATCGGGCCGCACCACCTGAACACCTCCTGCTCCATCGGCATCAGCCTCTACCCCGCCGACGGGCGCGACAGCGCCACGCTCATGAAGCACGCCGACGTCGCGATGTACTACGCGAAGGAGAAGGGACGCAACAACTACCGCTTCTTCTCCGGCGAGATGAACCTGCGCGCCCAGGAGCGCCTGTCCATCGAGAACTACCTGCGCCTGGCACTCCGCCGCAACGAGCTGGTGCTGCACTTCCAGCCGCGCGTGCGCATGTCCGACGGCGCCCTCACGGGCGTGGAGGCGCTGGTGCGCTGGTCGCACCCGCGCCGCGGCCTGCTGGACCCGGAGAAGTTCATCGACGTGGCCGAGGACTCCGGCCTCATCGTGCCCATCGGGGAGTGGGTGCTCGAGCGCGCCTGCCTGCAGCTTCGCGAGTGGCAGGCGGTCCTCGGCAGGGACTTCCGGATCTCGGTGAACCTGTCGGTCGGCCAGCTGGCCGACGGCGAGCGGCTCCTGCGCGCGGTGGGGGGCGCGCTCTCGCGCGCCGGCGTCGAGCCGGCCTGCCTCGAGCTCGAGCTCACGGAGAGCATCCTCATGCAGAACCTGGGGGAGAAGGCCGCGCTCCTGGACCGGCTCGGGGAGATGGGCGTGGGCATCTCGATCGACGACTTCGGCACCGGCTACTCTTCGCTCTCCTACCTCAAGAGGCTGCCGGTGGACGCGATCAAGATCGACAGCTCTTTCGTGCGCGACATCGGCCTGGACGCGAACGACGAGGCCATCGTGCGCGCCATCATCGCGATGGCCCACTCCCTGAAGCTCGCGGTGGTCGCCGAGGGCGTGGAGACGGCCTCGCAGTTCGAGAGCCTGCGCGCGCTGGGCTGCGACGAGTACCAGGGCTTCTTCGCGAGCCCCGCGCTGCCCGCCCCCGAGTTCGCCCGCCGCTTCGCGCGGCGCTGAGCTCACTCCTTCGCGTCGATCCGCAGTTCCTGGACCTTGCGGGTGAGGGTGTTGCGCCCGATGCCCAGCAGGCCCGCGGCCTCGATTCGCCGTCCCCCCGTGTGGGCCAGCGCCTGCGTGATGAGCGCGGTCTCGAAGTCGCGCGTGAGGGCCTCGGCGATCCCGGTCTCGCCGCGGGCCAGTCGCGCGGTTACCTCGCGCTCCAGCGCGGCGCGCCAGTCGCCCTCGCCCGGGGCGGCGCCGGCGGGCACCTCCCCGCGCACCTCGGGCGGCAGGTCCGCCACGTCCACGACCTGGCCGGGGGCCATGACCGTCAGCCAGTGGCAGAGGTTCTCGAGCTGGCGCACGTTGCCGGGGAACTCGCGCGTGGAGAGGAACTGCACGGCGGCGTCGGTGAGGCGCTTGCCGTCCACGCCCAGCTCGCGCGCGCTCTTGGCGAGGAAGTGGCGGGCGAGCGCGGGGATGTCCTCGCGGCGCTCGCGCAGACTCGGCAGCCGCAGCCGGATCACGTTCAGGCGGTGGAAGAGGTCCTCGCGGAACAGGCCCTGGCGCACGCGCGCCTCGAGGTCCTGGTGGGTGGCGGCGATCACGCGCACGTTGGCCGTGATCGGCGTGTGGCCGCCCACGCGGTAGAACTGCCCGTCGGAGAGCACGCGCAGCAGCCGCGTCTGCAGGTCGGGCGGCATGTCGCCGATCTCGTCGAGGAAGAGGGTGCCGCCCTCGGCCTGCTCGAAGCGGCCGCGGCGCATGGCCTGCGCCCCGGTGAAGGCGCCGCGCTCGTGCCCGAAGAGCTCGCTCTCGAGCAGGTCCTTGGGGATGGCCGCGGTGTTGATGGCGATGAAGGCCCGGGCCGCGCGCGGGCTGTGGCGGTGCAGGGCGCGCGCCACGAGCTCCTTGCCCGTTCCCGACTCGCCGGTGATGAGCACGGTCGCGTGCGACTGCGAGAGCCGGCCGATGGCGCGGAAGACCTCCTGCATCGCCGGGGCCTGGCCGAGGATCTCGGGCGTCTCCCCGCCCTCCGGGGGCGCCTCGAATCGCCGCCGGCCCTCGTCGAGGGCCCGGCGCACGAGCTCCACCGCGTGGTCGACGTCGAAGGGCTTGGGCAGGTACTCGAAGGCGCCGCCCTGGAAGGCGGCCACCGCGCTCTCGAGGTCCGAGTAGGCCGTCATCACGATGACGGGCGTGGCCGGCAGGCGCTCCTTGAGCGTCTGCATGAACTCCAGGCCCGTGAGGCCGGGCATGCGGATGTCGCACACGACGACCTGCGGGGACTCCTCGTCGAGGAGCTCGAGGGCCTCCCGGGCAGAGCCGAAGGTGCGAAAGCCGATGCCCTCGCGCGCGAGCGCCTTCTCGAAGACCCAGCGGATCGAGCGGTCGTCGTCGATGATCCAGACGGGATTCATGGGGTCGTTTTCCATGTCAGTGGCGGGCGAGCCCGGCTTCGGCCGCGTTGCGGACGGGGAGGAGGATCCTGAAGCAGGTCCGTCCCGGCACGCTCTCGAACTCGATGAGCCCGTGGTGCTGGTGGACGTAGTTCTGGGCGAGCGAGAGCCCCAGCCCGGAGCCGCCGTCGCGGCCGCTCACCAGGGGGAAGAAGATCTTCCCGGCGAGCTCCTCGGGCACGCCGGGGCCGTTGTCCTCGATCTCGATGGAGATCGCGTGGCGGTAGCGCGCCCTGGCGATCGTCGCCTGGCGGGCGATGCGGGTGCGGAAGGCGATCTCGCCGCGCCCGGACATCGCCTGGGCCGCGTTCCTCGCCACGTTGAGGATGGCCTGGATGAGGCTTTCCTTGTCGCCGGGGAGGTCCGGCAGGCTCACGTCGTAGTCGCGCCGGACGGCGAGGCCCTGCGGATATTCCGCGAGCAGCAGCGTGCGCACGCGCTCCATCACCTCGTGCACGTTGAGCATCTCGATCTGCGGCAGCCGGTGCGGCGTGAGCATGCGGTTCATGAGCGACTGCAGGCGGTCGGTCTCCTTCACGATCACCTGCGTGAACTCGCGCAGGTCCGCGTCGGGCAGCTCGCGCTCGAGGAGCTGCGCCGCGCCGCGGATGCCGCCCAGGGGATTCTTGATCTCGTGGGCGAGGTTGCGGATCAGCTCCCGGTTGGCCTGCTGCTGCTCGAGGAGCTTTGCCTCGCGGGCGATGCGGATCTGCTGGTCGAGTTCGCGCAGCTCGATGAGCAGCCGCGCCCCGTCCTCCTCGACGGGAACGGCCACGCAATGCACCGTGACGCCCTGGCCGGCGAGCTCGAGGGCGAGCTCGTTCTCGTTGAAGCCGGCGTCGTCGGCCACCGCCTGCGCGAGGCGGGCGAGGAAGCGCTCGTTGCCGGGCAGCACGCGCGCGAGCGGCGTGCCGATGAGGTGCTTGCGCCCGTGCGCGAGCAGCGTCTCGGCGGCGGGGTTGGCGTAGGTGACCTGGAGGCGATCGTCGAGCATGAGCACGGCGGTCGCGAGGAGCTCGAGGCCCGGGAAGCTCGCCGTCATGCGCGCGCGCCGCCGGGACGGGCAGCAATGGCCGCGCCAGCGAAGCGCGCTGGCGCGTCGGCAGAAGGGGATTGCCGGAAGGGGAGACTGCGCGAGGCTAGGGCTTCAGCGCGCCGAGCTCTTTCTTGATCGCCTCGATGTTCTTTTCCTGCTCGGCGGCGGTGGCCTGCAGCCCCCGGATGCGTCCGGAGGCACGGTCGATCGCCGCGCGCATCTCGGCCTGCTGCGCGGGCGTCGGGTCGGTGGCTTCCTGGGCGACGCGCACCGCGGAGATGAGCGTCGGGTTCTGCCGCTCCTGCATGAGGGCGCTGCGCGTCTCCGCGAGGGACTTCTCCTCCTGCGCGAGCTCCTCCTGGAGGATGCGCCTGCGCACGTCGTCGCGGCTCTTCTGCGTCTCGCGGTCCACGGAGGCGACCGTCGTCGGCCCGTTGCCGGCGCCAGCCGAAGGAACTCCCTTCGGGGTCACGATGGCCACCGCGGGCTTCGCGGCGGGCTTGTCCGCGGATTTCGCGGAGGTCCGCTCCGGGGCGCTCGCCGTCGGCGAGCCGAGGCCCGGGATCGTGCTGATCGGCTCGAGGTCCAGGACGATCGCGCCCTTCATCGGCCGGTTGGTGTAGGTCACGCGGCCGTTCTCGTCGACGTGCTTGTAGATGGTCGTTTGCGCCACCGCAAGCGGCGAGGCGAGGCTCACCGCGACACCGATCCAGAGCGTCTTCATCACGCACTCCCACGCGCGACAGGGGATTGTCAGGATAGGGAGTGCTCATCTTGAAAGTCAACGAGATCAAGGACCTAGGCCGAAAATGCCCCATACCTTGTGGTCGGGCCGGCGGCGGACCACAAGGCCGGCCGGGCATGGAAACGAAAAAGGGGCGGACGGGGCCGCCCCTCTTCCTTCCGGCACCGGGCTCCAGCTCGCGTCAGGCCGAGTAGTACATGTCGAACTCGACCGGGTGCGTGGTCATGCGGAAGCGCTGCACCTCCTCGTACTTGAGCGCGATGTAGGCGTCGATCATGTCGTTGGTGAAAACGCCGCCGCGGGTGAGGAACTCGCGATCCTTGTCGAGGCTCACCAGCGCCTCGTCGAGGGAGGCGCAGGGGTGCGGCACCTTCGCGGCCTCCTCGGGCTCGAGGTCGTAGAGGTTCTTGTCGAGCGGGTCGCCGGGGTGGATCTTGTTCTGCACCCCGTCCAGTCCCGCCATCAGCAGGGCGGCGAAGCAGAGGTAGGGGTTCGCCGTGGGATCCGGGAAGCGAACCTCGACGCGCCGGCCCTTCGGGCTGGAGACGAACGGGATGCGGCAGGAGGCCGAGCGGTTGCGCGCGGAGTAGGCGAGGTTGATGGGCGCCTCGAAGCCGGGCACCAGGCGCTTGTACGAATTCGTGCCGGGGTTGGTGATGGCGTTGAGCGCCTTCGCGTGCTTGATCACGCCGCCGATGTAGAAAAGCGCGAATTCGGAGAGACCCGCGTAGCCGTCCCCGGCGAACAGGTTCTGGCCGCCCTTCCACACCGACTGGTGCACGTGCATGCCCGAGCCGTTGTCGCCCACGACGGGCTTGGGCATGAAGGTCGCCGTCTTGCCGTAGCTGCGCGCGACGTTCCACACCGTGTACTTGAGGATCTGCAGCCAGTCGGCGCGCTTCACGAGCGTCGAGAACTTCGTGCCGATCTCGCACTGCCCGGGAGCGGCGACCTCGTGGTGGTGCACCTCCACCTCGACACCCTGCTCCTCGAGCGCGAGGCACATCGCGGAGCGGATGTCCTGGAGCGAGTCGACGGGGGGCACCGGGAAGTAGCCGCCCTTCACCGGCGGACGGTGACCGAGGTTGCCGCCTTCGAACTTCTCGTCGGTGGACCAGGGGGCCTCCTCGGAGAAGATCTTCACGGAGCTGCCCGACATGTCGACCTTCCACTCCACCGCGTCGAAGATGAAGAACTCGGGCTCCGGGCCGAAGTACGCCGTGTCGCCCAGGCCGGTCGACTTGAGGTAGGCCTCCGCCTTCTTGGCGATGGACCGCGGGTCGCGCTCGTAGCCCTTGCCGGTCGAGGGCTCGACGACGTCGCAGGAGAGGTTGAGGGTGGGCTCGTCCATGAACGGGTCCATGCGCGCGGAATCCGGGTCCGGCATGAGCAGCATGTCGGAGGCCTCGATGCCCTTCCAGCCCGCGATCGAGGAGCCGTCGAAGGCATGCCCGTCGGTGAGCTTGTCCTCGCCGAAGGACTTCGCGGGCACGGTGACGTGCTGCTCCTTGCCCTTCGTGTCGGTGAAGCGCAGGTCCACGAACTTGACCTCGTTTTCCTTGATCATCTTGAAGACATCGGCCGCTGCCATGACTCGTTCTCCTGATTGAGGTGTGACGCCCCAGAATGGGGAATGGATCGGGTTGATGGATGCTTGGAATCCGTGGAATAGCAGAAAGCGTGCCACGCGAACCACCATGCAAGCCATTGATTTCAAATGGCCTGCACCGGATACGCGCGGCAAGTTGCACACTCATGGTGCATCCAGCTTACTCGCGCACCAAAATTGTGCAATTGGCCTTCGGAACCGCCTCCCGAACCGGTCACTATATATAGGATTCGCGGCCATCACCCGCCGGCGGCTATCATGGCGGCGGGCCTCGCGGCCGGCCTCCGGCCGGCAATCCGGATCCGCCCCGCCACCATGGATCGCTACGTCGTCATCGGAAACCCCGTCGCGCATTCGCGCTCTCCCGAGATCCACGCGCGCTTCGCCCGTGCCACTGGCGAGACGCTCGTCTACGAGCGCCTTCTCGTCGAACCGGGGGACTTCGCCCGCGCCGCGCGCGAGTTCTTCGCCTCCGGCGGCCGAGGCGCCAACGTGACGCTGCCGTTCAAGGTCGACGCCTTCGACTTCGCGCAGGAGCGAACGCCGCGGGCGACGCAGGCGGGCGCGGTGAACACGCTCGCCGCGCGCGACGGCCTCGTCCTGGGCGACAACACCGACGGGGCGGGACTCGTGCGCGACCTCACCGCCAACCTCGGGCTCGCGCTCGCGGGATCGCGCATCCTCCTCGTCGGCGCGGGAGGCGCGGCGCGCGGCGTCGTGGGCCCGCTGCTCGCTCTCGGTCCCGCGCTGCTCGTGATCGCCAACCGCACGCGAGCCCGGGCGGAGGAGCTCTCGCGGGCCTTCGAGGCCAGCGGGCCGGTGCGCTCCGCGGGCTTCGCCGACATGGGCCGCGGATTCGACCTCGTGGTGAACGCCACGTCCTCGTCCACGCATGGCGAGACGCTCGAGCTTCCCGCGGAAGTCTTCGCCCCCGGCGCGACCGCCTACGACATGGCCTACGGGGCGGCGGCGAGGGCGTTCCTCGACCGCGCGCGCGCCGCCGGGGCGAGGGCGAGCGACGGGCTGGGCATGCTCGTCGAGCAGGCGGCCGAATCGTTCCACCTGTGGCGGGGGAAGAGGCCGGAGACGGCGGGCGTCATCGCCGCCCTGCGCGCCGCGTGAAGCGGCTGGCACGCCTGGCCGGCTGGGCCGCGCTCGCCGCCGCCGCGATCTTCGTGGCCTACGAGCTGTCCATCCTCGCGCGCCTCGCCTGGTGGCGCACGCACGATCCGGCGACCACCGCCTTCATGGAGCAGAGCCTGGAGCGCCTGCGCGAGAGGAAGCCCGACGCGAGGCTGCGCCAGCAGTGGGTCCCCTACGCGCGCATCTCGCCCGCCCTGAAGCGCGCCGTCATCGCGGCGGAGGACGCGAAGTTCGCCGACCACGAGGGCTTCGACTGGGAGGCGATGCAGAAGGCCTGGGAGAAGAACCAGCGCCGCGGCAAGGTGGTGGCCGGCGGCTCCACCATCTCGCAGCAGCTCGCCAAGAACCTCTTCCTGTCGGGCAGCCGCACGCCCTGGCGCAAGGCCCAGGAGGCGATGATCACCGTGATGCTCGAGAGCGTCATGGACAAGCGGCGCATCCTGGAGATCTACCTCAACGTGATCGAGTGGGGAGACGGCGTCTTCGGCGCCGAGGCCGCGGCGCGCCACTACTTCGGCACGAGCGCCGCCGCGCTCTCGCCCGCGCAGGCCGCGCGCCTGGCGGCCATGGTGCCCAGCCCGCGCTTCTACGACCGCAACCGCTCCACGCCCTGGCTCGAGCGGAAGACCCAGATCATCCTCGCGCGCATGGGTGCGGCGGAAGTTCCCTAGCGGGACGGGAAAATAATCCGCGCGCGAGGGCGACGGCGCGAGGGTGGGCGGCCTAGAATACCGGCGGGCCGCCCGGGCCCGCGAGCCGATCCCCGATGACCCTCTCCACCGACAAGCCGCGCTCCGCCACGCCGCAGGAACACCTCGACGCGGTGACGAGGCTCCTTGCCCAGCAGCGCCTGGTGGAGGAGTTCGTCCGTCGCCAGGAAGGCGACGGGGAGAAGCGGGGGCTCGTCGAGTCCATCGTCCACGAGCAGAGCCTCGCCGAGCTGCAGAAGCGCCTCGACGGGCTGCACCCCGCCGACGTGGCCTTCATCCTCGAGGGCCTTCCGCTCGAGGAGCGCCTCGTCGTCTGGGGGCTGGTGCGAAGCGACCGGGACGGCGAGATCCTGCTCGAGGTCTCGGACGGCGTCCGCGACACGCTGCTCGCGGACATGGACTCCGCGGAGATCGTGGCGGCGGCCCAGAACCTGGATGCCGACGAGATCGCCGACCTCGCGCCCGACCTGCCCGTGGACGTGGTCCAGGACATCATCGAGGCCCAGGACGTCCACGAGCGCGCCCAGCTGCAGTCGGCCCTGTCCTATCCCGAGGGAAGCGTGGGCGCCCTCATGGACTTCGAGGTGGTGAGCATCCGGGAGGACGTGACCTGCGAGGTGGCGCTTCGCTACCTGCGCCGCTACGACGAGCTCCCCGGGCAGACCGACGCCCTCTTCGTGGTCGACCGCGACGACCACCTGCGCGGGATCCTCCCGCTCAAGCGCCTCCTGGTGAGCGATCCGGAGATCGAGGTCGCCACCCTCATCGACCGCGACGTCGTCTCCTTCTCCCCCGACAGCGAGGCCGAGGAGGCCGCCAAGGCCTTCGAGCGCTACGACCTGGTCTGCGCCCCCGTCGTCTCCGCCGACGGCCGCGTGATCGCCCGGCTGACCGTCGACGCGGTGCTCGACTTCGTGCGCGAGCGCCAGGAGTCGCAGGAACTCGCCAAGGTCGGCCTGCGCGAGGAGGAGGATCTCTTCTCCTCGGTCTGGCTGTCCGCGAAGAACCGCGGTCCCTGGCTGGCGCTCAACCTGTGCACGGCGTTCGTCGCCTCCCGGGTCGTCGGGGCGTTCGAGGGCTCCATCGAGAAGCTGGCGGCGCTGGCGGCCCTCATGCCCATCGTGGCCGGCATCGGCGGCAACTCCGGCAACCAGACGAGCACGCTCATCGTGCGCGCGCTGGCCCTCGACCAGGTGAGCGCGGCCAACGCCCGGCGGCTCCTGGCCAAGGAACTCGGCATCGGCGTGCTGAACGGGGCGCTTTGGGGAAGCGTCCTGGGCATCGTGGCCTGGCTGCTGTACCGCAACGTCGCCCTCGGCGGGGTGATGGCGCTCGCCATGATGCTCAACCTCGTCGTCGCGGCGCTGACCGGGCTTTTCATCCCCCTCGCGATGGAGCGCTTCGGGCGCGACCCGGCCATCGGCTCGAGCGTGTTCCTCACCTTCGTGACGGACAGCATGGGCTTCTTCATCTTCCTGGGCCTCGCGACCGTCTTCCTCCTCTAGCGGTCATGGCCCGCCTCTTCTTCGCGCTGTGGCCGGACGAGGCCGCGCGGGACGAGCTCTCGGCGAGGGCGAAGCAGGTCGCGCGCCGTTGCGGCGGGCGTCCCGTCCCCGGGGCGAACCTGCACCTCACGCTCGTCTTCCTGGGGGAGGTCGACCCGCGCGCGATCCCGGCGTTGCGCGAGGCCGCCCGTCCCGGCGGGGAGGCAAGCTTCGTTCTCGTGCTCGACGAGCTAGGCGCGTTCGCGCGGGCGGCAGTGGCTTGGGCGGGCTGCCGCGAGGCTCCGCCCGGGCTCATGGCGTTGCAGGCGGGGCTGGCGCGGCGGGTCCGGGAGGCGGGTTTCGCGGTCGACGCCCGGCCGTTCGCGGCGCACCTCACGCTGGCGAGGCGCATCCGCGAGCCGCTCGCCGCGGAGCCGATGCCGGCCGTGCGCTGGCGCGTCGGGTCGTTCGCGCTGGTCGAGTCCGTGCGGGGCGAAGGCGCCTACCGCACGCTCGCGCAGTGGCCGCTGGAGGGGGACGGGGAGGGAACTTGAAGGCGGTGCCGGACGGCGCCGGGCCTTCGGGAAGATCGGGTCACCCGTTTGCGAGGCGCTCCCCTGGCGGCGTCTCCGGCCACTTTCGCAGCCGTTCCGCCGGGTCGCGCCTCGTATTCGGGTCAGGCCGTGAGGGCCCGGAAGCCGTGGGCTTCCGTTCAGCTCATCGGCTTGATCAGCGGGGTGATGACCGGGGTGACCGCCGGAGCCATGGGCTTGGCGGGTGCCGCGGGCTTCTTTGCCGCCTTCTTCTTGGCTGGCTTCTTCTTGGCCTTCTTCGCGGGCTTCTTCGCGGCCTTCTTCTTCGCCGGCTTCTTCTTGGCGACCTTCTTCTTCGCGGTCTTCTTCGCGGCCTTCTTCTTCGCGGCCGGCTTCTTCTTCGCGGCGGGCTTCTTCTTCGCCGCAGGCTTCTTCGCGACCTTCTTCTTGGCGGCCGGCTTCTTGGCGGCCTTCTTCTTCGCAGCGGGTTTCTTCTTCGCGGTTGCCATCGTCTTGCTCCTTTCGATTGTTGGACCGAAGTGTCTCTACGTCCCGGGCGGCTGGCTTCGCCGTGGGTCCCGGCACTACCAAGCGTTCGGGTTTGCGATCGAACGGTGAAGCCTGGTGGCTCTTTTCCGGCACCCCGGCGCGCCTTGGCGACGTCGAAACACCGGCTTGGTGGAGCGGATGATATGCGAAAAAATCCGCGGAACCGCGGTTTCGGGGCGTGTCAAGCGCGACTATTTGATCGAACTCGCGCGTGACTGGTATCGAATCGATACCATCGAGGTGCCGTTTTTCGGCGCATCCGCGCCGGCGCTCAGTCGAGCGTCGTCTCGCCGGCGAAGAGGGAGTCGATCGCCTCGCGCGCGCGCACCTGCACCGCGCGGCCGCCGTCGATCATCACCTCGGCGGGGCGCGGCCGCGAGTTGTAGTTGGAGCTCATCACCATGCCGTAGGCGCCTGCCGAGAGGATGGCGATGCCGTCGCCCGGCGCGATGGCGAGCCGCCGGTCCGTGCCCAGGACGTCGGAGGACTCGCACACGGGGCCCACCACGTCGTAGGCCGCCTCGGGCCGGTCGAGCGTGGCGAGCGGCGCTATCTCGTGCCACGCCTCGTAGAGGGCCGGGCGGATCAGCTCGCTCATGGAGGCGTCCACGATCGCGAAGCGCTTGCCCTTGTCGAGCTTGAGGTACTCCACGCGCGAGAGCAGCACGCCGGCGTTGCCGACGATGGCGCGCCCCGGCTCCAGCACGAGCGAGTAGCCCGTCCCGGCGAGCCTCGCCGCCACGGCCGCGCACCAGCGGCCGATGTCGAGCGCCTCCTCCTCCTCGCGGTAGCGGATGCCGAGGCCCCCGCCGAGGTCCACGTGCCGCAGGGGGATGCCGCGCGCGGCCACCGCGGCGGCGAGCTCCAGCACGCGCTCGAGCGCCTCCTCGAGCGGGGCCATGTCCAGGATCTGCGAGCCGATGTGGCAGTCGATGCCCGTCACCTCGAGGTTGGGCAGGCTCGCCGCGAGCCCGTACGCGGCGAGCGCCCGGTCGTGGGCGATGCCGAACTTGTTGCCCTTGAGGCCCGTGGATATGTAGGGGTGGGTGCGCGCGTCCACGTCGGGGTTGACGCGCAGCGACACCGGGGCGCGCACGCCCAGGGCGCGGGCGATGGCGTCGAGGCGCTCGAGCTCCGGCTCGCTCTCGACGTTGAAGCAGCGGATCCC
>JAHCLE010000076.1 GCA_026125445.1 Burkholderiales bacterium
AGCTCCTCGTCGCTGGCGGGCCGGACCTCGCGCACCGTGCACCTGAACCACACGCGCTCGCCGGCGAGGGGATGGTTGCCGTCGACCACGACCTTGTCGTCGGCGATGCCGGTCACGGTGTAGACGCGCAACTCCCCGGAAGCCTCCTCGCCCGGCACGCCCTCGAAGCGCATGCCCTCCTGGAGCACGTCCGGGAAGGCCTCGCGCGGCTCGACGCGCAGCAGCTGCGGGTCGTAGTCGCCGAAGGCGTCCTCCGGGTCGAGCGAGAGCGCCACCTCGTGCCCGGGGCCGTGTCCCTCGAGCGCGGCCTCCACCTTCGGGAAGATGCCGCCGAACCCGCCGTGCAGGTAGGCCACCGTCGCGCCCTCCTCGTCGAGGAGCTCGCCGTCGGCGTCGCGCAGCTCGTAGCTCAGGGTGACGACGGTGCCCGCTTCAATCCGCGGCGCGGCCATTGAGCGCCTTCACCTTCTTGAGCACCTCGTCGGCGTGGTCCTTGGGGCTCACGTCGCGCAGGATGTGGCGCAGGATCCCCTTCTTGTCGATGATGAAGGTCGAGCGGGTGAGGAACTCGCGGGACTTGCCGTCCACCACCTTCTTCTCGAGCACGTCGTACTTGCGGCTCACGACGGCGTCGGTGTCGGAGAGCAGCTGCACAGAGAGCCCCTGCTCGTCGCGGAAGGCCGCGTGCGAGAGGACGTCGTCGCGCGAGATGCCGAAGACCACGGTGTCCAGCTTCGCGAACTCCTGTTCGCGGTCGCTGAAGTCGATCGACTGGATGGTGCAGCCGGGAGAGCCGTCGCGGGGATAGAAATACAGGACGACGTTCTTCTTCCCGCGGTAGCTGGAGAGATGCATGATCTCCATGCTCGCGTCGGGAAGGGAAAACTGCGGGGCCGGATGTCCAACCTGTAACATGGGCGTCCTCGGGACTCGAATCGATTCTAGCGGATTTTCATGGCGCGCAAGGACGAGGCGGCCGGCGGCTTTCCCGGCCCGATGAGCGCGGCGCGATTCCTGCGCCGCCACTGGCAGAAGCGCCCCCTGCTCGTGCGCGGCGCGTTCCCCGGATTCGCCGATCCGCTGGGCGTGAAGGAGGTGCTCGACCTGGCCGCCTCCCCCGACGCGGAGTCGCGCGTCGTGCGCCGCGCGGGACGCTACTGGTCGCTGGAGCACGGGCCGTTCCCGCGAGCGGCCCTCGCCCGCCACCCGCGCCGGGACTGGACCGTCCTCGTGCAGGACACCAACCATTTCAGCCGCCGCGCCGAGCGGCTCCTCGAGCGCTTCTCGTTCGTGCCGCGCGCGCGCGTGGACGACCTGATGGTGAGCTACGCGGTCCCCGGCGGCACCGTGGGCCCGCACGTCGACTCCTACGATGTCTTCCTCGTCCAGGGCAAGGGCCGGCGCCGCTGGCAGGTCTCCCGCCAGTCCGACCTCGGGTTCGTCCCCGGCCTGGACCTGAAGATCCTCGCGCGCTTCGAGCCCGAGGCGGAGTGGGTGCTCGAGCCCGGCGACATGCTCTACCTGCCGCCGGAGGTCGCGCACTACGGCATCGCCGAGACCGAGTGCCTGACCTGGTCCGTGGGCTTCCGCGCCCCCTCGGACCAGGAACTCGCGGCCGGCTTCCTCGACTACCTGGGCGAGCGCCTCGAGCTCGAGGGGCGCTACGCCGATCCGGGACTGGCCCCCGCGCGCGCGCCGGGGCGCATCCCGCCGGAGCTGCTCGCGCACGTCGCGCGCACCGTCTCGCGCGTGCGCGCGAGCCGCGCGGACGCGCTCGAGTTCGCAGGGCGCTTCCTCACCGAGCCCAAGGCGCACGTGTGGTTCACGCCGCCGGCGAGGCCGCTCTCGCGCGCCCGGCTCGCGGCGGCCGCGGCCCGGCGCGGGCTGGTGCTCGACGCGCGCGCGCGGCTCCTTTACGCGGGGCGGCGGTTCTTCCTCAACGGCGAAGCGGTGCAAGTGACGGCCGCTTGCGCGGGGTGGTTGCGCAAGCTCGCCGACTCACGCAACCTTGTCTCGACGGCGGGCGCGCCGGCCGCCTTCCTGGACCTGGCGCACGAATGGCATGCCCGGGGCTTCCTGCGCCTGGGCGAAGCGGGGAGCAATCCATGAGCACGGTCGGCACACCCGAACCCAAGCCCAGCTACCGGCAGATCGAGGGCATCGCCCAGTCGCAGGCCGCCATCGACGAGGTGATCGGGGAAGCCCGAAAGCTCCTCTCGATCTTCGACTACGACCTGCGCAACCGCGGCTACGGGGACCCGGCGCGCATCGAGCGGCTGCGTCACTTCCTGCTCGCGGGGCGCGCGCACCGCCTGCGCATCGCGTTGCACGACCCGGACTCCCTCGAGCGCCACGAGCCCCGCCTGCTCAACCTGCTGCGCCAGTTCCCGGCCGCCATCGCCATCCACCGCACCGTGGGCCAGGCCCGCAACGCGACCGATCCCTTCATCGTCGCCGACGACCACAGCGTCTGGCACCAGATGCACCACGACCAGCCGCGCGCCATTGTTGCACTGCACTCGCCGCCGGACGCCGCCCCGATCCACGACCGGTTCGAGGAGATCTGGCTGCTCTCCGAGCCGGCCGTCGGCTCTTCCACGCTCGGCCTTTGAAGTAGCAGGGTTTTTCCGCGACCCGCCCTTCCCCGGCCGGGCGGCCGGTGGTATCATTTCCAGCTGACTCGCGAGCCCGGCGCTGGATTTCCGCATTGCAGCATCCGCCGGCGACCGGGCCACCCAACCTCCACCGACACCAGTCCCCAAAAGGATTTCACCAAAATGAAGATTTCCTACCTCCTCGCCACCCTCCTGGCTGCCGGCGTCGTCGCCTGCGGCAAGACCGAAGCCCCCGCCCCGGCGCCCGCGCCGAAGGTCGAGGCGCCGAAGCCCGCCGAAGCGCCGAAGCCCGCCGAAGCCCCCGCCGCCGCGCCCGCCGCCGGCGCCCCGGCCGCTGACGCCGCCAAGCCGGCCGAAGCCGCCAAGCCCGCCGAAGCCCCGAAGGCCGACGCCGCCAAGCCCGCCGAGGCCCCGAAGGCCGACGCGAAGCCCGCCGAAGCCCCCAAGAAGTAATCGCGCTTCGCGGCAAGAAAAAGCCGGCCCTCGGGCCGGCTTTTTTCATTGCGGTTCCGGTCGCGCCGCCTCAGAGGTCCCGCCAGCCGAAGCCCTGCTCCTGGCTCGCCACGCCGACCCAGTCGACCTCGCAGCCCAGCGCCCCCGCGAGCGCCTGCGCGGCGAGCTCCGGGCGGTTGTTCTCCTTGGAGAGGTGGGCCGCCACGACGTGCTTCAGGCGCGTGCAGTCCAGGCGCGAGACGATCCCCGCCGCCGCCTCGTTGTCCAGGTGCCCGAAGCGCCCGGCGATGCGGTCCTTGAGCGGCCGCGGGTAGGAGCCGGCCTCGAGCATCGCGGCGTCGTGGTTGCACTCGAGGACGAGCGCGTCGCAGCGCGAGAGCTTCTCCTCGACGTGCGGGGTGGACATGCCCAGGTCGGTGGCCACGCCCAGGCGCGAGGCGCCGTCGCCGAAGACGACCTGCGCGGGCTCCCTCGCGTCGTGGGGCACGGGAAAGGGCTCGACCAGGAGCTCCTCGATCTCGTAAGTGTCGTGCGGGTCGACGAGGCGCACGAGGCTCGCCGGGAAGTCGACGGGAAGGGCGAGCGCCGTGCCGCGCGTGAGGTGCACCGGAATGGCGTGGCGCTTCGCGAAGCGCGGCACGCCGCCCAGGTGGTCGCTGTGCTCGTGGGTGACGACGATGGCCGTGATATCGCCGGGCGAGAGGCCCAGGCGCTCGAGTCGCAGCGTGGTCTCGCCGAGGGTGAAGCCGCAGTCCAGCAGGACGCGCGTGGCGCCGCGCTCGACCACGAGCCCGTTGCCCGAGCTCCCGCTCCCGAGGGAAGCGAAGCGAAACGCCATGGGCGCCCGGCCCCTACTTCAGCTGCTCGAGCAGGAGCGCGAGGATGCGCTTTCCGGTCGCGGAAGTCTCCACCTCGCCCTTGGCGTTCTGCACCACCACCTCGGACTGGCTCTCGCCCTTGCCGGTGATGAGCACCCGGTACTGCGGCTGCGGCGTCTTCTCCGCGGGGCGCCAGAACGCGAGCGAGTCCATCCAGCCCTTGCCCGAGGAATCCTGGGCGTCCGGATCGATGTAGCGCACGAAGAACACGCCCTTGGAGCGGTCGCGGTCCTCGACGGTGAAGCCGGAGCGGTCGAGCGCGAGGCCGACGCGGCGCCAGGCGCGGTCGAAGCCGTCGTTCACCACGAGCGGGCCGGCGCCGTTGTTCTGCAGGACCGCGTTGACGGCGACGGGCGCAGCCTTGGAGTCGACCACCGAGGGCGTGCCGGGCTTGCCCGGCGCGGCGGCCAGCGTGGCCGGCTTCGTCGGCTCGCCCAGCTTCACGAGGAGGCGGCCGAGCATCTCGGCCTCGAGGTCGCGGTCGGTGCCCGTGCCTCGCGGCACCCACTTCGTCGTTTCCGTCGTCGTGGAGGTGAACACCTCCTCCAGGCCGCGGTGGCTCACGTAGATCTCGACCGTGCCGGGCTCCACCCCGCGCTCGATGCGGGTGCGGAAGCGGTCGCGCTCGCCGGTGGAATACATGCCCGGCAGCCACTTGCTCAGCACGCCGCGAAAGCCGGCCTGCTCCACCGCCGCGCGCGTGTCGCGCCAGTTGGTCTCCAGGATGCCGGCCTCCGGCGTCTCGCGGGCCAGCGTGAAGCCGAGGTCCTGCCAGAACTCGCGCACGACCGGCCAGACCTGCCCCGGCTCGGCCTTCGCGAGGATCCAGCGCTGGTCGCCGGCGCGCTCGATGCGCGCGTTGGGCACCGCCGGCAGCACCCCGGAGGCCGCGGCCGCGACGGGCGTGCCCGCCGGGGCGGTGCGGTCGCGGTTGTACTGCGAGTAGCTCGTGGTGGCGCGCGGGTCGGGGATGGCGAAGCGGTCGTCGGCCGTGGGCGTGGTGAGGTCCGGCGGCATCTCCAGCGGCCGCTCGCGCGTGCGCGCGGCGCGCTGCTGCTCCTCGGTCTTGAAGATCCCGCACCCGGAGGCGAGGACGAGCGGCGCGATGACGATGGCGAGCGGCAGGAGGCGTTTCATGGCGGAGGAGGTCCGTTTCAGGTGAGGCAGCCGGCTTCGCGCAGCGCCGCGGCGACGGTTTCGTGGAAGGCGGGCGCGAGCGGCGTGAGCGGCAGGCGGATCGCCTCGCCGATGCGTCCCATGCGCGCGAGCGCCCACTTGACGGGGATGGGATTCGCCTCGACGAAGAGCTTCTGGTGCAGCCCCATGAGGCGCTGGTTGATGGCGATGGCCTTCTTCGCGTCGCCGGCGAGCGCGGCCGCGCACATCTCGTGCATGGCCCGCGGCGCCACGTTGGCGGTCACCGAGATGTCGCCTTGCGCGCCGAGGAGGATGTAGGGCAGCGCGGTGGCGTCGTCGCCGGAGTACACGGCGAAGTTCGCGGGCTTGCGGCGCAGCAGGTCCGCGCCGCGGTCGAGGTTGCCCGTGGCGTCCTTGATGCCGACGATGCCGGGCACCTGCGCCAGGCGCAGCGTCGTGTCCGTGGCCATGTCCGCCACCGTGCGGCCAGGAACGTTGTAGAGGATCGTGGGGATGTCCACCGCCTCGGCGATGGCCCTGAAATGCCGGTACAGCCCCTCCTGCGTGGGCTTGTTGTAGTACGGCACCACGGAGAGCGAATAGTCGGCCCCGACCTCCTTCGCGTACTTCGTGAGCTCGATCGCCTCGCGCGTGGAGTTGCCGCCGGTGCCCGCGATGATGGGGATGCGCCCCCTGGCGTGCTCGACGGCGGTCCTGATGAGCAGGCAGTGCTCGTCGACGTCGACGGTGGGCGATTCGCCCGTGGTGCCCACGACGACGATGCCGTCGGTGCCTTCGGCGATGTGCCAGTCGAGGAGGGACTTGAATCCGGGAATGTCGAGCGCGCCGTCCGCCTGCATGGGCGTGACGATCGCCACTAAGCTGCCGGTGAGCATGATTGCCGGGGAGCGGGGCGTGGTAAAGGGTGCAATTTTACCGCATTCGACCCTCTTCACGGCCCCCGGTTCATCCCGCCTCCTCCCGGCGGGCGCAAATGCGCTGGATCGCGGCCGGGCGCGGGGTGTCGACCACGAGGTCCTCGTACGCCACCACGCGAAGCCTGCCGCGCACCGCCTCCAGGAGTTCGCCGGGCGCGAGCAGGAAGTCCGGGTTCGAGGGCTTGCCGAAGCGCTCGTTGCCGCGGGCGAAGGTCTCGTAGACCAGCACCCCGCCCGGCTCGACGCTGCCCGCGAGCACCGGCAGCAGCGGACGGAAAAGATAGTTCGTCACGACCACCGCGTCGAAGCACCGTCCGGGAAACGGCCAGGGACCCGTTTCGAGATCGGCGCCGAGCACGGTCACGCCGGCGGGCGGTTCCGGGAAGAGGCCCGGGTCCCGGTCCACCGCGACCACCTCGAAGCCGAGCGCGGCCAGGTAGCGCGCGTGGCGGCCGGAGCCGCACGCGAGATCCAGCACCTCGCCCCCCGGGCGGATGAGCGGCGCCCAGCGCGCGACCCAGGGTGAAGGCGGCAGGTCCGCCAGGTGGGGCGCGCGGGTTTCGGCCATGGGAAGGCGGCGTTCTCGTCGGGCTCGGAGGCCGCCATGGTAGCAACCGGCCGCGCGGGCCGCGACGAACTCCCGTGAGGGACCCCGGTCGAACCCGCTTGCCGCCGCCGCGAGCGCCCTCTCCTACCCGCCATGCCGCTCACCCTCGCGCTCTGCCTCACGCTCGTCGTCGCGACCACCGTCGTCCACTTCGAGATGCTCAAGCTCCTGTCGGAACGGCTGGCCGTCTCGACGATGGCCCCAAGGCGAAAGCTCGTCGCGGTGGTGCTGGGGACCTTCGTCGCGCACGCCGCCGAGATCGCCCTCTACGCCGGCGCCATCTGGGCGTGCATCGCGCTCGCGGGCGTGGGGGGCCTGAGCGGCTCGGGCGCGTCGCTCTTCACCTCGAGCCTGTACTTCTCCGCCGAGACCTACACCTCCCTCGGCTTCGGCGACCTCGTGCCCACCGGGCCGCTTCGCCTCGTGGCGGGCGTGGAGACGCTCAACGGCCTGCTTCTGATCGGCTGGTCCGCGTCCTTCACCTACCTCGCGATGGAGCGCTTCTGGGACTCGAAGCCGGACCCGGCCGCCTGAAGCCTCAGGCGAGGACGTCCGCGGGCTCGTGGAAGGCGTGCCCCAGGGCGTCCGCCACCTCGCGGTGCGTCACCTTCCCCTCGCAGACGTTGAGTCCCGCGCGCAGGTGCGGGTTGGCGGCGAGCGCCTTCCTCCAGCCGAGGTTCGCGAGCTGCAGCGTGAAAGGCAGCGTCGCGTTGTTGAGGGCGTAGGTCGACGTGCGCGGCACCGCGCCGGGCATGTTGGCCACGCAGTAGTGCACGACGCCGTCGACGACGAACGTGGGCTCCGCGTGCGTCGTCGGGCGCGAGGTCTCGAAGCAGCCGCCCTGGTCGATGGCCACGTCGACGACGACCGACCCGGGCTTCATCTCCCGCACCAGGTCGCGGCCGACGAGCTTCGGGGCCGCCGCGCCGGGGATGAGCACGCCGCCCACCACGAGGTCGGCCGTGCGCACGTGGTGCTCGATGCTGTCGCGGTGCGAGAAGACGGTCACCGCGCGCGCCCCCAGCACGTGGTCGATGCGACGCAGCGCGTCGATGTTGCGGTCGATCACCACCACGACGGCGCCCGAGCCCACCGCCATCTGTGCGGCGTTGGTGCCCACGACGCCCGCGCCCAGGATCACGATCTTGGCCGGCGGGACGCCCGGCACGCCGCCCAGGAGCACGCCCATCCCGCCGTGCGCCTTCTCCAGGCAATGCCCGCCCGCCTGGATCGCCATGCGCCCCGCCACCTCCGACATGGGCGCGAGCAGCGGCAACCCGCCGCCGGGCTGCGTCACCGTCTCGTAGGCGATGCACACGGCGCCGCTCGCGATGAGCCCCTGGCACTGCTGCGGGTCGGGCGCGAGGTGCAGGTAGGTGAAGAGCACCTGCCCGGGGCGAAGGCGCGCGATCTCGGGCGCCTGCGGCTCCTTCACCTTCACGACCAGGTCGGCCTCCGCGAAGACCCGTGCCGCGTCCGCGGCGATGCGCGCTCCGGCCTTCTCGTAGGTCGCGTCGGTGGCGCCGATGCCGCCGCCGGCACTGCGCTCGACCAGCACCTCGTGGCCGTTCGCGACGAGCTCGCGCACCGACGAGGGCGTGAGCCCGACGCGGTACTCGTGGACCTTGATCTCCTTCGGGACGCCGATCTTCATGGACTCTCCGTCGTGGGGGTGGGCAGGCCGCGGCCTCCCGGGCCCTCTCGTGGGGAGCCCTAGGCCGCGGCCTTCAGGGGCTCCATTTTACTGACGCCCATGTCCTTGAGCGCCGCGGCCACGGCGGAGACGACGTTTCGCATCTCGTTCGCGTCGATGGCACCGATGCAGCCCACGCGGAAGGTCTCCACCTGCGTGAGCTTGCCCGGGTAGAGGATGTAGCCCCGCGCCTTCACCCTCTCGTAGAAGGACTTGAAGGCGTAGTTCGGGTCGCCGGGGGCGTGGAACGTGATGATCACCGGCGCCTGCAAGGCGCGCGGCAGGTAGGTGCGAAGGCCCAGCGCCGCCATGCCGTCGATGAGCGCGTCGCGGTTGGCGGCGTAGCGCGCGCCCCGGGCGCGTTGGCCCCCTTCGGCCAGGAACTGGTCGAGCGCCGCGCGGAAGGCGGCCACCACGTGCGTGGGCGGCGTGAAGCGCCACTGGGTGGTCTTCTGCATGTAGCTCCACTGGTCGTGCAGGTCCATGGCGAGCGAGTGCGAGTTGCCCTGGCATTTCTCGAGGACCTCGCGGCGCACGAGCACGAATCCCATCCCGGGCACGCCCTCGATGCACTTCCCGGAGGCGGCGATCACCGCGTCCACGGGGTACCTCGAGACGTCGATATCGATGGCGCCGAAGGAGCTCATCGCGTCCACGACGAGGCCCTTGCCGTGCCGCGCGCAGGCCTCGGCGATTTCCGGCAGGGGATTGAGGATCCCGGTGCCGGTCTCGCAGTGGACCTGCGCGACGTGCGTGATGGAGGGATCGGCGCGCAGGGCCTCGTCGACCATCGCGCCGGTGGGGTGGCGGTCCTCGGGCAGGTCGAGCGCGGCGTGGGCGCGGCCGAGGTAGCGGCAGATCTTCAGGATGCGCTGGCAGTAGGCGCCGTTTTGCGGCACGAGCACCTTGCCGTCGCGGGGCACCACGTTGGCGATCGCCGCCTCGACGGAGAAGGTGCCGCTGCCCTGCAGCGGCACGCACTCGTGGGTGGCCGCGCCGCGGATCACGTCCAGGAGGTCGCGGCGGATGGTCCCCGTGATCGCGTTGAAGCTCGCGTCCCAGGATCCCCAGTCGCGCAGCATCGCCTGCTTCGTGGCGAGCGACGTGGTGAGCGGACCGGGGGTGAGGAGGATGGGGTCGTTGCCGAGGATCATCGCGGATCTCCGGAAGGGGACGGGTTCAGGGAACGATCGCCGCGCGCAGCACCCTGCGCTCCTCGGCGTCCTTCATGGCGCGCCCGACGTCCTCGAGGCGGTACTTCCCGTCCACGAGCTCGTGGAAGGGGAAGCGCGCGCGGTTGGCGTGGACGAAGTCCAGCGCCTCGACGAGGTTCCGGGGGTGATAGTTGTGCACGCCGCGCAGCGTGACGAGCTTGCGAAGGAGCAGGTTCGCGTCGATCGTCACCCGCGCGTCCGGGTTCACGACGCCCGCCAGCGCGTAGCGCCCGCCGGTGCGAAGCATCTGGATGCCCGAGGGGATCACCCCCGGGTGGCCGCACACCTCGATCACGGCATCGGCGCCATCGGGCGGGCAGCGCGCGCGCACCGCCTTCACGAGTTCCGCTTCCGTCATCGCCGACGGATCGAGGGCCTCGTCCACGCCGAACCTCGCGGCCAGGGCGCGCCGGGCGGGCACGGTGTCCAGGCCGATCACCCGCCGCGCGCCGCGCGCCTTGGCGATGGCCGCGCCGTACAGGCCGAGCAGGCCCAGTCCCTGCACCACCACCGAGTCGCCCATGGCGATCTCGGCACGCTCGGTGACGCAGATCATCGTGGCCACGCCGCAGTTGATGGGCGTGGCCTCCTCGTCGGAGAGGTCCGCGGGAAGCTTCAGGATCCACGACCGCGGCAGCACGTAGCAGTACTCGCCGAAGCCCCCGTGGTGGTGGGGCTCGGTGGTCGCGGCCATGTGCCCGTACTTGTCCACGCCCGGCGACTTCTGCGGCAGGTCCAGCACCTCGGTGAAATAGCCGGGTCCGGGGATGAAGTACTCGCTCCAGGTGATGCGGTCGCCGGGCGCGAGCGTATCGCCCCGCATGTCGTGCGTGATGCCCTCGCCCAGCTCGACGATCGTGCCGATGATCTCGTGGCCCAGCACGCCGGGGCACGGGTTGGGCCGGTGGCCGAGCCAGGAGTGGATGTCCGAGCGGCAGATCGTGGACATCCTGATCTTCACCAGCACCTCGCCCGCGCGGGGCGCGCGCACCGGGAAGAGCCGTATCTCGAACGGGCGGTTCGGCGCGTCGTAGACGGCGAGCCGCCCCTTCAGGTCCGCCGGGATGGCCATCAGCGCGCCACGCCGTTCAGGGCGAAGTCGAAGAGCTGCCAGCTCTTGAGGACGCCCGAGCCGCCGCGCAGCTTGTACTCGCCGTTGAGCGGCCGGCTGATGATGAGCGGCACCTTCGCCTCGGTCGTGCCGCCGTGGGTGCGCAGGCGGTGGCCCTTGAGGCCGGAGAGGTCGTGGTCCTTCTCGGAGGCGCCCACGCAGACGTTCGAGGTCGAGATGACCACGACGTCGCCCTCGCGGTCGGCGGGCAGGTCGAAGAGCCGGCAGGCCGTCTCCTTGTCGAGCACCGACTCCAGGCCCGGCAGGCCCCGGATCGCCTCGATGACCTGCGCGGGCGTCGCCTTGCCGCGGCACCAGACCCGAACGAAGCCTCCGAGGGCGCCGTGGTGGGCGACGAAGGCGTCGGTGATCGGGCAGATCACCCGGGTGTCGCCCTTGCCGAACCTCGCGTCCAGGATGTCCTGCAGCCAGATGACGTTGGGCTCGCCGGCCTCGTTCGACTTGTCGTTCATGCCGTGGTCGGCGGTGAGCACGACCGTCGCGCCCAGCGCCGCCAGCCGGCCGAAGCGCCGGTCGAGCTCCTGGTAGAAGCGGCGCGCCTCGGCCTCGTGGGGCGCGTACTTGTGCTGCACCCAGTCGGTGAGCGACAGGAACAGCAGGTCGCGGGGGCCGGCCTCCAGCAGCCGGATGCCGGCGTCGAGCACGAAGAGCGACAGTTCCATCGAGTACATGTCCGGGAGCGGCTGGCCGACGAAGGCGAGCACGTCCTCGATGCCGTTCTCCGCCAGCGTGCACTTGTCGGCCTTCTCCGACGAGAAGCACACGTTGCCCCGCGAGAGGTCGAGCCCCTTGCCCAGCTGCCTCCTCAGCTTGTCCTTGGCGGTGATGGCCACCACCTTGGCTCCCGCGTCGGCGAAGCCCTTGAGGATGGTGTCGCCGCGGAGCAGCTCCGGTCCCGTCATGACGACCGCCTCACCGGTGGCGGTGTCGAGATAGAAGTTGCCCGAGATGCCGTGCCTCGAGGCGGGCGTGCCGGTGACGATCGACATGTTGTTCGGGCAGGTGAAGGAGGGCACCGTGCCCTCGGCCACCACCGCGAAGCCCTCCTGCATGAAGCGCGCCACGTTGGGGATGGCCCCCTCGGCGAGAAAGCGCTGAAGGTAGGCCGGGTCGCCGCCGTCGATGACCACCACCGCAAGGGGCCGGCCTGGCCACGCGTACGGCGTTCCGTTCACGACAACGGTCGGCGTCTCCTGCGGCATGCTGTTCCCTTCCCTGAGCGGGCGCCGGCGCCGGGCCCTAGATGAAGATCTCGCGGATCCGCGCGGAGATCATGTCGAGCGCGGTCACCGTCACGATGATGATGAGCATCACGGCACTGGTCTGGGCGTACTCGAAGCCGCGGATGACCTCGTAGACGATGACGCCGATGCCGCCGGCGCCCACCATCCCGACCACCGAGGCCGACCGCACGTTGGACTCGAACCGGTAGAGCGAGTACGAGATCCAGAGCGGCAGCACCTGCGGGATGACCCCGTAGAGGATCTCCTCGAGCGCGGACGCTCCCGTGGCGCGCACTCCTTCCACGGGGCGCGGGTCGATGGCCTCCACCGCCTCGGCGAAGAGCTTCGCCAGGGTGCCCGTCGTGTGGATCCACAGGGCGAGCACCCCCGCGAAGGGGCCGAGGCCGACCGCCACGATGAAGAGCATCGCGAAGACCATCTCGTTGATTGCCCGGCACGCGTCCATGAGGCGCCGCACCGGCTGGTACACCCAGACCGGCACGATGTTGGCCGCCGACAGCAGGCCGAACGGAACGGCGCACAGGACCGCGAGCACCGTGCCCCAGAGGGCGATGTGCAGGGTGATGACCATCTCCCGCAGGTACGACCGCCACTCGCGGAAATCCGGCGGGAAGAACTCGGTGGCGAACTTCGCCATGTTGCCCGAGTCCTTGACGAGGTCGCCGACGCGCATGTCGGCGCCGTTCCACGCCCAGGCGAGCACGATCGCGACCGCCCCCCAGCCGAAGGCCTGGACGAGCGTCCGCTTCTCCGCCCCCGGCGGCGAGAGCGCCGAGGGCGGAACGGCGATGGGCGTGGCGCGCGTCACTTGGCCTGCTTGGCGAGTTCGGCGAGCTTGGCGTCGATCTCGGCGAGCTTCGTCCTCTTCTCCGCCTCGGCCATCTGGGCGTCGGTCTCGAGCTTCTTGCGGTTCTTGGCGAGCTCGAGCTGGCGGATCGGGATGAGCTGCGCGTCGGTGGAGGCGCGGAAGCCCCTGATCTGGAGCATGTTCTTGAGAACCTGCTTCTCGCGATCATCCTTGCCGTAGGCCAGGACGAAATTCTTGATCTTCGCCTTCGCGTCCTCCGGCAGGTCCTTGCGCCAGACGAGCGGGTCGCGCGGAATGAGCGGCGAGGTCCACAGGATCTTCACCTCGGCGCGCTTGGCCGGGTCCTTCATCTTGAGCTTGTCGAGCTCCTCGCTGTTGTTGGTGGCCACGTCCACCTGCTTGTTGAGCACCGCGAGCAGGTTGGCGCCGTGGTTGCCCGGGCGCACGACCTTGAAGACATCCTTCGGGTCCACGCCGCGCTGCGTGAACACGTAGTAGCCCGGCACGAGGGTGCCCGAGGTCGAGTTGGGGTCGCCGGCGCCGAAGCTGAGCTCCTTGCCGCGCTTGAACATGTCGTCCAGCGAGTTGATGGGGCTGTCGCGATGCGTGATCACGTAGCTGTAGTAGCCGGGCGTGCCCTCGAGATCGATGAACTGGGCGAAGACCTCGCCGTTGGCGCGGTCCACGGCCTCCATCGCGCTCTTGTTGCCGTACCAGGCGACCTGCACCTTGTTGAAGCGCTGCGCCTCGATCACGCCGGCGTAGTCGGTCGCGTAGAAGGCGTTGATCTTCAGGCCCGTCTCCTTGCGCATGTCGGCGATGAACGGCTCCCACATGTCCTTGAGGGCCGCGGCCTTGTCGGTGGCGATGATGCCGAAGTTGATTTCCTGCGCGAGGGCGGTGCCGGCGAGCAGGGCGGCGGCGAAGCCGGCCAGCAGGCGTTTTGCGATTCTCATCGGGATCTCCTGGGGATTGGCGAAGGGACGGGGTGGGGCTAGACCGCGGCTGCGGCCGGGGCGATGGCCTCGGCCACGACGGGATCGTTCATGACGGCTTCGAGCGTCTCGGTGCCGTCGAGCATCTCGTCGACGGCCGAGCCGTAGAGCGACTGCAGGGTGGCGGCCGTGAGGGCGGCCGACGGACCGTCGTAGACGACCTCGCCGGCGCGCAGCGCGACGGTGCGCGGGCAGAACCGGCGCGCGAACTGGACCTGGTGGAGGGAGACCAGCACCGTGATCCCCTGCTCCCGGTTGATCCGGGCCAGGATCTCCATGACGTTCCTGGCGCTCTCGGGGTCGAGCGAGGCGATGGGCTCGTCGGCGAGGATGAGGCGGGCGCGCTGCACGAGCGCGCGCGCGATCGCGACGCGCTGCTGCTGTCCGCCGGAAAG
>JAHCLE010000077.1 GCA_026125445.1 Burkholderiales bacterium
TCCACACGGTGGTGCCGGCGCCGACGGTCGTGCCCTTCGCCACGGTCACCGGCGCGACGAGCTGCACGTCGGAGCCGATGTGGACGTCGTCTTCGATCACCGTGCGGTGCTTGCTGGCGCCGTCGTAATTGCAGGTGATGGTACCGGCGCCGATATTGACGTCTCTCCCGACCATAGAATCACCGACGTACGACAGATGGTTGGCCTTCGAGCCGCGCCCGATCTGGCTCGCTTTCACCTCGACGAAGTTGCCGATGTGGACGTCCGCGGCGAGCCGGGTGGCCGGGCGTATGCGCGCGTAGGGGCCGATGCGGCAGTTCGCGCCGATCTCCGCGCCGTCGATATGCGTGAACGGCGCGATATGCGTGCCGGCGCCGATGTCGACATCCTTGAGTACGCAGTTCGCACCGATCTCCACGCCGGCGCCGAGCCGGACCGCGCCTTCAAACACACAGTTGACGTCTATCGTCGCGTCGCGCCCGCAGACGAGCTCGCCACGCACGTCGATGCGCATCGGATCGACGAGCGTGACGCCCTGCTCGAGCAGCCGCGTGGCGTATCGCCACTGGTAGCTGCGCTCAAGCTGCGCGAGCTGCGCGCGGCTGTTGACGCCGAGTGTCTCCCATGCTTCCGTCGCGGTCACGGCTTCGACGGCGACGCCGTCCGCGAGTGCGAGCGGCACGATGTCGGTCAGGTAATACTCGCCCTGTGCATTGTGGTTTTTCAGTCCCGCGAGCCAGCCGGCAAGCCGCACCGTCGGCAGCGCCATGATGCCGGTATTGATTTCTCGGATTTTCTTCTGTGCCGTGCTGGCGTCCTTCTCTTCGACGATGGCGCGCACGCGGCCCTGCCGGTCACGCACGATGCGGCCGTAGCCGGCCGCATCGTCGAGCCCTGCGGTCAGCACTGCGATGCCGTCGCGCCTGCCTTCAATCAGCGGCCTCAGCGTTTCCGCCCGCGCGAGCGGCACGTCGCCGTACAGCACCAGCGTGGTCGCCGCCTTGCCCAGATGCGGCAGCGCCTGCTGCAGCGCGTGGCCCGTGCCGAGCTGGGGTTCCTGTTTCGCGAATGCGATGCCGGGCGCGGCGACCGCCTGCGGTACCTGCTCTCCGCCGTGGCCATATACGACGCAGATGCGGTCGGCACCGAGCTCACGTGCCGTGGCGATCACATGAGTGATCAGCGGCCGGCCCCCCAGGGGATGCAGCACCTTGGGCAGGCGCGAGTGCATGCGCTTGCCCTGGCCGGCGGCGAGGATCACGACCTGGAGCGACTGGGTGGCCATTCGATTCGGGGGACGGGACAAATAAAAAGGGCAGGATCGCTCGATCCTGCCCGAATGTGTTGCGCCTCTAAATCAAGGAGTTTCGTGATCTCCCCCCTCGACCAGGCAACTGACCCGTCTTGGGGCTCGTCGCAATGGCCGTTACCTCTACGACGTGCTTCAGGACGAATTCTACCACAATCCGGGGCCCCACCCGGAGGCCCCTAGCGCAGCTGGCGCAGCTTCTTGATGGCCGCGAGCTGGGCCACGGCCTGGGCGAGCTCGGCCTGGGCCTCGGCGATCTCCATGACCCCGCGGCGGTTGGCGATGGCCTCCTCGGCGGCGCGCTTGGCCTCCTCGGCCTGGGCCTCGTCCAGGTTCTCGGCCCGGATGGAGGTGTCGGCCAGCACCGTCACCACGTGCGGCTGGACCTCCATCATGCCGCCCGAGACGTAGATGACCTCCTCGCGCGCCTCGCCGGGAACCTTGAGCCGCACGGTGCCGGGCTTGATGCGGGTGAGGAGCGCCGCGTGCTCGGGCAGGATCCCGAGCTCGCCGGCTTCGCCGGGGGCGACGACCATCTCGGCTTCTCCCGAGAAGATCGCCTGCTCGGCGCTCACGATGTCTACATGAAGAGTCTTGGACATTTGTTCCCCTCACCCCGACCCTCTCCCTGGAGGGAGAGGGAGGTCATTGCAGCGTCTTGGCCTTCTCGAAGGCTTCCTCGATCGTGCCGACCATGTAGAAGGCCTGCTCGGGGAGGCTGTCGCACTCGCCGTTCACGATCATGTTGAAGCCCTTGATCGTGTCCTTGAGGGTGACGTACTTGCCCGGCGAGCCGGTGAACACCTCGGCCACGTGGAACGGCTGCGACAGGAAGCGCTGGATCTTGCGGGCGCGGGACACCGCGAGCTTGTCCTCGGGCGAAAGCTCGTCCATGCCCAGGATCGCGATGATGTCGCGCAGCTCCTTGTAGCGCTGCAGGATGGCCTGCACGGCGCGCGTGGTGTTGTAGTGCTCCTCGCCGACCACGTTCGGGTCGACCTGGCGGGAGGTCGAGTCGAGCGGGTCGACCGACGGGTAGATGCCCAGCGCGGCGATGTCGCGCGAGAGCACGACCGTGGCGTCGAGGTGGCCGAAGGTCGTGGCCGGGGACGGGTCCGTGAGGTCGTCCGCGGGCACGTACACGGCCTGGATCGAGGTGATCGAGCCGGTCTTCGTGGAAGTGATGCGCTCCTGGAGCCGGCCCATTTCCTCGGCCAGGGTCGGCTGGTAGCCCACCGCGGAGGGCATGCGGCCCAGCAGCGCCGACACTTCCGTGCCGGCCAGCGTGAAGCGGTAGATGTTGTCGATGAAGAGCAGGATGTCGCGGCCCTCGTCGCGGAAGCTCTCGGCCATGGTGAGGCCCGTGAGCGCCACGCGCAGGCGGTTGCCCGGGGGCTCGTTCATCTGCCCGAACACCATCGCCACCTTCGACTTCGACAGGTCGTCCTGCACGATGACCTTGGCGTCGCTCATCTCGTGGTAGAAGTCGTTGCCCTCGCGGGTGCGCTCGCCCACGCCGGCGAACACCGACAGGCCCGAGTGCTGCGTGGCGATGTTGTTGATGAGCTCGAGCATGGTCACGGTCTTGCCCACGCCGGCGCCGCCGAAGAGGCCGATCTTGCCGCCCTTGGCGAACGGGCAGATGAGGTCGACCACCTTGATGCCCGTCTCGAGGAGCTCCACCGAGGGGGAGAGCTCATCGAACTTGGGGGCGGCCGCGTGGATGGAGCGGCGGTCCTGGGTCGTCACCGGGCCGCGCTCGTCGATCGGGCGGCCGAGCACGTCCATCACGCGGCCCAGCGTCCCGGGGCCGACGGGCACCGAGATGGGCGCGCCGGTGTTCTTCACCTTCATGCCGCGGCGAAGCCCGTCCGAGGAGCCCAGCGCGATCGTGCGCACGATGCCGTCGCCGAGCTGCTGCTCGACCTCGAAGGTGAGGCCCTTCTCGGCGAAGGACTTCTCCTCCTCGACGAGCGTCAGCGCGTCGTACACCTTGGGCATCGCCTCGCGCGGGAACTGGATGTCGATCACCGCGCCGATGCACTGGACGATCCTGCCTTCTGCCACCTGGGTCGCACTCATGTGTATGTCCCGTAAGTCGAATCTTTAGACGGCTGCCGCCCCACCGACGATCTCCGAGAGCTCCTTGGTGATCGCCGCCTGGCGCGACTTGTTGTAGACCAGCGTGAGCTCGTCGATCACGTTGGAGGCGTTGTCGCTCGCGGCCTTCATGGCGACCATGCGCGCGGACTGCTCGCTCGCGATGTTCTCGGCCATCGCCTGGTAGACGATCGCCTCGAGGTAGCGGCGCAGCAGCTGCTCGAGCACGGTCTTCGCGTCCGGCTCGTAGAGGTAGTCCCAGCCGCCCCGGGTGGTGCGGTCGTCCTCCTGGAGGCGGTCGGCCGTGAGGGGCAGGAGCTGCTCGATGACCGGCTCCTGCTTCATCGTGTTGATGAAGCGGGTGTAGATGATGTACACCGACCCGATCTCGCCCTTCTGCTGGGACTGGAAGAGCACGCGGCCGGGGCCAACCAGCTTGTCGAGGTGCGGCGTGTCGCCGTAGTGCGTGAGGTGCGAGACGACCTTGGCGCCGAAGCGCTGCAGGAACGCGAAGCCCTTGTTGCCGAAGGCGGTGAAGTGGACCTTGCGGCCCTCCTGCTGCCATTCCTTCACCTTCGCCGTGAGCAGGCGCAGGACGTTCGTGTTCATGCCCCCGCACAGGCCCTTGTCGGAGGTGACGAGGATCACGCCCACGTCCTTCGCGACCTCGTTCTTCACGAGGAAGGGGTGGCGGTACTCCGGGTTGGCGTTGGCCAGGTGCGCGACGATGTTGCGGATCTTGTCGCCGTAGGGGCGCGCGTGGCGCATGCGCTCCTGGGCCTTCCTCATCTTGGAGGCCGCGACCATCTCCATCGCCTTGGTGATCTTGCGCGTGCTCTGCACGCTCTTGATCTTGGTCCGGATTTCCTTGGAGCCAGCCATCGAGGTCGTCCTAGTAGGAGCCGTTCTTCTTGAAGTCCTTGATGGCGTCGTGCAGCTTCGCCTCGTCGTCCTTCGAGAGGTCCTTCGTGCTCTCGATGCGGTCCACGAGGTCGCCGTACTTGCCCTTCACGTAGTCGCGCATCGCGCGCTCGGCGGAGAGCGCCTTCTTCACGTCGATGTCGTCGAAGTAGCCGTTGTTCACGGCGAAGAGCGTGAGGGCCATCTCCCAGACCTGCAGCGGCTGGTACTGCGGCTGCTTCATGAGCTCGGTCACCATTCGGCCGCGGTCGAGCTGCTTGCGGGTGGCCTCGTCGAGGTCGGAGGCGAACTGGGCGAAGGCCGCGAGCTCGCGGTACTGCGCGAGCGCCAGGCGCACGCCGCCGCCGAGCTTCTTGATGACCTTGGTCTGCGCCGAGCCGCCCACGCGCGACACCGAGATGCCCGCGTTGATGGCGGGGCGGATGCCGGCGTTGAAGAGGTCGGTCTCGAGGAAGATCTGGCCGTCCGTGATCGAGATCACGTTCGTGGGAACGAACGCGGACACGTCGCCGGCCTGCGTCTCGATCACCGGCAGCGCGGTGAGCGAGCCCGTCTTGCCCTTGACCTGCCCGTTGGTGAACTTCTCGACGTACTCCTCGTTCACGCGCGCGGCGCGCTCGAGCAGGCGCGAGTGCAGGTAGAACACGTCGCCGGGATACGCCTCGCGGCCCGGCGGGCGGCGAAGCAGCAGCGAGATCTGGCGGTACGCCCAGGCCTGCTTGGTGAGGTCGTCGTAGATGATGAGGGCGTCCTGGCCGCGGTCGCGGAAGTACTCGCCCATCGTGCAGCCCGAGTAGGGCGCGATGTACTGCATCGCCGCGGGGTCGGAGGCGGAGGCGGCCACGACGATGGTGTAGGCCATCGCGCCGTGCTCCTCGAGCTTCCTCACCACGTTGGCGATCGTGGAGGCCTTCTGGCCCACCGCCACGTAGATGCAGAGGAGGTCCTTGCCCTTCTGGTTGATGATCGTGTCGACCGCGACGGCGGTCTTGCCCGTCTGGCGGTCGCCGATGATGAGCTCGCGCTGGCCGCGGCCGATCGGCACCATGGAGTCGATCGACTTGAGCCCCGTCTGCACCGGCTGCGAGACGCTCTTGCGCCAGATGACGCCCGGGGCGACCTTCTCGATCGGCTCGGTCATCTTGGCGTCGATCGGGCCCTTGCCGTCGATGGGCTGGCCCAGCGAGTTCACGACCCGGCCGATGAGCTCGTTGCCCACCGGCACCTCCAGGATGCGGCCCGTGCACTTGACGGTGTCGCCCTCGGAGATGTGCTCGTAGGTGCCGAGGACGACGGCGCCGACGGAGTCGCGCTCGAGGTTCAGCGCCATGCCGAAGGTGTTGCCCGGGAACTCGAGCATCTCGCCCTGCATGACGTCCGTGAGGCCGTGGACGCGGCAGATGCCGTCGGTCACCGAGATCACGGAGCCCTCGGTGCGCTTCTCGGCGGCCACCTGGAGGTTCTGGATCTTCGACTTGATGAGTTCGCTGATTTCAGCCGGATTGATTTGCATGTGGGGCTCCGAATACGTGTCTTCTGCGGTCAGCGCGCGAGCGCGACGGCCATCTGGGCGAGCGCGTCGCGCATCGAGGCGTGGATCACCTCGTCGCCGACGTGGACGCGGGCGCCTCCGATGAGGGTCGCGTCAACCTCCACCGTGGCCTCGATCCTGCGCCCGTACTTGCGCGAAAGCTCCGCCACCAGGTCGTCCCTGTCGGCGTCCGCGAGCGGCATGGCGCTCACGATGCGCACCTTGAGGACGCTCTCGTGGGCGCGCTTGAGCGCGTCGAACTGCGCGGCGATCTCGGGCAGCAGCACCGCGCGCGCGCCCTCGACCAGGATCGTGACGAGGTTCCTCACCGGCGCGGAGAGCCTGTCGCCGCCGACGCCGAAGAAGATCTCGAGCTTCTCGGACCGCGAAAGCCGCGGGTTGCCGAGCAGGCCCGCCATCTTCGGGTCCGCGGCGATGGCGCCCGCGAGGGCAAGCCCTCCGGACCAGCCGGGGAGGTCCCGCGACTCCAGGGCCGCGCGGAACGACGCTTCGGCGTAGGGGCGGGCGAGGGTGGCGATTTCGGCCATGGGGTTTCCTAGAGCTGCGCCTTGAGCTTCGCGAGCATCTCGGCGTGGGCCTTCGCGTCGACCTCGCGCTGCAGGATCTTCTCCGCGCCGGCGACCGCGAGCGCGGCGACCTGCTCGCGAAGCTCCGTCTTCGCCTTGGCGAGCTCGGAGGCGATCTGCTCGCGGGCGCCCGCGATGATGCGGTCGGCCTCCGCCTTGGCGGCCTCCTTGGCCTCCTCGACGATCTGGTGGCCGCGCTTCTCGCTCTCGCCCAGCACGCCCGAGGCCTTCTCGCGCGCTTCCTTCATCGCGCTCTCGCCCTTGCGCTCGGCTTCCACCAGCGCGGCCTTGCCCTTCTCGGCGGCGGCCAGGCCGTCGGCGATGCGCTTGTTGCGCTCGTCGATGGCGCGGTTGAGCGGCGGCCAGATGAACTTGACCGAGAACCAGATGAGGAACGCGAAGGAAAGCGCCTGGACGAGCAAGGTCGCGTTGATGTTCATGGCAACGACCCTTCCGTTAGGACCGGATTACTTGATGACCGACAGGAGCGGGTTCGCGAAGCCGAAGAACATCGCGATGCCGACGCCGATCAGGAACGCCGCGTCGATGAGGCCGGCGAGCAGGAACATGAACTTCTGCAGCTGCGGGATGAGCTCGGGCTGGCGGCCGGCGGCCTCCAGGAACTTCGAGCCCATGATGCCGATGCCGATGCAGGCGCCGATGGCGCCCAGGCCGATGATGATGCCGATGCCGAGCGCCGTGTAGGCTTGGACGAGGGCGAGGAACTGAGCCATTGTTTTTCCTTTCGGAGGTACGGGTGTTGAGGTGAGGTGGAGTTGCGTCGGAACGGGTTCAGTGGTGCTCGTGGGCCATCGCGATGTAGACGACCGACAGCACCATGAAGATGAAGGCCTGCAGCAGGATGATCAGGATGTGGAACACGGCCCACGCCCAGGTGAAGGCGATCGAGGCGCCGCCGGCGATGAGGCCGCCCACCGACAGGCTCGCGATCGTGCCGAGCAGCCCCAGCAGCATGAAGATGAGCTCGCCCGCGTACATGTTCCCGAAAAGCCGCATGCCGAGCGAGATGGGCTTCGCGAGCAGCTCGATGATGTTCAGTCCCAGGTTCGGGAGCCACAGCAGCGGGTTGGAGCCGAAGGGGGCGGTGAAGAGCTCGTGCAGGAAGCCGCCCGCGCCCTTGGCCTTGAAGCTGAAGAAGATGATGAGGAAGAACACCGAGAAGCTCATCGCGAAGGTGGTGTTCAGGTCCGTCGAGGGCACCGCCTTCCACGCCGGCGCGCCCAGCCCGTGCGAGATGGTGGCCACCCAGTCGATGGGGATGAGGTCCATGAGGTTCATCATGAACACCCAGGTGAAGATCGTGAGGGCCAGCGGGCCGAGGAACGCGCGCGATCCCGGGAAGACGTCCCGCACCGTGCCGTCCACGAACTCGAAGAACATCTCGATGAACGACTGCAGCCGCCCGGGCACTTCCGCCGTGGCGCCGCGCGCCACCATCCAGATGACGCCAAGGCCGACGAGGCCGAGGACCCAGGACATGGCGATCGTGTCCATGTTGACGGTCCAGAAGCCGCCCTCCCCGACCTTCACCGTGAGGTTGGTCAGGTGGTGGGCGATGTACTCGGATGCGTTTTGGGCGGCCATACGCTCAGTTTCTTTTCACTAGCGCGAGCAGCGGGGCCGCCCACGCGACACAGAATCCGATCACCACGGCGCCGGGCGCCGCGCCTGCCGCCTCCACCCCGGCCCTGCCGGAGAGGAGCGATACCAGGCCCACCAGGGACACGGTCCACTTCGCCGCCTCGGCCATGACCAGGACCCGCAGGGCCTGCCAGGGCGTGGGCGCCGGGCGGTTCCGCCACCGCAGCACCCCCAGGAAGGCCAGGGTGCCCGCCAGGGCGGCCGAGCCTCCGACGAGGGCCGCCAGCGCGCTTTCCCCCCCGCCGAGCGCCGCGGCTGCTGCAGTGCAGCATGCCACGAGGCCGGCCTGCACCAGCACCTGCCGGCGGCCGTCGAACACGGCTGCGGTCGGCGCGGGCGTTGGGCTCGGGCGCGGTGACGACAAACTTGCGGATTCTAGCCCGGATGGGTCCATGGGGTCAAAAGTTGCGGCGACGCAATATGGGCCCGTCAGTTTCGCGTCAGGCGCGCGACGATGCCGTCGAGCTGCTCGAGGCTCGCGTAGTCGATCACGAGGCTTCCGCGCCCGCCGCGGCGCGCCTTGATGGTCACGGTGGCGCCGATCGCCTCCGCGAGCTGCTCCTGCAGCCGCCGCGTGTCGGCGTCGGGGCGCGGCTTCGCGGCCTTGGCGCCGGCCTTGGGGACGGCGAGGACGTGCTGCACCAGGCGCTCGGTCTCGCGCACGGAGAGCCCGCGGTGGGCCACCTGCTCGGCGAGCTCGACCTGCTTCGCCTTGCCCACCCCGAGGAGCGCGCGGGCGTGCCCCATGTCCAGGCGGCCGTCGAGGAGCATGTCCTGGACGGGACGGCTGAGCTCGAGCAGGCGCAGGAGGTTGGTGACGGCGCTTCGCGAGCGGCCGACCGCCTTGGCGGTCTCGTCGTGGGTGAGGCGGAACTCGTCGATGAGGCGCTTGAGGCCCGCGGCCTCCTCGATGGGATTGAGGTCCTCGCGCTGGATGTTCTCGATGAGGCCGATGCCGAGGGCCGCGTCGTCGGGCACCTCGCGCACGAGCGCCGGGACGCGCTCCAGCCCCGCGAGCTGGGCGGCGCGCCAGCGGCGCTCGCCGGCCAGGATCTCGTAGCCGCCATCGTCGACGGGGCGCACCACGACCGGCTGCAGGATGCCGCGGGCGCGGATCGATTCGGCGAGCTCCGCGAGCGAGGCCTGGTCCATGCGCGTGCGCGGCTGGTACTTGCCGGGTCGAAGGCTCCTCACGGCGAGCTGCGCGAGCTCGCCGTCGGCGCGCGCCTTGCCGCCGCCGCCCAGGAGGGCGTCGAGGCCGCGTCCCAGTCCCTTGTGCTTGGTCATGTCGTCTTCCTTGTGGTCAGGCGGGCACCGCGGCGCCGCTTCGCTCGAGGAGCTCGCGGGCGAAGGCGAGGTGGGCGTGCGCGCCCTTGGAGGCGGGGTCGTGAAGCAGGACGGGCTTGCCGAAGGAGGGCGCCTCCGCGATGCGCACGTTGCGGGGGATCACCGTGTCGAAGACCTTCTTGCCGTAGTGGCGCTTGAGCTCGTCGGAGACCTGCACGGTGAGCGTGCTCCTCGGGTCGTACATCGTGCGCACCAGCGCCTCGATCTCGATCGCGGGATTGAGGTTCTGCTTCACCTTGCGAAGCGTCCCCACGAGGTCGGAGAGCCCCTCCAGGGCGTAGTACTCGCACTGCATCGGGATGATGACGGCGTCGGCCGCGGTGAAGCCGTTCACGGTGAGCATGTTGAGCGCCGGCGGGCAGTCGATCACCACGTAGTCGTACTCGGCGAGCACCGGGACGAGCGCCTCGCGCAGGCGGTACTCGCGGCGCTCGATGCCCACCAGCTCCACCTCGGCGCCGGCGAGCTCGCGGTTGGAGCCCACCACGTCGTAGCCGCCCTCCGCGCGCACGCGCGCCTGCGCCACGCTGCAGTCGCCCAGCACCACGCCGTAGACGGTGCGCTCGAGGGCCGTCTTGTCGATGCCGCTTCCGGTGGTCGCGTTCCCCTGCGGGTCGAGGTCGACGAGGAGGACCTTGCGCCCGTAGTGGGCGAGGCTCGCCGAGAGGTTCACCGCGATGGAGGTCTTGCCGACGCCGCCCTTCTGGTTGGCGATCACGTAGGTGCGGGCCATCAGGCTGCTTTCATGAGGACGAGGTGGCGTTGCGCCTCGAGGGTGGGAACCGCGAGGGCGACCACGTTCTCGACGCGATGGGTGGCGGGGATGCGCGCGATCTCCTCGAAGGGATACACGCCCTTCATGGCGAGCATCGTGCCGCCGGGAGCGACGAGGTGGCCGGACTGGGTCACGAAGTCAGCGAGCTCGGCGAAGGCGCGCGAGACGACGGCGTCGAAGGGCGCCGGCGGGTGCCAGTTCTCGACGCGCTCGCAGGCGACCTGGACGTTGGCGAGCGCGAGCTCGGCCTTGGCCTGGCGCAGGAAGGTCGCCTTCTTGTGGCTGGAGTCGAGGAGCGTGACGGCGAGGTCGGGGCGCGCGATGGCGATGGGAATCCCGGGCAGCCCGGCGCCGGTGCCCACGTCCAGCAATGTCTTCGCGTGGGCCACGTGCGGGAGAACCGAGAGGCTGTCGAGAAGGTGCAGGACCACCATCTGGGCGGGCTCGCGCACCGCGGTGAGGTTGTGCACCTTGTTCCACTTGCCGATGAGCTCGAGATAGGCGACGAGCTTCGAGCGCGCGGCAGCGTCGAGGGCGATGCCCATCGCGTCCAGTCCCCGCTCGAGCTGCGTGGCGATCGTCACGCGCTCTTCTCCTCGGCCGCGGCGCGCTCGGCGAGCGCGCGGCGCTTGAGGTGCACGAGCAGCAGCGAGATCGCCGCCGGCGTCACGCCCTGGATGCGCGCGGCCTGGCCGACGGTCTCGGGCCGGTGCTGGGCGAGCTTCTGCTGCACTTCCTTGGACAGCCCGCGCACGGCGGCGTAATCGAGCTCCGGCGGAAGCGCCAGCGATTCCTGCGCCAGCAGCCGCGCCACTTCGTCCTTCTGGCGATCGATGTAGCCGGCGTACTTGGCGGCGATTTCCACCTGCTCGGCCACCGCCGCGTCCTCGACCTCCGCGCCGGCATTGGGCAAAGACAACAGTGAGTGATAACCAACGTCGGGCCGCCGAAGGAGGTCGAAGAGCGAGTACTCACGCTCCATGGGCTGGCCCAGGACACGGACCTGGTCTTCCCTGGGAATCCGCCCCGGCTGGGCCCAGGTGGCCTTCAGGCGCGCCGTCTCGCGCTCGATGGCCTCGCGCTTTCCGGAAAAGGCGGCCCAGCGGGCGTCGTCCACGAGCCCCAGCCGGCGGCCGGTTTCCGTGAGTCGCAGATCGGCGTTGTCCTCGCGCAGCTGCAGCCGGTACTCGGCGCGGCTGGTGAACATTCGGTAGGGCTCGGAGACCCCGCGGGTGACCAGGTCGTCGACGAGGACGCCCAGGTAGGCCTCGTCGCGCCGCGGGCACCAGCCGGCCTCGCCGCGGGCGAGGAGCGAGGCGTTGATCCCGGCGAGCAGCCCCTGGGCGGCCGCCTCCTCGTAGCCGGTGGTCCCGTTGATCTGCCCGGCGAAGAAGAGCCCGGCGATCGCCTTGGTCTCCAGCGTCGCCTTGAGGCCCCTCGGGTCGAAGTAGTCGTACTCGATGGCGTAGCCCGGGCGCAGGATGTGCGCGTTCTCGAGTCCCGGGATGGTCCGCACCAGCGCCCACTGCACGTCGAAGGGCAGGCTCGTCGAGATGCCGTTGGGATAGTACTCGTGGGTCGTGAGGCCCTCGGGCTCGAGGAAGACCTGGTGGCTCGCCTTGTCGGCGAAGCGGTGGATCTTGTCCTCGATGGAGGGGCAGTAGCGGGGGCCGACGCCCTCGATCACGCCCGTGAACATGGGCGAGCGGTCCAGCCCGCCGCGAATGGCCTCGTGCGTGCGCTCGTTGGTGTGGGTGATCCAGCAGGGCAGCTGCCGGGGATGGGTGTCGCGCGAGCCCAGGAAGGAGAACACCGGCTCCGGGCTGTCTCCCGGCTGCTCCTGGCACTTCGAGAAATCGATGCTGCGGCCGTCGATGCGCGGGGGCGTGCCCGTCTTCAGGCGCCCGACCGGGAGCGCAAGCTCGCGCAGCCGGGCGGCCAGCGAGAGCGAGGGCGGGTCGCCGGCCCGGCCGGCCGCGTAGTTCTCGAGCCCGACGTGGATGCGGCCTCCCAGGAAGGTCCCGGCGGTGAGGACCACGGCGCTCGCCCGGAAGCGAAGGCCGATGGCGGTCACGGCGCCGGCTACCCGGTCGCCTTCCACGATGAGGTCGTCGACGGCCTGCTGGAAGAGCCAGAGGTTGGGCTGGTTCTCCAGGCGCCGGCGGATGGCGGCGCGGTAGAGCACGCGGTCGGCCTGGGCGCGCGTGGCGCGCACGGCCGGTCCCTTGCTCGCGTTCAGGGTCCGGAACTGGATTCCCGCCTCGTCGGTGGCGAGCGCCATGGCCCCGCCCAGGGCGTCGACCTCGCGCACCAGGTGACCCTTGCCGATGCCGCCGATCGAGGGATTGCAGGACATCTGGCCCAGCGTCTCGATGGCGTGCGTGAGCAGCAGCGTGCGCGAGCCGGCGCGGGCCGCGGCGAGGGCGGCCTCCGTGCCGGCGTGGCCGCCGCCGACGACGATGACGTCGAAACGGGTCGGAAAGTCCATGGTTGGGCTCGCGCTCGCCGGGTTGCGTCCGGCGCCGCTGGGAGAACCGCGAATTCTACGTGGAATTGCGCGCCGGACCTAGCGCGGTTCCACGTGAAACCCGGGGTCAGCGCCCCCGCGCCTCCAGCCAGGCCGTGGTCCTCGCGATCGCCTTCTCGCGGGCCTCCGGCTGCGGTCCGACCGTGGCGCCGCGGCCCCCAGGGCGGTTGGGGTTCCGCACCTCGGGACGCTCCCGGACGCGGCCGTCGACCCGGTCGAAGCTGTGGTGGGCGCCGGGGTAGACGTCGATGTCGATCGAGCCGGCGGGCGCGGCGGCGGCGACCGCCTCGCAGTGACGCGCCGGCGTCCAGTCGTCCGCGCCGCCGGCCTGGATGAGCAGGGGGACCGTCGGGCGGTAGGGCGCCTTCGCGATGTCGGCGCAGCCGGGGTAGAAGGCCACCGCGGCACGGAACCGGGGGCCCGCCTCCTGCCGGCCGGGGGAGTCGGCCTTCACCGTGTGCAGCACGGCCGAGCCGCCATTGGACCAGCCGATGAGGTCGATGCGCCGCGGGTCGACGCCGGGGCGGGCCGCGAGCCACGCCAACGCGGCATGGGCGTCCCTCGGCCGGTCGGTGGCCGGGGAAATCGTCCGCTTGGCCTGGGTGCAGATCTCCTTCTCGCCGCGCGGCCCGAAGCTGTCCAGGAGGAGCGCCACGTAGCCGCGATCGCGGAAGTGCTCGGCCCAGAAGGCGTAGCTCGCCGTGGGCTCGCCGTCCTTGCGCCACATCCCGCTGCAGCCGTGGAGCATCACGATGGCGGGGAAGGGGCCCTTTCCGGCCGGCTGGTAGAGCCGCCCGGAGAGCTCGACGTCCGGGCCGGGGAGACGGACCGGCTCACCTCCGGCATGGACCGCCGCGGCCCACGAAAGGGCGAGGGCCGCCAGCGCCTGTTTCACGTGGAACCGCCCGCTACCGGTCCGCCGGCCGGCGCGACACGCAGTAGCTGTAGCCCAGGGCGGCGAGCTCTTCCTCCGACAGGTGCGGCGCCCGCGAGGCGGCCAGCAGCATGTGCGCCTGGACGCCCTCGAGCCAGGTGTCCGGGACGCGCTTCACCTGCGTGGCCGGGTCGATGTTGGCGCGCAAGGCGTAGACGATCGTGCGCGCGGTCTGCGTGGACACAGAACGGCACGTCTGCTTCACCGAGTCGCTGACTTCCTGGGAAAGGGCGGGGGCCGCGACGAGCAGGGCGGCCGAGGCGATGAACGCGGCATGAATCCTCATGGGTAGTCCTTTCTATTTCCCGATGCAGAAGCGC
>JAHCLE010000078.1 GCA_026125445.1 Burkholderiales bacterium
CCTCAACGCGACCGTGCAGGTGACGCGGGCCCTCGAGGGATGGGGCGCCAGCCGCTCGGCCTGGCTGTACTCCGCCTCCGCCGCCCGCGGCTTCACCCTGCCGTGGCAGCACGACCTCCTCGCCACCGTGAAGGCGCAGCGCCAGCTCGCGAGCACGGGCAGTCCGCTCTCCCAGGCGGGGTTCACCCTGCGCTACTACGGCCCGCAGAGCTCGCGCGCGGCCTTCTTCGTCGGGCTCTCCGGCAACCGGCTGGGAGACGGCGCACAGGCCCCCGACCAGCTTCTCATCGGGGGCGACAACGGGCTGCGCGGCTACCCGCAGCGCTACCAGAGCGGGGAGCGGCGCGTGCTCTTCACGGCCGAGCAGCGCTACTACACCGACTGGTACGTCTTCCGCCTCATGCGCGTGGGCGGCGCGGCCTTCTACGACGTCGGCCGGGCCTGGGGCGGCGTGAACCAGAACGAGAAGAACGGCGGCTGGCTCTCCGACGTGGGCGTGGGGCTGCGCCTGGCCTTCGACCGCGCCGCCTTCGGCAACGTGCTGCACCTCGACGTCGCCTTCCCGCTGGACCGCACGGGCGACATCGAGGTGGTGCAGTTCGTCGTCAAGACCAAGACGACCTTCTGACCGGCGCTGCCAGCGAGCCGGCCTCGCGCGTACACTGCCGGGACAGCCCATGGAAACCCATCGCGTCCCGCGCCGCCGATTCCTGAAGGGGAGTCTCGCGGCCGCATCGCTCTTCCTGCCCTCCCCGTGGGCCGGCGTATGGGCGCAGTCCGAGGGGGCCGTGAAGCTCCTGCGCGCGCCCAAGCTGGCGCTGGTCGTCGGCAATGCCGCCTATCGCTCGGCGCCGGCGCTGAGGAATCCCGGCAACGACGCGCGCGCGCTCGCCCAGGCGCTGCGCGAGAGCGGGTTCGAGGTGACGCTCGTGCAGGACGCCACGCGCGGCTCCATGCTGGAGGCGATCGGCGCGTACACGAAAGCGCTGGCCGCGAGGAAGGGCGTGGGGCTCTTCTATTTCGCGGGTCACGGGCTGCAGCTGCGGTGGAGCAACTACCTCCTTCCCGTGGACGCGAGGGTCGCGGGCGCGGCCGACGTGCCCGCGCAGTGCGTCGACATCGCCGGGCTGGTCGGCGGCGTGCGCGGCGCCGCCAACCCGATGAACGTGATCATCCTGGACGCCTGCCGCGACAATCCGTTCGGCGCAGACATCGGCGTGGAGCAGAGGGGCCTGTCGCAGATGGACGCGCCGACGGGAACGCTGCTCGCCTATGCGACGGCACCGGGCAACACCGCGGACGACGGGACCGGGGCCAACGGCCTGTATACGGAGAACCTCCTCCGGGAGATGAAGGTCCGCGACGCCAAGATCGAGGACGTGTTCAAGCGCGTGCGCCTGGGCGTGCGCCGCTCCTCCGGCGGCCGGCAGGTCCCTTGGGAGAGCACCTCGCTCGAGGAGGATTTCTATTTCCTCCCCCCGGAGCGGTTGCGCAAGCTCTCGGCCGAGGAGGAGGAGCGCGAGTTCCGGGAGGAGCTGGCGGTTTTCGAGAAGGCGAAGGAGGCGAAGGACCCGGTTCCCCTGGAGCAGTACCTTCGCCGCTATCCGAGCGGGCGATTCGCGGAGCTGGCCCAGCTGCGCCTCGACGCCGTGCTGGCCGCGCAGGGGGAAAGGCCGGTGGAGCCGGTGCCCGCGCAGGGAAACCCCTTCACGGCGGGAACGGTCAGGACCGGCTCGAAGGCCCGCGTGGGCGACCGGCTTTCGTACCACGTGTTCGACCGGCTGGCGTGGGGAAGCAAGCCCACCCGGCTCGACCTGGTGGTCACCGCCGTCACCGACGCGCACGTGATCTTCAACGACGGCCTGGTGGTGAGGGACCGCATGGGCAACCAGGTCCGCACGAAGAACGGCCAGGAGTACACGCCGAGGCAGGACCACCCGGCCGAGTACGCCGTGGGACGGAAGTGGACGACGAGGTACGACGTATCCCGGCAAGGCAGGCTCCTGGGATCGGTGTCCATGGATTTCCGCGTGGCGGCCCGCGAGACCATCACCGTGCCCGCGGGCAGCTTCGACTGCTTCCGGGTCGAGGGCCACGGGATCAACCGGCGCCGCGAGGGCCCCCCTCTGGACATCTACATCACCCGGTGGAACGCGCCGGGCCACGTGAGGGGTCCCGTCGCGATCGAGGAAGTCCGGCGCGCCGCGCCCGCGGGGCACGTGAAGGACCTGTTCTCGGAGCGCATGGAGCTCGTATCGTTCGAGCATCATTGAGGTCGCGTACAATGCGGGCTCCACGCCGTCCCGCCCCCGCAGCCCCGCAATGAAGAAGCCCAGGCCTTTCCCCGTCCCCGTCCGCGTCAACTACGCCTGCAGCAAGTGCCCCGCCTACTGCTGCACCTACGAGGAGATCCCGGTGAAGGCCCGCGACATCGCGCGCCTCGCGCGCCACTTCGGCATCGAGCCGGCGCAGGCCGAGAAGCGCTTCACGCGCCTGGACGAGAAGGGCGAGGCGCGCGTGCTGCGCCACCGCAGGGACAGGTTCTTCAAGTCGGCGTGCGCCTTCCTCGACCAGGAGACTCGCCGCTGCACCGTCTACGAGGCCCGTCCCGCCATCTGCGGCGACTTCCCCGGCGGCTCGCGCTGCGGCTACTACGACTTCCTCAAGTTCGAGCGCCATCACCAGGATGATCCCGAGCACGTCGCGCTGACCTAGGGCCGGCCGGGAGGAAATCGGGCCATGCAGGACAGGACCTTCAAGCTCACCTATTCGACGATGTTCGATCCGCCGGAAGAGCTGCACCGGCGCTTCGACGAGGCGCTCGCCCGCGTGAGGGGCCGGCTCGGCGCCGCGCACCCGATGTGGGTCGGCGGGCGCCCGAAGCTCGCGAAGGAAGAGTTCGAGTCGCGCTCGCCCATCGACCGCGACTGGCTCCTCGCGCGCTTCCCCCGCGGGACGGCGGCGGACGTCTCCGACGCGGTCGCCGCGGCGCGCTCGGCCTTCCGTCCCTGGGCGTCGACCCACTGGAGCGAGCGCGTGGCGCTGCTGCGCAGGGCGGCGGCGCTCATCGAGGAGCGCGTCTACGAGCTCGCCGCGGCCATGGCCCTCGAGGTGGGCAAGAACCGGATGGAGTCCCTGGGCGAGGTGCAGGAGACGGCCGACCTCATCGCCTGGTACTGCGACGAGTTGGAGGAGAACGGCGGCTTCGAGCGCTTCCTCCCGGACGACCCGCTGAAGGGCTTCGCGAGCCACAACCGGACCGTGATGAAGCCGCACGGCGTGTGGGCCGTCGTCGCCCCCTTCAACTTTCCCATGGCGCTCGCCGGCGGTCCCGTCGGCGCCGCGCTCGTGGCCGGCAACACGGTGGTCTTCAAGGTGGCGAGCGACACCGCCTGGTGCGGGGCGCTGCTCCTGGACGCCTTTCGCGACGCGGGCCTTCCGGACGGCGTGGTGAACTACCTCACGGGAAGCGGCGCCGAGGTGGGCCAGGCTCTCGTGGACCATCCGCACGTGGCGGGCATCACCTTCACCGGCTCGGGCGAGGTGGGGATGGGGATCGTGCGCACCTTCGGCGGGGGGCGCTGGCCGCGGCCCTGCATCGCCGAGATGGGCGGCAAGAACCCGGTCGTCGTCACCCGCCACGCGGACCTGGAGCGCGCGGCCATGGGCGTGTGCCGCTCGGCCTTCGGGCTGCAGGGGCAGAAGTGCTCCGCGGCCTCGCGCGTGCTCGTCGAGAGGCCCGTCATGGAGGAGTTCGTCGCGCGCCTGGCCGCGCTCGCCGGCGAGGCGACGGTGGGCGACCCGACGCTGCGGTCGAACTGGCTGGGGCCGGTGATCAACGCCGCAGCGCTGGCCCGCTACCGCAAGGCGGCGGCGGAAGCGGCGAGCGCAGGCAAGGTGTTCGCCGGCGGCCGCGAGCTCGCGCAGGCGGGCCTCGCGCGCGGCTACTTCGTGGCGCCCACGGTGGCCACGGCGCCGTGGGAGTCGCGCCTGTGGCGCGACGAGCACTTCCTGCCCTTCGTCCTCGTGGGCGCGGTCGACTCGCTCGACGAGGCGCTCGCGCGCGCGAACGACTCCGACTACGGGCTAACGGCCGGCTTCTACGGCGCTCCGGAGGAGGCCGCGGTATTCCTCGAGCGCATCGAGGCGGGCGTCGTCTACGTGAACCGGCCGCAGGGCGCCACCACGGGCGCCTGGCCGGGCTACCAGCCCTTCGGCGGCTGGAAGGGCTCGGGCTCCACCGGCAAGAACATCGGCTCGTTCTGGTACTTGCCGCAATACCTTCGCGAGCAGTCGCAGACGGTGGTCGAGTAGGCCGCGCCGTCAGCGCCCGGTACGCGTGCGCAGGAAGGCCATGCGCATGCGGCCGAGGTTGCCGCCATTCGTGCCCTGGGCCCAGGCCAGGAACTCCGCCTCGCGGAACTGGCCGTTGAGCATCACCACCGCGCAGCGCGCGGCGGAATTCTGCGTGCACCGGTTGCGGGCCGTCTCCTCGGCGAAGCCGATGGTGGACTCGTTCCAGGTGACCCACGACCGGACGTTCCCCGTGGCGTCGAAGCCGAGGGCGAAGGCCGTGCTGAAGGGCAGGTTCTTCAGGCTGCGCTCCTTCTCGACCAGCGCCGTGAGCTGCTCGTCGCTCAGGGGCGCGAAGAGGATCGCCGCGGCCTTGGACAGCGTGAGCCGGCCGCGCTCGCTCTCGAGGACCGCCAGCCGGCGCTTCCATTCCTCCGCAACCGCATCGCGCAGCTTCGGGGAAGGGGACGAGGAGAGCGTCGCCGGGGAGGGCGCCCCCTTCTTCTCGATGGCCGCCGTCTTCGGTTCGTCGGTCCGCTTCGCCGGGGCAGGCTTCGCCCTCTCGGCGGGGGGCTTGGTCGCCGGGGGCGGGGCCTTCGCCTCGGGAGCCGGCACGGTAGCCGCCGGCGCGGCCGCAGCCGACAAGCGGCGAACTTCCTCGCGCAATTTCTCCATCTCCGCCTTGAGCGCCCGCGCGTCCTTCTCGCGCGCCTGGCGCTCCGCGTCCAGTTTCGCCTGCATCTGCGCCTGCGTGGCGTCCACCTCGCGCCTCGCCTTGTCCCCCTCGGCCCTGGCCGGGACGGGGCTGAAGTAGTAGTCGCCGGTGAGCGATGACGATTCCCAGGGGATCTGCTCGCCGGCCGTGGCCTTGATCACGTTCACGCGCACGGCCTTGAAGACCTCCTCGACCTTGGCGCCCGGGATCTGCATCGCCTTGAGCAGCTCCGCGGTGTACAGGCCGTTGGCCCCGTCGCCGTCGGAGGCCACCTTGCCGGGCGCCGTCGCGTAGGCGAGGAGCGTCCCCTTGGGGGCGTCCACCTGCGCGAGGCCGCTTCCCCGCGTCGAGCGGAACTTCCCCTCGAACGGGTTGTTGCGGCAGGCGTCGAGGATGACCACGCTCAGGCGCGCGGGCCCGAGCTGCTCGAGGACGAGATCGAGGTCGACGGACTCGCTCCTCGCCGAGGCCTCGCTCTGGATGTCGGCGTCCACGGGCACCAGGAAATTGCGGCCGCGCACCTGCATGCCGTGGCCGGCGTAGTAGAAGAGCGCGACGCTGCCCGGCTTCAGGGCCTGGCCGAACTGGCTCACCGAACGCGTGAACTCGCGCTGCGTGACGTCGGTGCGCAGCGTCACCTCGAAGCCCGCGGCGCGAAGCCGCGCGGCCATCGCGTTGGCGTCGTTGACCGGGTTGCGAAGCGGCGCCGCGGCGTAGGCGGCGTTGCCGATCACGAGGGCGATCTTCGTCTCGGCCAGGGCCGTGCCGGCCGCGAGGCAGAAGGCGACGGCGAATGCGGCGGCGGGATGGCGGGCGTCCGGCATGCCCAAATGGTGCCTCCGCGGGCAGGCGGAGGTCAAAGTGCCGGATTTTCCGCCTAGGCAAGGGCGTCGAACCGTGCAAGCATCTGCCTGGCTTCGGACCCCGGGGAGCGCGATGACCCGAAAGCTGAGCGGCTTTTCCCTCGCCGGCGCGGCTCTTGCCGCATTGTGCGCGCTGGGCTATGCCGATTGGTTCCTGTTCGCCCCGGAACTCGTCCTGACGAAGCGCGAGTACGACCTGTCGTTCCTTCTCATGGGAAGCTCCCTGGTCGTGGATCGATCGGCCCCGGACGTGTTTCACGCGATGCGCTCGATCCTGGCTGTGGCGGGGATCACCGGCAGCGCCCTGGGCGCCTTCATCCTCTACCGGGCCGATGACAACCTGCCCGCCCGCATCGTCGCGTGGTTGCTCATCGGCTACGCGGCGCTAACGTTCCAGTTCCATTTTCTCGGCATCGACCCGCGATACCGGGTTCCGGGACTCGATGTGTCCACCCCCGAAGCCGTTGGCGTGATGATCGCCTGGCTTGCCGCGCTGGGAGCGCGGTTCCTCGTCGTCTTCCCGAGGCCGGTCGATGGCGACTCGGTCATGAGCAGCTTCTGGGCACGCCGCCGGCGGGATGCGACGGTCCCCGGGGAGGCGGGCCGCGGCGATACCTGGGATGCATGGCGCCGGCGAATCGACGATCCGGCGGCGCGAAGCGTGGTCCTGCTGCCCTGGCACCGCCGGCTGGTCGACGGCCGGATGGTCTGGCTGGGGCCGCTCGCCATCGCCATCATGTTCTTGCTCGGCCGTGCCCTCGAGCGGACGGCTCCCTGGGATGGCTGGGGCGGCGTGTGGTTCACGATCGGCGTGGTGGTCATCACCTGGTACCTGTTGTTCGGCCTGCCCCTCGCCTACGCCTCCGCGTCGCACCTCTACGTGAATGGGAGCGCGGAGGAAAGGCGGCGCGTGTCATGGCTGCGGGCCGTGATCCTGGGGCTCGCCGTGCTTCTCCTCGTTGTGATCGCGCTGCTCTTTGCGGCCGCCTTCGTCAGGGGAGAGCGGACTTCGCTGCAGATGTACGGGGCGGCCATCCTGCTCGTCGTCCTGATTCCCACATTCTTCGTGATGGGCCTCGCCTTCGCCGTCCTGTACGGCGGGGCGCTGGATCCGCGGGTCGCGGTCACCCGCTTCACCCTGTGGTCGGTCCTGGGGCTTGGCGTAACGCTCGCGTTTCTCCTGCTCGAGCGCTTCCTGGCGGTAAAGGTCATCAAGTGGCTTTCCCTTCCTCCGGATAGCGGCGCGGTCCTTGCGGGCGCGGTCATTGCCGGCACCTTCGTCCCGGTGCGGCGGGTGACGGAACGCGCCGTAACGAAGCTTGCCGACCGTTACCTGCCCATCTCCGTCGTGGCCGATGGCGTCCGTGTCCTGAAGACGGTGATTGTGAGCGACCTGTCGGGCTACACGGCCCTGTCGGCCATGGACGAGCAGCGTGCGCTGCTGCTCGGCGCACTTCTCAAGCGGCAGGCCGAGCGCATCGTGGGTGCGCACGGCGGCAAGGTCATCAAGTCGATGGGCGACGCGATCATGGCCACGTTCGACGGAGTCGACGCGGCCGTGCGCGCGGCGCTCGACTTGCACAAGGGCTTCCCCGGGGCAGCGGACGCGGTGGGAGCGGAGCCCCTGCCGCTCCATACGGCGCTGCACCGCGGCGAGATCGTGGAGTCCCACGACGGCGACATCTACGGACAGACGGTCAACGTGACGGCGCGCCTGGTGGACGCGGCAGCCCCGGGCGAAATCGTCCTCAGCGGGGTGGTCAGGGAGGCGCTGGCGGGGTCGTTCGCGCTTCGGGAACTGGGTGAGCGCCGGTTCAAGAACGTCCCTGCGCCCATCGCGTGCTTCCGGGTCGACGCGATCGGCGCGCCGGCTTCCGACGATCTCCGGGGGTGAGCCGGCGGCGGGAACGATTTCGCTAGAGCTTCTCCAGCACCCGCCGCGCCACCTCGTGGGTGGAGAGGGACCCCCCGTCCGGGTCCTTCTTCGCCGCCTCGTTCACGCGCTTGCTGAAGACGTGGGAGACGAAGACGAACCACCTGCCCTTCTGCGCGAAGCTGCCGCCGGAGAAGCCCGGGTTCATCGTGAAGAAGGCGGGGTTGCCGTCGAGCTTCGAGGGCCTCGCGCGCGAGCCCTGGCTCTTGAGTTCGCCCTCGTAGCGGGCCTTCGCGTTCGCCTCGCTGCCGAAGTCCATCACGACCACCGAGAGCTGCCCGATGCCCTCGTCCTTGCCCTTGAAGCGGCAGGTGGTCGATGAGACGAGGCCCTTCGGGTTCGGCGGAACGGGGTCCTTTTCGAGCTTGACCTCCGTGGGCCTGACGAGGATCACCTGCGCGGCGACGTCGTCGCCCAGCCAGGGGCAGGTGCCGGCAAGCGCGCCGAGGGGAAGAAGGGCGGCGAGGGAAGCTGCGGCGAGCCGGTGCATGGGATCTCCTGGCGCGGGAAATGCGGCAGTGTCCTTCACCCGGCCTCCGGCATCAAGCGGCCTTCAGGATCGCCACGGTGTCGTCGCGCGACTGGAACAGGGCGGTCGCCTCCTCGGCGGTGGCGGCCTTGAGGAGCCGCTCCTGCACCTGCGCCGGCGACCAGCGCCCGGGCTCCACCGAGTCGGCGAAGCGGGCGGCGGCGGCGGGGTCGTCGACGAACTTTAGGAACATGCGCTCGAGCTGGTCGCGGTCGCACGGGCCCAGCTCCAGGCGGAAGTCGACGCGCCCCGAGCGGATGGCCGCCTCGTCGAGGAGCTGCGGGTGGTTGGTCGTGAGGAAGACGACGGATCCCTCGTGCGCGGCCACGCCGTCGAGCGCGTTGATGAAGCCGGAGTAGGACACGCGCACCTGGCTGTCGGCCTTCGCGCGGCTCTGGAAGAAGGCGTCCACGTCCTCGATGAGGATCACGGAGCGGCCCGGGACGCTCGCCAGCAGGTTGCCGATCTTCTCGTCGGTCACGTTGGGCGAGGCGAGCGAGAGCACGCAGACGTTGAGGGAGAGCTCGGAGGCCAGCGCCGTCACGAGCGAGGTCTTGCCCGTGCCGGGCGGGCCGTAGAGGAGGTAGCCGCGGCGCCACGGGATGCCGAGCGTCTCATAGCGCGCGCGGCCGGCGAAGAAGCGCTCCAGGTCGGCGAGGATGGCCTCCTTCTGCCCGGCCTTGAGCACCACGGAGTCGAGCATGCGGTTGTTGCCCAGGCGCGCGCGCGTCCAGTCGTTGCCGTAGGTGCTGGGGACGTAGATCGCGATGCGGTCGAGCTCGCGCGCGATGCGGTGCTCCATGGCGGCCTCCACGATCGCCTCCAGGGGCCGCTTGTCGCGCCCGAGGGTGGAGAGCGTGATCCGCTCGACGATGGCCATGCCCACCTGCACCTCGCGCTTCATCCACATGAGGCGCCCGTCGAGCACGAAGAGGTGGAAGCCCTCGCCGGGGGAGAAGGCCGCGCGCGGCCGCCCGCCCTGCTGCAGCTCCTCGCCCAGGCTCTGGCAGCTGGAGTCCTGGTCGCGCACGGTGCGCACGGTGAAGTTGTTGAGGCGGCGCAGCGCGTCGCGCGTGTCCATGTACTCCACCAGCGCCGGGAAGAGGAGCTCCTCGCGGCTGTCCACCGTGAGGGTGGTGACGAGGAAGTGCTTCGCCCAGCCGGCGAACCTGCCCTGCAGGTCCCGCAGCCACATGGCGGCCACGCCGAGGGCGGCCAGCACGACGCCCCCCGAGACGAGCTGGTTGGCGGCGAGGGCGGACTGCAGCGATTCGAGCACGGGCGTCTCCCGGAGTCTGGCGGGCCGGATCGGCCCGGCCCCTTAACGCGGGAGGGGGGCGGGGGGATGACAGCGGCACCCGATCAGCGGCACCCCCCGAGGACCTTTCCCGTGGCCTCGCAGAGCCACGCCTTGTGCCTGGACAGCAAGGTCGCCCGTCCGACCGCGTTCTGGCATGTCTCGCCCGTGGGAGTCCTGCCCCTGATCTCCACGGCGGAGACGACGGACAGCAGGGGTCGCGATTCCGGCCGCAGTCCGCTGAAACGGCCGGCAAAGACGGGCGAGCCCGAGTCGCCTGCGCAGATCCCCGATTCCGGCAAGCCTCGGGTTGTCTGGATTCTTATGGTCCTGCCTTCGGCGATGGCAGCCGTGTGCCAGCCAACCTGCAGGCCCTTCCATGCCGAATAGTCCGCTACATTCGACGCTCCGTGCCCCGCGACGGTCACGACGGACGTGGGGGGCGGGTCCTGCCATGCGAGCGGGGCCGTAATCGGGGTTCCGGGCGTTGCGCGGATGCGAAGAATCGCGAGGTCCTCGTCCGGAATGCCATCCTGCCACTGCGGCAATCCTGGAAACGAAGGGACGCCATGAGGCGTTGCGTGGTCGAAAGGACACTCCGGCCTCCTCGGGTCCGGGAAGCAGCTGCTGAGCGCGAACTGTGTCTGGTTTTCCCTTGAGAGAAGGAAGATGGCGTTCCCGGGTGTCAGATCGTGAAGGATCGTCACCGGACCGGATCCGCGTGCGACGCAGTGCAGCGCCGTCACGATCCACTCTGGATGAACGCGAGTGAAGCCACATATCTGGAATCGGTTCCCATCACGGTCGGCTGCAGAGAGGCGGCGGATCATCAGGCCCACCTCCCGGAATCCATTCGGCCAGAATGCCTCAGCGCGGCGGCCGTCCTTGCCTATCGTGGTGACGCCGGCGATCCGCTCGTAACACTTTCTCAGAGGGTCGTAGCGCAAGGGGCTACCATCGAATGGAGCGGACGGGTCCAAGGGTCCGGGTCCCTGGGTTCCTGGAACGATGATGGCCGTATCGTTTTGCAGCAGTTGCTTAAGTCGGGGTTCCAGGATCGCCAAGGCCATTCGAATCCGTGCCGAAGCGGGACTTGTGGATGGCCAAATCACGGTTCTTCCCCCCCCGATGGCGCCAACGAGCTCCTCGCCGAACACGCTGGCGTAGTCGCGAACCTTCGTGCGCTCCAAGTCGGCCATGATCCGAGTTACGGAGTCGGATCCCGAGAGGGACGTCGAGGCGGCGGTGCCTTGCGGCAACCGAGGCACTGCCCATGGCTTCCCCTGCAGAATTGTTGCCGATGGCAGCGAGTGCACCGGGGGCGCAGATGGGCTCGAAGAGCCTGCGGCACCGAAAGCCGATCGATTCCCGGGTGAGAGCGCGGACCCTGCCGCGCCGCTGCTCAGGTTCCGAAGTTGTTGCGGCGTGGGAACGGTGAACGCGACTGTCGCTTGAGGGCTGGCGAGCCTTTCAATTGCGACTTTGACCTGATTTTCCGTGGTAACTGCGGACGCGTCCTCCTGGCCTTCGGTCATTCCAACACGATCGCAAAGGCTCACATACTGCTGTGCATGGACGGCCGCCGGCGCCAATGCGGCCAGCAGGGTCCATGCCCGCGTCCTGAGCTTCACTGCTTCCGGGAGCTTGATTCGGGGCCAAGGTCCGGGATGCCTTGGCCTGCAGGCGCAAGCCTGGTTTGGAATGCGGCGCCCACGATATTGCATTCGGCGAGGTTCACGCGAAGGTGGAGACCGCGGTAGCCAATGGCAATGGGTCGCTCGTAGGTTCGGCGCAGGCCGATGTCGCTTCTCGCGCTGGTGAACGCAGTGGCGCGCACGCCAGGTGCGGACATGGCCGACAGTGCTGTGTTGATCTCCGCGAGGCGCCCCGAGGCGGAATCCAATTCCGGTCGGGATGGTGAGGATGCCTGTGCGCCTGCATCGGGGGTGGTCGCCGCCGCGACCGTGGAAGAGTCCGTCGTGCCGGCCGCCGCCGACTTCCCATTGACCGGTCCCGCGGAAGTCGTCGGCACCTTGAGTGGCGTGTCCACGCTCAAGCCGGCGCTCTCGTCGAGGTTGAGCTTCACGTCGATGGCTCTCGCGTAGTAGACCTCGCTCACGAGAATCAACTTCCCGTGATTCGGATCCGCAATTTCCGTTTCCGCCGCCTGCTTCGGAAGAAGCAGGGCCAGCGGTACGGTCTCGCAGATCCGTTTCAATTCCCGCTTGCCTGGTTCGACGAGCGCTACGGCGGGCACACCAATGGACTCCGCGACAGGAATGCTGACCGAGGCCGACTTCACCGACTGGGCACTCAATCCGATCTTGTTCATCAACGCCTCTGCGGGAACGATGGCCCCCACTGTTCCCCCCGCCACGGTGACGTTGAGGAAGCTGGGGAATGCGACCTGTCGCAATCGCTTCAGCGGCGTCCCGGAAACTATCGTTTCGGGACCGGCGCCAAGCGTGGGTTGAACCACGATGCCATCGATGGCGTCGACAGGTTGGCGGTTCGACTTCAGCTTTGTCGACAAGTCCAGTGCGCTCGGCGGGTAGCTTGGGCTGGAGGCGTAATGGGCCGTGAGCGCCTTGGAGAGATCCAGCCTTCCAAGGTGCGTCCCGATTGAAAGCAGACCCTTGCTTTCGAGGATGGACGCCTCCGCTTCCGCCGTGTACTCGGGCGTGAGGAATACGTCGCCGATGAACACGTCTTCGCGAGGCGGGTAAAGAGGAAAGACTCCCAGCTCGCGCATGCTGGCACTCCATTCGCGCTGAACGTGTCCGGGCGCAATGCTGCACCCCGCGCCGCCGAGGATGGAGAGAAAGGTCGGGATTGCTATTAGCGTGCGCTTCATAAGCCCCCCTTTGAAATTAACGATTATTATTGGCAGGGCAGTCTAGGCGGGCGTTGAGGAGTTGTCCATACCCTCTCTGGATCCCCATTGCGGCGACCCAGGGCGCAAGGTGTCGCGAACGATTCGGATCTCGGGAAGGCTAGGGTCGCGCGTCGGTGCGGCCCGCCAAGGCGCGTCCGGTGGGAGGGAGAGCGAGGCGAGTGCCAATCCGGGGCGCAGGGCGGACCATCAGCCCTTTCGCCGCATTGACGGCCACTTCGGGCACTTCACGGCGAATCCGCCGGCGGGGGCGAGGAATGGGGGCCTACTTGCGCCTTTTCAACTCGTCCCGCACCAGGTCCGGCCGGTCGGAGATGATTCCGTCGACCCCCATGTCGATGAGCTTTCGCATCATGTCGGGGTCGTTCACCGTCCAGGGAATGACGACGATCCCGTAGGAACGCGCTTCCGCCAGCAGTTCCGGCGTGAGGTAGGTCTGGTTGGGCGCCCAGATCTTCCCGCCCGCCGCCTTCACCGCCTTCGGCACGGTGCCGCCGTGGTCCTCGGGAGCGAATCCCGCGAGCCACGGCGAGGGCCGGCCGGGCCCCTCCGCCTTGAGCGTGCGCGGCGAGGTGAGGTACATCGTGCGGATCTCCGGCGCCTCCTTCTGCACCACCTGCAGCGTCGACCAGTCGAAGGACTGGATCATCATCCGCCCGGCCATGCCGTGCTTGCGGATCTCGGCGATCACGCGGCGCGCGAACTCCTCCGGCGGGCGCGTGGCGTCGCGCTCCAGCGGCGAGACCTTCGTCTCGCAGTCGAAGCCCACCTTCGCGTTGCCCGACTGCTTCACCAGGTCGAAGAGGTCGGACAGGCGCGGGATCCGCGTGCCGTCGGCCGGCTCCTGGTACTTGAACTCCTGGGCGTACTTCGTCCCCGGCTTCAGGCGCCCGACGTCGTACTTCTGCAGCTCCTCGAAGGTGAGGTCGGCGATGTTGGGGCCGGGCGCTTCCAGCCACTTGCCGTCGGGCCCGCGCGTGGTGTCCGGATTGAGCCGAAGGTCGTGGTGGACCACCACCACGCCGTCCTTCGTGATGGCCATGTCGCACTCGATCGTGTCCACGCCCAGCTCCAGCGCCTTCCTCCAGGCGGGCGGGGTGTTCTCGGGCGCCAGGCCGCGGGCGCCGCGGTGGCCCTGCAGGTCGAAGGCGTGGACGGGGAGGGCGAGGAGGAGTGCTGCGAGGAGGGCGGGCCGGATCATCGGTGTCTTCTTCTTCGGGAGGCGATGATCCGACTCTACCTCAATCGCCCGCCACCGGCTCGGGCGCGCGCGGGCCGCGGCCGAATCGCCCGGCGAGCCTCGCGTACGCCTTCTTCAGCAGCCGGTAGATCGCGCGGATGCCGGCGAGCGCCAGCAGCGCCTCCACGAAGGTCGCGACGAACGCGGCGAAGGCGTTCCAGCGCGCCTCGCGCGCGCGGTACTTGGCGATGGCCCGGTCGCGCGCGACCTCGATGGAGTCGTAGAAC
>JAHCLE010000079.1 GCA_026125445.1 Burkholderiales bacterium
GCCGAGGAGATCCAGAACTTCGCCAACTGGTGGACCTACTACCGCACGCGCATGGCGCTCATGAAGACCGCCACGGGCCGGGCCTTCCTCGCCATCGACGACCGCTTCCGCATCGGGTTCATCACCATCAACCCCAACAACCCGGTCACCAGCGACAAGTTCATCGGCGTGGCGAAGTTCGACGCGACCCAGAAGAAGGCCTGGTACGAGCTGGCGTACAAGCAGGACACCAACGGCAGCACCCCGAACCGCACCGCGCTTCACCGCGTGGGCCGCTACTACGCGGGCGCGAGCGACGGGATCAACTCGGGCATGACTCCGGACCCGCTCGAGTTCTCCTGCCAGCAGAACTTCGCGCTGCTCACCACGGACGGCTACTGGAACGACAGCTTCAGCTCGATCGGCAACCAGGACAACGCCAACTCGGGCTACACCACGCGCGCCTACGGCGCCTACGACGGCGGGCTCACCGGCGCTTCCAGCACCCTCGCCGACGTTGCCGCGTACTACTACAAGACGGACCTGCGCACCGCGGGCCCGTACGCGACCAACAACGTGCCGACGACCTCCCGCGACCAGAACCCGGCACAGCACATGGTCACCTTCACGCTGGGCCTGGGCCTCGAGGGCTTCATGGACTACCAGTCCGACTACGAGACGGCGTCGACGGGCGACTTCGCCAAGATCAAGGCCGGCACGAACAACGCCTGTTCCTGGACCACGGGCACCTGCAACTGGCCGGTCCCGGCGTCCAACGATCCCAGCACCCTCGACGACCTGTGGCACGCCGCCGTGAACGGTCGCGGCAAGTACTTCAGCGCGAGCGACCCGAACTCCCTCACCCAGGGCCTGCAGCAGGCGCTCTCGGCGCTCAACATCCAGACGGCCGCCGCCGCGGCCTCGGCGACCTCCAGCCCGAACATCACGGAAACGGACAACTTCATCTACAGCTCGACCTTCCGCACCGTGAAGTGGGACGGCGAGATCGTCGCGCAGCGCATCGACACCACCTCCGGCAACGTCCTGCCGGCGATCGTCTGGTCCGCCCAGGCGCTCCTCGACGGGATGAGCACCGGCAACAGCGACACCCGCGTCATCTTCACGATCGACGAGAGCGCCGGCGGCAAGAAGAAGCCGTTCAAGTACGCGAGCCTTTCGAGCGCGGCGGCCGGGGGCATCGCGGCCGAGCAGGCCTACTTCGACAACAAGTGCACCGCGTTCTCCCAGTGCGCGCTGCTCACGGCCGCGCAGAAGGCGGTGGCCAACAGCGGCGACAACCTCGTGAACTGGCTGCGCGGGCAGCGCCAGTACGAGTCGTTCGCCAACCCGGAGACGAACCCGCCCTTCCGCGCGCGCGAGCACATCCTGGGCGACCCGGTGAACGCAACGCCCGCGTTCATGAAGAAGCCGCGCTTCGGCTTCACCGACGCCGTCACCCCGACCTACCAGGACTTCGCGAACGCCAACCAGAGCCGCCAGGCTACGCTCTTCATCGCCGCCAACGACGGCATGCTGCACGCCCTCAACGGCGACACCGGCGTGGAGATGTGGGCTTACGTGCCGCGCATCGTGATGCCCAAGCTGCACCGGCTCGCCACCGAGAACTGGACGGTGACGCACGAGTACAACGTCGACGGCTCGCCGGAGATCATGGACGCCTACTTCGGCGGCTGGAAGACGGTGCTCGTCGCCGGCCTCGACACGGGCGGGCGCGGCTACTACGCCCTCGACGTCACGGACCCCGCGAGTCCGAAGGTGCTCTGGGAGATCTGCAGCGACTCGACCCTGTGCAAGATCTCTGACCCGGACATCGGCTTCACGCACGGCAACGCGGTGATCACCAAGCGTGCGACCGACGGCAAGTGGGTGGCGCTCCTCACCTCGGGCCTGAACAACGTCTCGCCCGGCACGGGGCGCGGCTACCTCTTCACGGTCGACCTCGCGACGGGCACGATCCTCAGCAAGGTGGACACCGGTGTGGGCACCGTCGCCACGCCCTCGGGCTTCAACCACATCAGCGGCTACGCGGCCAACTTCAATCTCAACAACACGGCGAAGTTCGTCTACGGCGGCGACCTCTACGGCAACGTCTGGCGCTTCGACATGCAGACGGACCCGCCGACGGTGAGCAAGCTCGCGTCCCTCAAGGACGCCAGCGGCAAGCCGCAGTCGATCACCACGCGGCCCGAGCTGGGCCTCATCGAGGGATTCCCGATCGTGTTCGTCGGCACGGGGCGCTACCTGGGCACGGACGACCTCGTCGACCCGGCCTCGCTCGTCCCTCCCAACCAGTGGGCCTACCAGCAGTCGTTCTACGCCATCAAGGACCAGGGGACGACGTACCCGAACTTCCGCCTGGCCAACGTGGTGGAGAACAAGATCATCAACAACGGCCCCACCTCGCGGACCACGAGCGCGAAGGTCGATTTCGACTGGAACACGAAGGACGGCTGGTTCATCGACTTCAACCCGGACAACGACTCCCCCGGCGAGCGCGTGAACCTCGACCCGCAGCTGGTGCAGGGCACGATCATCATCGTGACCAACGTGCCCAACAACAACGCGTGCACGGTGGGCGGCGACAGCTGGATCTACCAGCTCGACTACAAGTCGGGCACCTACGTGCCGTCGGCCGCGCTCAACCAGGCCGGGCAGAAGTTCACCGGCCAGATCACGGTGGGTCTCGTCGTGGTGCGGCTGCCCAGCGGCGTGTTCAAGGGCATCGCCACGGGCGCGACCGGCTCCAAGACGCCATTCGCCGTGAACATCGGCGGCGGCGGCGGAGCTGCGCGGCGCATCTCGTGGCGCGAGTTGATCCAGCGATGAGGTTCCCGGCCCTGGCGATCGCGGCCGTCGCGGCGGGCCTTCCGCTCGCGGCGGCGGCCCAGGGGTCGCTCCCCAACTACGAGCCGCAGCAGCGCCTGCGCACGGCCCTGGACACCTGCAGCAATACCGAGGTGATGCGCAACGCCTACTGCGTGAAGAAGTGCGCGTCGGGGTTCCGCATGGACCTTTCGGGGCCGAAGCCGCGTTGCATCGGCCTGAAGCCGGACGCGACCTACACGCCGCCCAAGCCTTCCTACCAGCCGCCCGCGCCCAACCCGGCGCGCAAGCCGCCCCCGGGGGCCTAGGTCCCGGACTGCGCCCGGGCGATCGCCTTCGGCAAGGGGAAGGTGACCGACTCGGTGATGCCCTCGAGCTCGCGCACGCGGCTGGCGCCCAGCCTCTGCAGCGCGGCGATCACGTCCTGCACCAGCACTTCCGGCGCCGAGGCCCCGGCCGTCACGCCGACGGTGCGGGCACCCGCGATCCACTCGGGCCGGATCTCCTCGGCCCGGTCGACGAGGAAGGCCTTGCGGCCGAGGTTCTCCGCGACCTCGCGCAGGCGGTTGGAGTTGGAGCTGTTGGGCGAGCCCACGACGATCACCACGTCGCAGCGCGGCGCCATGAACTTCACCGCGTCCTGCCGGTTCTGCGTGGCGTAGCAGATGTCGTCCTTCTTCGGCCCGACGATGGCCGGGAAGCGGGCGCGCAGCGCGGCCACGATCCTCGCCGCGTCGTCCATCGAGAGAGTCGTCTGGGTCACGTAGGCGAGGTTGCCCGGATCCTTCACCGCCAGGCGGGCGACATCCTCCTCGCTTTCGACCAGGTACATGCCGGAGCCGGACTGCCCCATCGTGCCCTCGGCCTCGGGGTGGCCCTGGTGGCCGATCATCACCACCTCGCGGCCCTGCTCGCGCATCCTCGCCACCTCGGCGTGCACCTTGGTGACCAGCGGACAGGTGGCGTCGAAGATTCGCAGCCCCCGCTCCTCGGCTTCGCGGCGCACCGCGAGCGAGACCCCGTGCGCGGAGAAGATCACCGTGCCGCCCGAGGGCACCTCGGAGAGCTCCTCGACGAACACGGCGCCCTTGCCGCGCAGGTCCTCGACCACGAACTTGTTGTGGACGATCTCGTGGCGCACGTAGATGGGGGCGCCGTGGACCTCGAGGGCGCGCTCGACGATCGCGATGGCGCGGTCGACTCCGGCGCAGAACCCGCGCGGCTTGGCGAGGACGACTTCGATCGTGTCGGTCATGGCGGTGGCTCCTCTACCGGCCCTGCGCCGGGGCGCGGCCGGCGCGGGCGTCGCGGACCCCGTCCCACAGGATCAGCGCCACGCCCACGGTGATCGCCGAGTCGGCGACGTTGAAGGCGGGCCAATAGTAGCCCGCCGCGTGCAGCTGGATGAAATCGACCACGTGGCCGAGCGTGACGCGGTCCCAGAGATTGCCGGCCGCACCTCCCAGCACCAGGGCGAGCGCGGCCGCGAGGAGGCGGTTGCCGCCGCTCTTCCTCAGCATCGCGAGGAGGACGGCGCCCACGACGAGGGTCACGCCGACGAAGAACCAGCGCTGCCAGCCACCGGCTCCCGCGAGGAAACTGAAGGCCGCCCCCGGGTTGTGCCACAGCACGAGGTTAAGGAACGGCGTGATCACGTGCACGTCTCCCGGGCGGAATGCCGAGCTCACCCACGCCTTGGTGGCGAGGTCGGCCGCCGCGACGAGGAGCGACAGCAGGAGCCATCGCTGCCAGGGGCCGTGGCCGCCTTCAGGCATGCCGCCGCTCCTCGCCCGGGCCCCCGATGTTCGCGACGCAGCGCCCGCAGATGAGCGGATGCCGCGCGTCGGCGCCGACGTCCTGGCGGTAGTGCCAGCAGCGCTCGCACTTGCCGTGGGGGCTCGCAGTCACCCGGACCGCCAGCGCCTCGCCCGCCTCCACCGTGGCGGTGGAGGTGATGAGCACGAAGCGCAGGTCGGCGCCCAGGCTCTCCAGGAGCGCGCGGTCGCCCTCGGGCGCGGCGATCGCCACCTCCGCCTGCAGCGACGAGCCGATGCCCCCGGCCTGGCGCAGCTCCTCGAGGCTCTTCTGGACGAGCGCGCGGATCTCGCGAAGGCGCGACCACTTCACGAGGAGCGCCTCCTCGCCGGCCTGGGGCGGCAGGACGCCGTTCCAGGTGTGGAAGAAGATGCTCTCGTCGCGCCCCGGGTTGAGGACCTCCCAGGCTTCCTCGGCCGTGAACGACAGGATGGGCGCCATGAGCCGCAGCAGGATCTGCGTGACGTGGTGCAGCGCCGATTGCGCGGAGCGCCTCGCCGCGGAGTCGCGCGCGCAGGTGTAGAGGCGGTCCTTGAGGACGTCGAGGTAGAACCCACCCAGGTCCTCGGAGCAGAACGTCTGGATGCGCTGGGTGACGAGGTGGAACTCGAAGCGCGAGTACTCCGCTGCCGCCGCGTCGGCCATCGCGCGCGTCATCGCGAGCGCGTAGCGGTCGATCTCGAGCCAGCGCTCCGGCGGAAGAAGGTCGCGGGCCGCATCGAAGTCGGCGGTGTTGGCGAGGAGGAACCGCAGCGTGTTGCGGATGCGGCGGTAGCTCTCCACCACGCGCTTGAGGATCTCGTCCGAGATGTAGAGCTCGCCCGAGTAGTCGGCAGAGGCCACCCACAGGCGGATGATCTCGGCGCCCAGCGTGTCGGACACCTTCTGCGGCGCGATCACGTTGCCCAGGGACTTCGACATCTTGCGCCCCTGGCCGTCGACCACGAAGCCGTGGGTGAGGAGCGCGTCGTAGGGCGCGCGGCCGTCCATCGCGCAGCTGGTGAGCAGGCTCGACTGGAACCAGCCGCGGTGCTGGTCGGAGCCCTCGAGGTAGAGGTCGGCGGGCCACTTCTGGCCGGGAAGGCTGCGCAGCACCGAGAAGTGCGTGGTGCCCGAGTCGAACCACACGTCCACGGTGTCGGTGAGCTTGCGGTACCTCGCGGGATCGACGCCGAAGTCCTCGCAGGTGGCGGCGAACCAGGCCTCGATGCCGCCCTTCGCGACGCGCTGCGCCGCCTCCTCGATGAGGCGCTCGGTCTCGGGGTGCAGCTCCTCGGTCTCGCGGTCGAGGAAGAAGGGCAGGGGCACGCCCCAGTTGCGCTGCCGCGAAAGCGTCCAGTCCGGGCGGTTGGCGATCATGGCCTCGATGCGCGAGCGTCCCCACGAGGGATAGAACGTCGTGTTGGCGATGGCCTCCTGCGCCGTGTCGCGCAGCGTCTTCCCGTTGCCTTCCGCGCCTGCCGTCACCGGCCTGTCCATGCCGATAAACCACTGCGTGGTGGCGCGGAAGATGATCGGCGTCTTGTGGCGCCAGCAATGCGGATAGCTGTGGCGCAGGGGCTCGCTCTTCAGGAGCGGGCCTTCCGCGGCGAGCTTCTCGAGGATCGGCTTCTCGGCCTCGCGCACGCCCATGCCCGCGAAGTGCGGGACGCCCGCCTTGAAGTGGCCGCGGTCGTCCACGGGCTGGTCCAGGGGCAGGCCGTACTTCACGCCGGCGTCGAAGTCCTCGGCGCCGTGCGCGGGGGCGGTGTGCACGAGCCCCGTGCCCGCATCGAGCGTGACGTGCTCGCCGAGGATGATCGGCACCTCGCGCGGCTCCAGCGGATGGCGGAAGCGCAGCCCTTCGAGCGCGCCGCCCGCCACTCGGCCCAGCACCGACTGCGCCTCGAGGCCGTAGCGCCTCAGGCTCGCCTCGCGAAGCTCGGAGGCGAGGATGAACGCCCCGCGCGCCGTGGCGACGAGCTCGTACTCGTGGCCGGGATGGGCGGCGATGGCCTGGTTGCCGGGCAGCGTCCACGGCGTGGTGGTCCAGATGACGGCGAAGGCCTTCTCCGGCGCACGGGCCAGCCCGAACGCGCGCGCGAGCGCCGCCGGGTCGGCCGCGGCGAAGGCCACGTCGATCGCGCTGGACGTCTTGTCCTCGTACTCGACCTCGGCCTCGGCGAGCGCGGAGCCGCACTCGATGCACCAGTTGACGGGCTTCAGGCCCCGGTACAGCAGTCCCTTCTTCCAGATGCGCGCGAGCGCCCGCAGCTCGTCCGCCTCGGTGGCGAAGTCCATCGTCTTGTACGGGTGATCCCAGTCGCCCAGCACGCCAAGGCGCTTGAAGTCGGCCATCTGGCGCTCGATCTGCTCGGCGGCGTAGGCGCGGCACAGGGCGCGGGCCTTGTTGCCATCGAGGTGCCGGCCGTGCTTCTTCTCGATCTGGTGCTCGATGGGCAGGCCGTGGCAGTCCCAGCCCGGCGTGTAGGGCGCGTCGAAGCCCGCCATCGTCTTCGACTTCACGATGACGTCCTTCAGCACCTTGTTCACCGCGTGGCCGATGTGGATGTCGCCGTTGGCGTACGGCGGGCCGTCGTGCAGGACGAAGAGGGGCCGCCCGCGGCAGGCCTCGCGGATGCGCGCGTACAGGCGCTTTTCCTGCCACGCCTTCACCCAGACGGGCTCGCGCTTCGCCAGGTCGCCCCGCATCGGGAAGGGCGTGTCGGGCAGGTTGAGGGTGTGCTTGTAGTCGGTCTTCGCGTCGTTTCCCATCAGGTCCCCGTCTCGCGGAAATAGGCCCGCGCCGCGTCGCAGTCCAGGCGGATCTGCGCCACGAGCTCGTCGAGCGAGGCGTACTTCGCCTCGTCGCGCAGCTTCTTCAGGAACTCGATGGAGAGCCGACGCCCGTAGAGGTCGCCGGAGAAGTCGAAGAGGAAGGCTTCCAGGGTCGCCGGGCCGTCGGATGCCACGACCGGCTTGTATCCCAGGCTCGCCACTCCCTCGAGTCCGCGAGTTGCCGCACCGTGGCATTTTACCGCAAAGACCCCGGTCATCACCGGGCGCCCCGGCGGCAGCGCGATGTTGGCCGTGGGGAAGCCGAGGTTGCGGCCGAGCTTGGCGCCGTGCACGACGCGCCCGCAGATGGCGTAGGGATGGCCCAGCAGCCGCGAAGCGGCCGCGAGGTCGCCGGCCGAAAGCGCCTCGCGCACGCGCGTGCTCGAGACGCGCTCGGTGCCGTCGTCCACCGTGGAGATCGTCTCCACCTCGAAGCCCAGGCGCGCTCCCTCGGCCGCGAGGAAGCCGACGTCGCCGGCCCGCCGCGCCCCGAAGCGGAAGTCCTTTCCCACCAGGACGCGCCGCGCCCCGTGCAGCCCGCGCAGGCGGCGGACGAACTCCTCGGGGGAGAGGGCCGCGAACTCGCGCGTGAAGCGGCAGACGTAGGCGATGCCGATCCCGGCCTGGGCGAAGGCGTGCAGCTTCGCCGACAGCGTGGACAGGCGCGGCGGCGCGCGGTCCGGGAAGAGCAGCTCGCGCGGCAGCGGCTCGAAGGTGAGCACCGCCGGCACGGCGCCCAGGGCCCGCGCCTCTTCCACGACGCGCGCGAGCAGCGCCCGGTGGCCCCGGTGCACGCCGTCGAAGCTGCCGATGGCGATGACGGCGTCGGGGGCGCCGGGCCTCGGATCGCGGATGACGGAGAGAGTGGTCATGTCCCGGCCCCGGCTACTCGTTGCGCGCGAACTGGCGCAGGCGAAGGCCGAGCGCCCAGAGGGTGGCGAAGTAGGCCGCCATCGCGCCCGCCACGACGAGGGAAAGCTTCAGGGCCCGCGCCGCCGTGGGGAGGCCGAACCAGGATTGCTCCGGGCCCATCCCGTACCAGATCACGCCGCCCATCATGTACAGGGCCACCGCGATCTTGAGCAGGAACGCCCCCCAGTCGGATCCGGCCCGCCAGTGGCCGCCGCGCTTCGTGAGCCACCACAGCCAGGCGGCGTTGAAGGTCGCGCCCACGGAGATCGCCGCGGCGAGCCCGGCGTGCTTCAGCCAGGGCACGAGCGCCGCGTTGGCGAGCTGCGTGACGGCGAGCGTGACGAGCGCCACCTTCACGGGCGTGCGGATGTTCTGCCGCGCGTAGAACCCCGGGGCGAGGATCTTCACCAGGATGATGCCGGCGAGCCCCACTGCGTACGCGATGAGCGCGGCCCGCGTCATCATCACGTCGTGGCGCGTGAACTCGCCGTGCCAGAAGAGCGTGGCGATGATGGGGACGGCGAGCAGGGCGAGGCCCACGGCCGCGGGCAGCGCGAGCAGCAGCGTGAGCCTCAGGCCCCAGTCGAGCAGCCGCGAGTACGCCTCCGGGTCCTGGTTGGCGTGGTGCTTCACGAGGGAGGGCAGGATCACCGTGCCCAGCGCCACGCCCAGCAGCGCGGAAGGAAACTCCATGAGCCGGTCGGCGTAGTAGAGCCACGACACGGGCCCGTCGCCCAGCCAGGAGGCGATGTGGGTGTTGATGACGAGGCTCACCTGCGCCACCGACACGCCCAGCGCGGCCGGCGCCATGAGCTTCAGGATGCGCACCACGCCCTCGTCGCGCGGGTCCCACTTCGGCGCCGGCAGCATGCGGATGCGCAGCAGGAAGGGAACCTGGAAGGCGAGCTGCAGGATGCCGCCCGCGAACACCGCCCAGGCCAGCGCCACGATGGGGCGCTCGAAGTGGGGCGCGGCGAGGACGGCGAAGCCGATGAAGGAGAGGTTCAGCAGGACCGGCGTGAAAGCCGGCACCTTGAACGATCCCCAGGTGTTGAGGATGCCGGCGGCGAAGCTCGTGAGAGAGATGAAGAAGATGTACGGGAAGCAGATCCGGAGCATCGTCACCGTGAGGGCGAACTTGTCCGCGTCCTTGGCGAAGCCCCAGGCGCTCGCGTAGACGAGGAGCGGGGCGGCCACCACGCCCACGGCCGTGGCTACCAGGAGCGCGACCGACAGCGACCCCAGCACCCGGGCCGACAGCTCGCGCGTGGCCTCCTCGCCGCGGCGGTTGCGGTACTCGCCGAGGATGGGGATGAAGGCCTGCGAGAAGGCGCCCTCGGCGAAGAGCCTGCGCAGCAGGTTGGGCAGCCGGAACGCGACCACGAAAGCGTCCATGGCGAGCCCGGCGCCGAAGAGGACGGCGAGGAGGGTATCGCGGACGAAGCCGGTGATGCGCGACAGGAGCGTCATCGCGCTGACCGAGGCGGCCGCCTTCAGGAGGTTCATGGGCGCGTTCCGTCGTTGCGGGCGGTCGCGGGGGGAAAAGGCCGGGGGGAAGCTAGGGCTTTGTTTTGACTGGACAAGCGCTGTATAATATCAGGCTTCGCTTTTCAGACCCGACCCAGGAATCCCGAACATGGCCAACACCAAGCAGGCTGCGAAACGCGCCAAGCAGACCGCCAAGAGCCGCAGCGCCAACATGGGCCTTCGCACGACCCTTCGCACCGCCATCAAGAAGGTGAAGGCCGCGATCGCCAGCGGCGACGCCAAGGCCGCGCAGGCGGCGCTGGCCGAGAACGTCTCGACGATCGACCGCATCGCCGACAAGAAGATCATCCACAAGAACAAGGCCTCCCGCCACAAGAGCCGCCTCGCGCAGCAGGTCAAGGCGCTCGCCGGCCGGGCCTAGGCCGCATCCCCGGGGGCGTCCCGCCCCCCGGGCCCGAGGCCCGCGCCGGGCACCGGGCAGAACTCCGCCGAGGCCTCCGGCCGGCCGGGGTCGATCACCACCAGTTCGTTGTCGTTCGCGAAGTCGAGCAGGAACCGGTACGCCCGGGGCTCGATGGCGCGAAGCTGCGTGCGCACGAACACGCAGCGCACCCCGTCCATGAGGATGGGTCGCACGTGGGGCGAGTAGCGCATCTGCTGGTCGCCGCCGAAGGTCGAGAGCACGCCGCAAAGGCGCTCGGCCCAGTCGCTGGGCCGGAAGGCACGCCCGGACCGGGTGACGCCCTGGATGATGACTCCCTCGGGAGGGGTGGACATGGCGCTGGCCGCCGGGACGGGCTGGGCGGCGGGGGTACGCGCGCGAAACGCGGGACCGGCATTTTATCGCGCCCGGCCGCCCGCGGTTGCGGCACCCGGTGAATTTGCCGATAATCGTTCCTCCCAACATCCACGGCGGCGCGCAGCCGCCGTGATCGTTTCTGCGAGGCGTTTATGACTGCCGCCCACCTCATGAAGACCTACTCGCCCCAGCCCGTGGCGTTCGCCCGCGGCGAGGGAGCCTGGCTCTGGGATACCGAGGGGCGGCGATACCTCGACGCGCTGGCCGGCATCGCGGTGAGCGGCCTGGGGCACGCGCACCCCGCGCTCACGAAGGCCATCGCCGAGCAGGCCGGCCGGCTCATCCACACCTCGAACCTCTTCCGCGTGGCCGAGCAGGAGCGGCTCGCGGAGAAGGTGTGCACGCTCGCGGGCATGGACAACGCGTTCTTCTGCAACTCGGGGGCGGAGGCCAACGAGTGCGCCATCAAGATCGCGCGGCTGCACGGCCACCAGCGCGGCATCGAGAATCCCTCGATCGTCGTCATGGAGAAGGCCTGGCACGGCCGCACGCTGGCCACGCTCTCGGCCACGGGCTCGCGCAAGGCGCAGGCCGGCTTCGAGCCGCTCATGGGCGGGTTCCTGCGCGTTCCCTACAACGACATCGGCGCCATCGAGCGCCTGAGCGAGCACCCCTCCGTGGTGGCGGTGCTGCTCGAGGTGCTGCAGGGCGAGGGCGGCATCCACGTGGCCGACCGCGAGTACCTGAGGAAGGTTCGCGAGCTGTGCGACCGCCGGCATTGGCTGCTCATGATCGACGAGGTGCAGAGCGGCATCGGGCGCACCGGCAAGTGGTTCGCGCACCAGTGGTCGGACATCGTCCCCGACGTCATGCCGCTCGCCAAGGGACTGGGCTCGGGCGTGCCCATCGGGGCCTGCCTCGCGCGCGGGGTCGCCGCCCAGGTGTTCAAGCCCGGCAACCACGGCACCACCTTCGGCGGCGGGCCGCTCGTGTCCGTGGCCGCGCTCACGACGCTGGAGGCGATCGAGAAGGAAGGGCTGCTCGCCAACGCCGCGCGCCAGGGCGAGGCGATCATGCAGGGGCTCGCGCGCGAGTTCTCCGGCGTGGCCGGCGTGAAGGAGATCCGCGGCAAGGGCCTGATGATCGGCGTGGAGCTCGACCGACCCTGCGGCGACCTCGTTCGCCGCGGCCTGGAGGCGGGCATCGTGATCAACGTGACGGCGGACAAGGTGATCCGGCTGCTGCCGCCGCTGGTCTTCGGGGATGCCGAGTCGAAGGAGCTCGTGGCGCGCCTGGCGCCGCTCGTGAAGGCCTTCCTCGCGGAGCCGCAGCCCGTCGTCCAGGGATAGCCGCCATGAGGCACTTCCTCCAGTTCCGCGACTTCAGCGCGGACGAGATCGGGCATCTCATCAAGCGCACCCGCGTCATCAAGGAGCGCTTCAAGAACTACGTCGCCTACCAGCCGCTCGTCGACCGCATGCTCGCCATGGTCTTCGAGAAGAGCTCGACGCGCACGCGGGTCTCCTTCGAGGCCGGCATGTTCCAGCTGGGCGGGGCCTCGATCGTGCTCAACATGGGCGACACGCAGCTCGGCCGCGGCGAGCCCATCGAGGACGTGGCGCGCGTGGTCTCGCGAATGGTCGACATCGTGATGATCCGCACCTTCGAGCAGTCGATCATCGAGCGCTTCGCCGCGCACTCGCGCGTGCCGGTGATCAACGGGCTGACGAACGAGTACCACCCCTGCCAGGTGCTCGCCGACATCTACACCTTCGTCGAGCACCGCGGGCCGATCGCCGGGAAGACGGTCGCCTGGATCGGCGACAGCAACAACATGTGCAACACGTGGCTCCAGGCCGCCACCCTCCTCGACTTCAAGCTCAACGTCTCCAGCCCCCAGGGCTACGAGCTCGAGCCCGCGCGCGCCACCGGCGTCGGCCGCAACCACCTCGAGCTCTTCTCGGACCCGATGGCCGCGGCCCGCGGCGCGGACCTCGTGACCACCGACGTCTGGACGAGCATGGGCTGGGAGGAGGAGGCCGGCGCGAGGAAGGACGCCTTCGCTGCCTTCACCGTCGACGCCGAGATGATGGCCGCCGCCCGCAAGGAGGCCCTGTTCATGCACTGCCTTCCCGCCCACCGCGGCGAGGAGGTGAGCGCCGAGGTCCTCGACGGGCCCCAGAGCGTCGTCTGGGACGAGGCCGAGAACCGCCTGCACGCCCAGAAGGCGCTCATGGAGTACCTGCTCCTCGGGCGCGTCGAGACCTGAGGCGGCGCGCCAGGGACGGGCAAGCATGAGGCCGCGGGTGCTCAACGTCGGAGGCAGCTCGAAGTCCATCCCGATCCCGGCCCATTACGAGGGCTGGGAGCACCACCTGCTCGACATCGACGCCGCGGGCGGGGCCGACATCGTCTGCGACGCGAGGCGTCTCGGGTCCCTCCCCGCGGGCGGCTATTCCGCGATCTACTGCTCGCACAACCTCGAGCACTACTTCCGCCACGAGCTTGCCTCCGTCCTCTCGGGCTTCATGCACGTGCTCTCCGAGGAGGGCTTCGCCGAGATCCGGGTTCCCGACATGCGCGCCGTCTTCGAGGAGGCCGTGCGCCGCGGCCTGGACGTGGACGACGTCCTCTACCAGTCCCCGGCCGGCCCCATCACCGTGAACGACGTGGTCTACGGCTACGGCCGCCAGATCGCGCAGACGGGGCAGGACTACTACGCGCACAAGAACGGATTCACCCAGGCGTCCCTCGTCGCGGCCCTGCGCGCCTCGGGATTCGCGTCCATCTACGTCGAGCGGCGGGCATTCGAGATCGCGGCCATCGCCTTCAAGAGGGCGCCCACGGAAGGGCAGCGCCGGCTGCTCGGCCTGCCCGCGCCCCGCCCGGCCTAGCGCCGGAAACCATCCAGGAGGTCCCATGCCGTCTTTCGACATCGTGTGCGAGGCCAACGCCGTCGAGGTGAAGAACGCCGTCGAGCAGGCCAACAAGGAGATCGCCAACCGCTTCGACTTCAAGGGCTCCGACGCGAGGATCGAGCAGAAGGAGCGCGAGCTCACCGTCTTCGCCGACGACGAGTTCAAGCTGGGGCAGGTGCGCGACGTGCTCAACGCCAAGTTCGCCAAGCGCGGCGTGGACCT
>JAHCLE010000008.1 GCA_026125445.1 Burkholderiales bacterium
GCGGGCGGGCGGCGGCGCATGAGGAGCGAGAGCGCCAGCATCGAGGCGCCGCAGATGACACCCATCCAGAGATAGCCCTGGCGCCAGCCCACGGTATCGACGAAGTGCTGCAGCACCGGCGGCCAGATGGCGCCGCCGAGGTAGTTGCCGCTCGCGCACACCGCCACCGCGATGCCGCGGCGCTTCACCCACCAGAGCGAAGTGTCCGCGAGCAGCGGCGAGAAGGTGGCGGAGATGCCGAAGAGCCCGAGCACCACGCCGTGCACCAGGTTGAAGACGTGGATGTCGGTCGCCATCGCCGCCGCCGCGTAGCCCAGCCCGATGCAGGTGGATCCGACGAGCAGCGGCACCATCACGCCGAAGCGGTCCGCGAGCCGCCCCATCAGCACGCCGCCCACGCCCATGCCGATCATGAGGAGCGAGTAGGGCAGCGACGCATCCGCGCGCGCGATGCCGAACTCCGCCTGCACGGCGGGCAGCACCACGGGCACCACGTACATCGTGCTCGCGCCGATGGTCATCAGCACGAGCGTGACGGCGAGGCGGAAGGCGGCGTAGCGCGAGTCGGGGCGGGGATCCACGGCTCGGCTCATTCCCCCTTGCCGCAGCATGCCTTGTACTTCTTCCCGCTTCCGCAGGGGCAGGGATCGTTGCGGCCGACCTTCCCGGTCTCGCGCCTCTGCGGGATGCGGTTCACGCGCATGTCGAACCAGTAGTGGTAGGCATCCTCCACCGAGTCGAAGAAGACCTCGCGCGCGCCCTGCATGAGCTTCTTCTCGGATTCGCCGCCCTCCCAGGGCTCGCCCGACTCGAGCGCGTGCTCCTTGAGGCGGCCGGAGAGCGCCATGAAGGGAAAGAGGAGCTCCTCCACCGTCTCGGGCTCGCCCGCGCTGTACCAGTCCGGGTCCGCGAGCGCGGCGCCGAGGAGGTAGCCCTCGCACCACACCGCGAGCTCCTCCTCGCCCTCCTCGGCGGGGTAGGAAATGATGTCCAGCCCGCGGTGCGAGGCGAGCTCGCGCGCGGTGTCCTCGAGGAAGCGCTCGAGGAGGTCGGTGACCTCCCTTTCCTCGTCGGCGCTGGCGAAGGCGTGCTCGCCCAGCGCGGAGGCGAGCCACTTCTCCTTCGGGATGGGGGCCGGGGCGCTGGCGACGGCGCAGAAGAACCCCTGCAACGCGTCCAGCGTGAGGGAGTCCTTCAGGTGCTCGGCGGAAAGGAGGGCCTCGAGGCGGTCGAGGTCGGCGGGGGCGAGGCTGGGGGCGGTGGACATCGCATAAGGGTAGCAGCTTGACCCCGGGTCGCCTTTCGTCACGAAATCGACGCGGAAAATTCACATGGGGTTCCTATCCTCCGCGCTTTCCCAGGAGATCCCCCATGGCCCAATCCATCCGCGACGACGACGGCGTCAGCAACCCTTCCGGCAACCCCCATCTCACGCAGATCGTCGAGTCGGCGATCGCCAGCAACCCGGCCCGCCGCGCTTTCCTGAAGACGGGACTCGGCGCCGCGCTCCTGCCGTTCGTCGGCGGGGTGGTCGCCTGCGCGAGCAACGACGGCGGTGAACTCGAGGCCGTCCTCGGCTTCAAGTCCGTGCCCACGAGCTCCGGCGACACGATGGTGGTTCCCGAGGGCTACCGCGCGGAGTCGCTCGTGCGCTGGGGCGATCCGCTGCTTGCCGGCGCACCGGAGTTCCGCGGCGACGCGTCGGAGACGGCCGCCGAGGCGGAGCTGCAGATCGGCGACAACCACGACGCCCTGCACTTCTTCGGCTTCAAGGCGGCCGACGGAAGCGAAAGGAGCGACGCGGGCCTGCTCGTCATCAACCACGAGTACATCAATCCCGAGTACTACTACGTGGCGGGGACCGACCCGGCGAATTGGCTGCTGCCGTTCACGGCGGAGAAGGCGAAGAAGGGGCAGGCAGGCCACGGCATCGCGGTGGTGGAAGTGCGCCGCAAGGCGGATGGCTCCTGGGAGTACGTGCGCGGCTCGAACTACAACCGCCGCATCACCGGCTACACGCCGATCGAGATCACGGGACCCGCGCGCGGCCACGAGCTGCTCAAGACGGCCGCGGATCCCTCCGGAGCCGAGGTCCTGGGCACGCTCAACAACTGCGCCGCCGGCTGGACGCCCTGGGGCACCTACCTCACCTGCGAGGAGAACTTCAACGGCTACTTCGGCTGGAACGGCGCGCGCACGCCCAACGCGCTGGAGAACCGCTATGGACTGGCCAAGGACGGCTTCGGCTACCTGTGGCACACGGTAGACCCGCGCTTCGACCTGAACGCCAACCCCAACGAGCCCAACCGGTTCGGCTGGGTGGTCGAAATCGATCCGTTCACGCCCGGATCGAAGCCCAAGAAGCGCACGGCTCTCGGCCGCTTCAAGCACGAGAACGCCGAGGTGGTGATCGCCGGCAACGGCAAGGTCGTGGTGTACATGGGCGACGACGAGCGCAACGACTACATCTACAAGTTCGTGAGCGCCAGCACCTACAACCCCTCCAACCCGGCGGGCAACGCGAACTTGCTGGACTCGGGCACGCTCTACGTGGGCAAGTTCGAGGCGGGCGCCGCCGCGGGCGACCGCATGGGCACGGGCACCTGGGTTCCATTGGTGTTCGGCCAGAACGGCCTGGACGAGGCCAACGGATTCACGAGCCAAGCGGACGTGCTCATCCGCGCGCGCCAGGCTGCGGACCGCGTGGGCGCGACGATGATGGACCGCCCGGAGTGGATCGCCGCCAACACGAAGAAGGCGGGAGAGATCTACATCTCGCTCACGAACAACAATCGCCGCGGCACGACGCCGGTTTCGTCCAACGCGGCCAATGGCACGAGCACCGCCGGATCCGCGCGTCCCGCGGTCGACGACGCCAACCCGCGCGCGGACAACCAATGGGGCCACATCCTGCGCTGGAACGAGGCGGGCGGGGATCCCACGGCCACCATCTTCACCTGGGACATCTTCGTGGTCGCCGGCAATCCCAAGACGATCGCGGACCGCACGAACCTGCGCTCGGGCTCTGCGAACATCACTACGGACAACATGTTCAACAGCCCCGACGGGCTGCAGTTCGACGCCTCCGGCCGCCTGTGGATCCAGACCGACGGCTCGAATGCGAACAGCGGCAACTTCGACGGCCAAGGCAACAACCAGATGCTGGCCGCGGACATCGCCACGGGCGAGGTGCGCCGCTTCCTCGTCGGTCCCTCGGGCTGCGAAATCACGGGCGTGACCTGGACGCCGGATCGCCGGACGATGTTCATCAACATCCAGCACCCCGGTGAACTGGGAAGCCACCCCAACCGGCCGAAGAAGACGGACGGCTCGTTCTACGCGGACAACGACATCGCGCGCGACTCGGCGAAGTTCTCGAGATTCCCGAACGCGACGGACGCCACGCAGGCGGGCAATTCCCCTCGCCCGCGCTCGTGCACGATCGTCGTGCGGCGAGGCGATGGCGGGATCGTGGGGACGTAAGCAACCCTCACCCCCAGCCCCTCTCCCAAGGGAGAGGGGAGAGCTACATTTCCTTCGGATAGCCCACGGTCTGCGCGAAGGCCACGAACTGGTCGTGGTCCAGGCGCATGGCGCGCGCGAGCTTCGGGTAGTCCACGGCGCCGCGGAAGACGGTGGCGAGCCCCGCCGAGGCGCAGTAGAGGTACACGTTCTGCCCGATGAAGGCCGCGTCCACGGAGCAGTAGAGCTTGCGGTTCTCCGGCGTCAGTTCCGACATGCGCGAGCCGTTGGCGACGTAGACGAGGTTCAGCGGCGCGCGGCCCACGAAGTCTTGCTGTCCGGTCTGCGCGCGGATGTCGCCGGCGGGGTGCGGGACGAGGGCGTGGCGCTTGGGATCGTAGAGCCAGAGGCCGTCCTCCATCGCGGCGTACACGTCGATCGCGACGATGTGGCGCCAGCAGGGCGCCGTGCGGTCGCCGCTCGCGCGGTTCACGCCGTAGGCGGCCCAGAGAAGATTGGAGAGCACCTGGTCCGGGATCTTGCGCGCGGAGAACTCGCGCGTGGAGCGGCGCTGGGCGAGCGCCTGCATGAGGGGCATGCCGCCTTCCTTGGCGGGATCCGGCAACGCCCGGAACTCCGTGGAGGCGGGCGCGGCCGATACCCTCAGCGGCACGAAGGCGGGCGCGATGATCGCGGCTCCGGTGGCTCCGGTGCCGGCAAGGAAATCACGGCGGGAATACCGGGACGTGTCGGGGATGTCGACATGCCGGCGACGAGGGGTTGTCATCGCAGCCTCCTCGGGGCCCCCGAAGATCGCCGCACGACGCGACGCTCAGGCGGCCGGTGGTTTCCTTATCGTATTACCGGGCGAGGTGGCGGCTTTGACGGCCGTCAAGTAAGCGCTGCCTAACCTACCTCCACCTCGACCGTCCGGTACCCCACCCGGCTGCTGCCCACCTTCACGGCGAGCTTGCCCTTGCCCTCGGCCACGAGGGTGACGAAGCGCTCGTGCGGATTGCCGCGCGTCCACGGCATGAAGACGTTGGGGCCGTTGTAGAGGCCGCTGCCCCAGCCTTCGAGGTGGCCGATCTCGATGACCGACTCCGCCGGCGCGACGAGCCTCACGCCCGAGGTGGTGAGCCGCAGCGGCTCGGAAATCGGGAGCTTGCGAGCCGAGGGCAGGCCGTAGGTGGAGAGGTAGCCGCCGTTGGCCACGCGGATCTCCACGCGCGTGTGCCCGCCGCCGACCTTCTCGCGAGCGACCACTTCCACCGCGAGGCGCGGCACGAGGGCCGCCACGCGAAGGAACGCGGCCGACTGCGTGGCGCAGGTCTCGCCGAGCCTCTCGAAGGGCGGGTTCCAGATGCCCACGCGCGGGTCGAAGCCGCCCACCTCCACATCGCCGAGCTGCGGATGCTTCGCCTTGCGCCAGCGCTTGAACATGCGCCCGCCGTTCACCTCGCGGTCGAGCTTCGCCATGGCCAGGAAGTCCTTGCGGTCGAGCTGCGCGTAGTGGTCCACGAAGGGCTTCTTGCGCTCGATGCCCAGCTGCTTGAAGAGGTCCCACAGCTCGATCACGTAGGCGAGCGCGCCGCGCTGGTGGTAGGCCCACTCGGTGATGTCGCCGCGAAGGGGCTTGTCGGGCTCGTAGAGGAACTCGTGGAAGCCGCTTACCGTCGCGTAGCCGGTGTGCTCCGTGAGCCAGGTCTCCACCTGCTTGAAGATGGCGAGGTCCGTCTGGTCCATCTTGCTGTCGGGCTTGTCGCCCAGCGGGCGGATCAGCACGCCGCCGAAGGTGTGCAGGTTCAGCCAGGTCATGACGTGCGGGTTGCGCGTGGCGAACTCGATGACGGCGCGCGTCTCGGGCGTGCTGCCCGGGTAGTGCCCCGCGCCGGCCTGCTCGGACTCCGGCGCCCACATGTAGGGGAAGTTGCGGTTGAAGTCGTTGAGGTTGTCGCCGAGGAAGTAGGGATCGGGGATGCGCCGGCCGTCGAAGTTGACGATGCGCCCCTCGGGATAGAGCTTGTAGTACGGGCCCGCATCCTCCGGCAGGCGCGGCACCATCACCGGCGGGTCCAGCGGCTTGCCGTCCTCGCCGCGCAGCTCCACGAGCTCGCCGTCGGGGCTCTGCTGGCGCATGTACATCATCTCGCCGTCGCCGTCGATGTCGCCCGCCTCCCACCACGCGTGGTCCTTGTTCGTGCGGTCGTTCACGGGGCTGGAGCGGACGTAGCGCCCCTTCTTCAGCACCTCCTCGGCGCCGTCGGGCGAGATGCGCGGGACCACGTAGAAGAGCGACTCGCGGATGGCCTCGGCCATGTGCGGCGGCAGGGGCTTGCCGCCGGCCTCGTTGCCGCCGGAGAGGACCGCGATGACGTCCTCGGCCATGGCGAGCGCCACGCTCGAGCCGCAGAGCTCGGAGGCGTGCATGTTGCCGTCGATCCACACCGCGGGGCGCAGCCGGTCGGGGTCGCGGCCCAGCGTGACCAGGGGGATGTCGCGGCCTTCGGCGGACTTGCCCAGCGAGGAGACGCGAACGAGGGCGGGATGCTGCTTCGCCCAGGCCTGCACCTGGGCCATGAGCTCGGCGTAGTCGAGGTACTTGGAGCGGAACATCGCGGGGTCCTTGTAAGGGCCCCCGCCTCCTCATGGGAGGGGGGGTGGGGGCGAGGGGAGCCATTCTCCCACATCGCCCTCACCCCGAATGACCCTCAATCCTCGATCGCGAGGATGAGCGCGGCGGCCGCGGCAAGGGCCGCCGGGATGCCGTAGCGCTCCCACGGCGACATCGCGGTGCCCGCGATCACTTCCACCGGGACCGGCGTGAGCTCGAGCACGCGGTCCGTGGTGGAGCTCTCGACCCAGCGCGTGAGCGAATTCTTGCGCGCCGTGGCCATCACGATCTGGTCGCAGCGCAGCCGCCGCGCGGTGTCGGTGATGACCTTGGCGCGGTCGGAGCCCACCCCCTCGTGCACCGCGTACGGCACGCCGAAGTTCTCCAGCAGCTTGCGGGCCGGAGCCAGCGCGCTCACGGACTGCTCGTGGTGGTACTCGTGGCGCGTCTTCGCTCCGACGAAATGGGCGATGTCCCTGGAGAACGGCTTCTGGACGTTCACGAGGTGGACCTCCATCGCCGTGTTGTTCATGAACTGCTTGACCACGTGGCGGACCGCCGCCTCGCAGTTCCTCGAGCCGTCGACGGGGATGAGGACTTTCAGCATGGCAAGGGCTCCTTCGGGGGTTTGCGCGGCCGGCGTCGTGACGGCCACGGATTCGGTATGGACGTGGAACTGCTCGGCCTCGCGCGCTTCCGCCCTGCGCCGGATGTAGAGCTTGAGGAGCTCCATCGCGATGGGCGAGACGAAGAAGAACGGCAGCATGAGGAGCCAGTCGTCGAGGGTCGGCGGGACCGCGTCGAAGAAGGGCTGCAGGAACGGCACGTAGACCACGGCGAGCACCAGCAGGAACGACACGCCCACCGCCCACACCATCCAGCGGTTGGAGAACACGCCGATGGAGAAGACGCTGTGGTACTCGGAGCGCGCGGCGAAGGCCCGCAGGAGTTCCGAGGTGCACAGGGTGACGAAAGCGATCGTCTGCGCGGCCTCGAGCGAGGTCGGGTGGCGCTCCATGGCGAGGTAGAAGACGCCCAGGATCACGAGGGCGTCCACCAGCCCCACGACACCGATGCCCAGCGCCATGTCGCGGTTGATCACGGGCTCGCGCGGCGAGCGCGGCGGGTGCTTCATGATGTCGCTGTCGCCCTTCTCCAGGCCGAGGGCGAGTGCCGGCGCGCCGTCGCTCACGAGGTTCAGCCACAGCAGCTGCACCGGGCGCAGCGGGATGGGCATCCCGGCGAGCATCGCGCCGAAGACGATGAGGATCTCGCCCACGTTGCAGGCGAGCAGGAAGTAGACGAACTTGCGGATGTTCGAGTAGATGATCCGACCCTGCTCGATGGCGGCCACGATGCTCGCGAAGTTGTCGTCGGTGAGCACCATGTCGGCCGTCTGCTTGGCCACGTCCGTGCCGGTGATGCCCATGGCCACGCCGATGTTGGCGCGCTTGAGGGCCGGGGCGTCGTTCACGCCGTCGCCGGTCATCGCCACCACGTGGTCGCGCGACTTGAGGGCTTCCACGATGCGCGTCTTGTGCTGCGGAGAGACGCGGCAGCAGACGTCGAGCTGCTCGGCGCGCGCGGCCAGCTCCTCGTCGGAGAGCTTGTCGATCTCGGCGCCCGTGAGGACCAGTCCCCGCGGCGTGCGAAGCCCGATGTCGCGGGCGATGGCCTCGGCGGTGTCCTTGTAGTCGCCGGTGACCATCACGGTCTTGAGCCCCGCGCCCTTGGCGAGCTTGAGGGCCTCGATCACCTCGGGCCGCGGCGGGTCGATCATGCCCAGCAGGCCCACGAAGACGAGGCTGCGCTCGACGGTTTCCGGCGTGACCTCCGAAGGGATGGCCTCGAGCGGCCGGAAGGCCACGCCCAGCACGCGAAGCGCATTGCTCGCCATCGACCGGTTCTGGTCGAGGATCGCGCGGCGCATCGCGGGCGTCAGTTCCTCGGTGCGGCCGTCGTCCAGGATGTGGGTGCACAGGTCGAGCACCATGTCCGGCGCGCCCTTGGTGATGGCGACGAAAGGTGAGCCCCTCATCCCCGACCCTTCTCCCGAGGGAGAAGGGAGAAAGGAGGCGGCGTTGCCGTGGATCGTCGTCATCCGCTTGCGGTCGGAGTCGAACGGGATCTCCTGGACGCGCGGCAGGGTGATGGCGACCTCGTCCTGCCGGAAGCCGCCCTTGGCGGCCGCCACCACCATCGCGCCCTCCGTGGGATCGCCGATGATCTGCCAGCCGCCCTTGCCGGATTCCTCGCTTCGCTCCTCGAGCTTGGCGTCGTTGCAGACGACCGCGCCCTGCAGCAGCGCCACCATGTCGGGGTCGGTGCGCGGGTCGAAGCCCTCGTCGCCCTCGAGGAACTGCCCGACGGGGCTGTAGCCCTCGCCGGTGACGCGCAGGTGCCGGCCGCCCGCCCAGACCTGCACGACCGACATCGCGTTCTGCGTGAGGGTGCCGGTCTTGTCGGAGCAGATGACCGTGGCGCAGCCCAGCGTCTCGACGGCCGGCAGCTTCCGGATGAGCGCGTGGTGCTTGATCATGCGCTGCATGCCGAGCGCCAGGCAGATGGTGACGATGGCGGGCAGGCCCTCGGGCACCGCCGCGATGGCGAGGCTCACGGCCGTCATGAAGAGCTGGATGATGACCTTGCGCTCGCTCTCGAGGTACTCGACGATGCTGCCGCTGAAGGCCGAGGAGAGGTTCGCGTCGCGGAAGAGGCCGTAGATGAAGACGATGGCGCAGATGGCCAGGCACGCCGTGCCCAGCACCTTGCCCAGGTGCTCGAGCTTCTTCTGGAGCGGAGTCTCCTCGTCCTCGTAGGACTGCAGCATCTGCGCGATGAGGCCGATCTGCGTGCTCATGCCGGTGCCGGTCACGAGCCCCTTGCCGCGCCCGTAGGTGACGAGCGTGCCCATGAAGGCGGTGTTCTTGCGATCCCCCAGCGGGATGTCGCGGTCCAGGACGATGGCGGCGTTCTTCTCCACCGGCACCGACTCGCCCGTGAGCGAGGCTTCCTCGACCTTGAGGTTCACGCTCTCGAAGAGGCGCACGTCCGCCGGGACGTAGTTGCCGGCTTCGAGGAGCACGATGTCGCCGCCCACGATCTCGCGGCTGGGGACCGTGACCTGGTGTCCACCGCGGATCACCTGCGCGTTGGGCGCCGACATCCTCTTGAGCGCGGCAAGCGCCTGCTCCGCCTTCGATTCCTGGATCACGCCGACCACGGCGTTCAGGATCACGATCACCATGATCGCGATCGAGTCCACCCACTCGCCCAGCGCGAGCGAGATTCCCGCCGCGGCGATGAGGATGATGACGAGGTAGTTGTTGAACTGCTGCCAGAGCAGCGCCAGGAACCCGGGGCGCGGGCGCTCCGTCAGTTCGTTGGCGCCGTGCGTCTCGAGGCGGCTTTTCGCCTCCTCCGCCGAAATGCCCTTCTCGAGGTGGGACGCGAAGTCCGCGACCACCTGCTCGATGGGCTTGCCGTGCGATTCGCGATCCTGCATCTTCTTCTCCTCCTCTTTCCGGTACCAGGTACCGGTACCTGGTACGTGTACCTGGTACCGAGTATCGAGCGGGCGTGGGGGAAAGAAAATTCGAAGTTTTCGCGGGGCGGCATCACGGATGCGGATGGAAAAAAACGATTCCTGATGACATGCATCAAGTAATCGGATGCTCCGGGGCCGTCGCGGCCTTGTAAGGAGGCGCGGGGCCTGATATATAGGAATCGCGTGCACGGCGAGAGCCGTGCGGCTCCCAAAGGGGAGTAGCTTCGGTAGCCCCGTTCGGCTACTGCGGCGCGGCCGTCAAAACGGGCTCCGGCCCCGGTCGCACCGGCATCCACAATGTGCAAGCGAGACCTTTGCCCATCGGGTGAAGGTCCGTTCAAAAGGCGGCCTTCAACCTTGCGGTGAAGGCCGCTGTGCTTCTGGAGGCATGGCGGCATGGCGTCGAGATACAAGGAGGTGCCATGCAACAGACGAACATCCGCAGGTACCTGAAGCACGGGACGCTTCCGCAGCTTCGCCTCTTCGAGGCGAGCGCCCGCCTGGGCAGCTTCACCCGCGCCGCGCAGGAGCTCAACATGGCGCAGCCCACGGCCTCGGCGCAGATCAAGAAGCTCACCGAGACGGTGGGGCTTCCGCTCTTCGAGCAGGTGGGCAAGCAGATCTACCTCACCGACGCGGGAAAGCGCCTCTACGAGGGTTGCCAGGACCTCTTCCACGCCTTCGAGGCGATCGAGGAGTCGCTTTCCGGCATGCGCTCCGCGGACCGCGGCCGGCTGCGGCTCGCCGTGAGCACCACGGGCAAGTGCTTCATGCCCCGGCTCGTGGGCGCGTTCATCGAGCAGCACCCCGGCATCGAGGCCTCCGTGCAGGTGCACAACCGGCAGACGCTCGTGGAGCGGCTGCGCCGCAACGAGGACGACCTCTACCTCTTCGCCGACCCGCCGGAGATCCCCGAGGTGGTGACGCAGGAGCTGCTGCCCAACCCGCTCGTGGTGCTGGCCCGCGACGACCACCCGCTCGCCCGCGAGAAGGACATCCCGTTCTCGCGGCTGGCCGAGGAGCCGCTCCTCGTGCGCGAGGAAGGCTCGGGCACACGCCGCATCATGATGCGGCTCTTCGCGGAGCGGGGCCTCGCGCCCAGGATCCGCATGGAGCTCGGCACCAACGAGGCCATCAAGGAGGCGATCCTCGCGGGCATGGGGATCACGATCATGTCGCGCTACACCTTCGGGCTGGACCCCGAATCGTCCCGCTACGTGTGCCTCGACGTGGAGGGCTTCCCGCTCGAGAACCACTGGTACCTCGCGTACCCCAGCGGAAAGAACCTCTCGGAGGTGGTGCGGCGCTTCCTCGACTTCGCGCGCGCGGAGGCGAAGGCGCTGGTGCGGCGGGGGACGATCCAGTAACCCTCACCCCCGACCCCTCTCCCCAGGGAGAGGGGAGAAAACGGCTCCACTTGGTGTAAATTGGGCGACCGCACAAACAAACACCATGAGGAGAAAACCATGAAACGCACCCCGATCGCGCTGGCCGGCCTCGCCGCCGCCGCGCTCATCGCCGCTGCCCCCGCCCACGCCGGCAAGACGCTCGACGCCATCAAGGCGAGAGGCCAGCTCGTGTGCGGCGTGCACACGGGTCTCGCCGGTTTCTCGGCGGCCGACGCCCAGGGCAACTGGAGCGGACTCGACGTGGACGTGTGCAAGGCCATCGCCGCCGCCGTGCTGGGAGACGCCGGCAAGGTGAAGTACGTTCCCCTCACCGCCCAGCAGCGCTTCACCGCCCTGCAGTCCGGCGAGATCGACATCCTGTCGCGCAACACCACCTGGACGCTCTCGCGCGACGCCTCGCTCGGGGTGAACTTCGTCGCCACGACCTACTACGACGGCCAGGGCTTCATGGTGCCGGTCAAGTCCAAGATCAAGAGCGCCAAGCAGCTCAAGGGCGCGACCGTCTGCGTGCAGTCCGGCACGACGACGGAGAAGAACATGACCGACTTCTCGCGCGCCAACAACCTGAACCTCAAGCCCGTCGTGTTCGAGAAGATCGAGGCCGCCACCGGCGCCTACTTCTCCGGGCGCTGCGCCGCGTTCACCACGGACGCCTCGGGGCTCGCCTCGGTGCGCAACAAGGAAGCCAAGAACCCGGCCGACCACCTGATCCTGCCGGAGCTCATCTCCAAGGAGCCCCTCGCCCCGGCCGTTCGCCGCGGCGACGACGAGTTCTTCGCCATCGCCAAGTGGGTCATCTACGGCCTGGTCGAAAGCGAGGAGTACGGCCTCACCCAGGCCAACGTCGACAAGATGACGGCCGAGAGCCAGGACCCGGTCGTGATGCGCCTCACGGGCAAGAGCGAGGACATGGGCAAGCACCTGGGCCTGGAGCGCGACTGGCTGGTGAAGGCCCTCAAGGCCGTCGGCAACTACGGCGAGATCTTCGAAAGGAACGTCGGTCCCAAGACGGCCCTGGCCCTGCCCCGCGGCGCGAACGCGCAGTGGAACAAGGGTGGCCTGATGTACGCCCCGCCGGTCCGGTAACACCGCAGCACCTCCGATGACGGGGCGCCCGCCTCCGCGGCGCAGGGGCTGGTCGTGGCGTAGCCAGGCATTTCGCGGGCTCGTCTACCAGGTCCTCGCCGCGGCCGTCATCGGCCTCGCGCTGTGGTTCCTCGCGCACAACACCGTGGAGAACATGCGGGCGCGGGGGATCCAGAGCGGATTCGGATTCCTGCTGCAGCCCGCCGGCTTCGACATCGGCGAAAGCGTCATTCCCTACGACGCCCTCGAGCAGAACTGGAAGGCGTTCCTCGTCGGGGTCCTGAACACGCTGCGGGTCGCCGTCGTCGGCATCGTGATGGCCACGCTGCTCGGCACGCTCCTGGGCATCGGGCGCTTCTCGCGCAATGCCATCGTGCGCGGGCTCTGCTACGGCTACGTGGAGCTCTTCCGCAACATCCCGGTGCTGCTGCAGCTGCTGGTCTGGTACCTCTTCTTCACCGACGTCCTGCCGCCGATCTCGGAGCCGCTCTCCGTGGGCGGCGCCTTCTTCCTGAGCAAGGCGGGATTCTCCTTCCCGGTGCCGGTGTGGGGCCTGGGGCAGGCGCTCGCGGCGGCCGGCGCGGCACTCTGCGTGCCCATTGCGTGGGCGTACCGGCGCTGGGCCATCCGCCAGTTCGAGCTCACGGCCAAGGCGCGCAGCACCTTCTGGGCGCCGATCGCGATCGTCATCGCGGGCTCCTTCGCGGGCTGGATCGCGGGAGGGGCACCCACGGCGTGGAACTACCCCGTGGCGGGCGCCTTCACGATGGAAGGCGGCGCGTCGGCAACCCCCGAGTTCCTCGGCGTGCTGCTGGGACTCGTCCTCTACACCGCGGCCTTCATCGCCGAGGTGGTGCGCGCGGGAATCGCCTCGGTCGCGCACGGGCAGGTGGAAGCGGCCGGAAGCCTCGGGCTATCGCGCGGGCAGACGATGCGGCTGGTGATCCTGCCGCAGGCGCTTCGCGTGATCATCCCGCCGATGACGAGCCAGTACCTCAACCTCACCAAGAACTCGTCGCTCGCGGTGGCCATCGGCTATCCCGACGTCGTCTCGATCGCCACCACCGCGCTCAACAACACCGGACGTGCGGTGGAGTGCATCGCGATCATCATGCTCGTCTACCTGATCACCTCATTGTCGACGGCGGGATTCATGAACTGGTACAACGCCCGCGCGGCGATCAAGGAGCGCTGAGGGTGGCAAGCGTCTTCCAGCCCATCCCGCCGCGCCCGGCCCCCGTGCGCACCACGGGCTACGTGGCGTGGGCGCGCGCCAACCTCTTCGGCGATTGGAGGAGCACGACCACCACGATCGTGCTGGCGCTCGTCGCGCTGTGGCTGCTGCCCGGCATGGCTCAGTGGGCCATCTTCCAGGCGGTCTTCCACCCAAGCCTGGAGAGCTGCCAGGCCGCGCGCGGCACGGGTGCCTGCTGGGCCGTGGTCGCGGAGAAGTACCGCTACATCATCCTGGGCCGCTATCCCTACGACGAGCAGTGGCGCCCCGTAGTAGCGACTCTCCTGTTGATGGGGCTCCTCGGCGTGAGCTGCACGCGGCGGTTCTGGCGGCCCTGGCTCGTGCCCCTGTGGATCGCGGTGCTCGCGGGCTACTTCGTCCTCATGGCCGGCGGGGTGCTGGGGCTCAGCAAGGTGACCACGGACCTGTGGGGCGGGCTTCCGCTCACCATCATGCTGGCGACGCTGGGCATCGTGCTCGCCTTCCCGCTGGCGGTGCTGGTGGCGCTGGGCCGGCGCTCGAAGCTGCCCGCCATCCGCACGATGTGCATCGTGTACGTGGAGCTGGTGCGCGGGGTGCCGCTCATCTCCGTGCTCTTCATGGCCTCCTTCCTATTCCCGCTCTTCATGCCGGTGGGGAAATCCCCCGACGTGCTGCTGCGCGTGCTGGTGGGGATCACGCTCTTCGCGGCCGCCTACCTCGCGGAGTCCGTCCGCGGCGGGCTGCAGGCGGTGCCCAAGGGGCAAGTGGAGGCCGCGGCCACCCTCGGGCTCACCTACTGGCAGACGCAGAGGAAGATCGTGCTGCCGCAGGCGCTCGCGATGGTGGTGCCCGCGGTGATGAACAACTTCATCGCCATCTTCAAGGACACCTCGCTCGTGACCATCGTGAGCCTGTACGAGCTTACCGGATCGCTCGGGCTCGCCCTCAACGCCGATGCCGACTGGCGGCCCTACAAGCTCGAGGGCTACTTCTTCATCGCCGCCATCTACTTCGCCTTCTGCTTCGCGATGTCCCGCTACAGCCTGTGGATCGAGAAACAGGTGAGCGTCTCCCGCACCCGGTAGGAAACTCCATGAGCGAGCCCATCATCAAGTTCGAGAAGGTGAACAAGTGGTACGGGGACGACTTCCACGTGCTGCGCGACATCGACCTGGAGGTGGCGCCCGGAGAGCGGATCGTCATCTGCGGCCCCTCGGGATCCGGCAAGTCCACGCTCATCCGCTGCATCAACCGCCTGGAGGAGCACCAGGAGGGCCGCATCTTCGTCACCGGCACCGAGCTCACCGACGACGTGAAGGCCGTGGAGCGCGTGCGCCGCGAGGTGGGCATGGTGTTCCAGCAGTTCAACCTGTTCCCGCACCTCACCGTGCTCGAGAACCTGACGCTCGCGCCCATGTGGGTAGGCAAGACCCCGAAGGCCAAGGCCGAGGAGATCGCGATGCGCCAGCTCGAGCGCGTGCGCATCGCCGAGCAGGCGCGCAAGTACCCGCTCCAGCTCTCCGGCGGCCAGCAGCAGCGCGTGGCGATCGCGCGCGCGCTGTGCCTGAAGCCCAAGATCATGCTCTTCGACGAACCCACCTCCGCGCTCGACCCCGAGATGATCAAGGAAGTGCTCGAGGTGATGATCGAGCTCGCGGGCCAGGGCATGACGATGATCTGCGTCACCCACGAGATGGGCTTCGCCAAGGCCGTGGCCAACCGCGTGATCTTCATGGACCAGGGCCAGATCGTGGAGCAGGCCCCGCCGGAGGAGTTCTTCAGCCGCCCGAAGAGCGAGCGGACGAAGGATTTCCTGTCGAAGATCTTGGGGCACTGAAACCTACCCTCACCCCCGGCCCCTCTCCCAAGGGAGAGGGGAGCAGAAATCTCCCTTCTCCCTTGGGAGAAGGGTGGGGGATGAGGGTTCTACTCGCTCGCCTTCTTTCGACCGCTCCGGACGGCTCCCGCCCCCGCCGGCACTCCGACCAGGATGAACCCGCCCCCATCGACGGGCTCCCTGGTCACGAGCCATTCGGGCTCCGCTTCAGGTCGCGGCTCTGCCTCGCGTTCGACGGCGATGCCTTGCACGTGGGGGATGGCCCAGTTCCTGGGCGAGTACGGGCGGACCAGTTCCCTGGTCTTCCACTTGGTGGCTGACATGTCCTTCTCCACCCCGGCGGATTCACGAGCCGAGAGGAGGGCCCCGCCGGGGTCGGGACGTTCTCGGTTTAGCAGTACTTGATGAGTCGCCCTGCAAGCTGAGTCAAATCGGCGACGGGGCCTGCGCCCCACGAATCACATCCTACGCCCGCGATGGCTCAATGCGTGAGCCACGCTCTTCTCCCCTCTCCCTTGGGAGAGGGGCCGGGGGTGAGGGTACTCATACGCGATAATGCCCCGATGCCTTCCCACTCGCCCGTCGACCGCTTCATCTCCGAGCTCCAGGCCTTCTCCCGCCCGCGCATATTCAATCCCTGGGCCGACTTCGACCGCGCCAACGACTTCGGGCCCCAGGCGCCGGCCATCCGCCGCGACCAGCTTCGCCGCTACCTTTCCGAGCGGATCGGCCGCGCGCGGTTGCTTCTCGTGGCGGAGGCGGCCGGCTACCAGGGCGCCAAGTTCAGTGGCATCGCGATGACGAGCGAGCGGCAGCTCGTCGCATCGCCCTCGCTGCTCGACAGCGTCTACTTCGACGGTCCCAAGAGGCGTACCAGCCGCGAGTCGGTGCGCGCCGGAGGCTTCACGGAGCCCACCGCCACCATCGTGTGGGGAAAGATGCTGGAGGCGGGGCTCGAGGGGCGCGAGTGGGTCAACTGGAACACCTTCGCTTGGCACCCGCGCGGTGCGACGCCACTATCCAACCGCACACCCACGCCCGACGAGTTCTCCGCGGGACAGCCGGCGCTGAAGTCCTTCTTGGCGCTCTTCCCGAAGGTTCCCGTCGTCGCGGTGGGCGAGAAGGCGAGGGCCACGTTGGAAGAGCTGGGCGTGGCCGTCGTCGCAGCCGTCCGCCACCCGGCCAACGGAGGCGCGACGAAGTTCAGGGAGGGGATCGAGAAGGTGCTGGAGCGGGTGGACCGCTAGCCGTTCGCCGCCTTCGAATCCACCGGCGCCTCGTCCCGCTCCTTCATCCCGTAGTCCCTCGTCACGTCCGCCACGCACAGGCGGTAGTCGCGGAAGTACTTCTCCCGTCCGAGCTTCTGCATGGCGCGGTGCTCGGGGAGCTTGCGCCACTCCTCCAGCGCTTTCTCGTCGCGCCAGTACTGCAGCGACACGAGCTTGCCGGGATTGGCGAGGCTCTCGAAGCGCTCGACCGAGATGAAGCCGTCGATCTTCTCGAGCAGCGGCCTGAGGCGCGCGGCGGCCTCGAGGTAAGCGTCGCGGCAGCCGGGCTCGGGGGTGACTTCGAAAATCACGGCAATCATCGATTTCTCCTCACCATCTCCTGGATCATCGCCGTGAACTGCTCGGCGATCTCGTGCTCCATGAATTCCCTGGAGATCACGATGGACGCGAGGAGCCCCGGCTCGAATTCCGCATGGTAGTCGAGGCGCGTGCCGCCCGCTTCCGGCGTGAGCCTGAGGCTGGAGTTGTACCGGTTGGCGCTGCCCCTCAACTGGACCGCGTCGATGGCGGTCGGGCGGTTGAGGACGAGGCGGCGCTCGGTGCTGAAATTGAAGCTGAGCAATCCGAACTGCGCGAGCCCGACCTGCTCGATGAGGACGACGTTTCCTTCGCGGCTGAGGACCCGGCTCTGCCGCAGGTTCGGCACCCACTCCACCATGCGGTCGACGTCGGTGAGCACGTCGAAGGCGAGGGGCTGCGGGACAGGGGCGAAGAGGACCGCGTCGCAGAGGTAGGCGCCCTTGGCATGGGTGACCGTGAGGCTGCGGACGTAGCCGCCCTGTGCCCACGCTGTCGCGGGTAGCAGGAGGACTGCAAGGAGAAGCGGCCAGGCGCGCATTCGAGGTCGAGTCGAAGGGTGGGTGACGGTTAACAGCGTAGCAGGGTGACTTCTTCCGCTACCGTCACCCCCGGCCCCGCGCGCGGGTTATCCTCTCGCCCGTGGCGGCGACTTCCGCCGGAGGATGAGCGTGAACAAGAAAGAGCGCGTCTTGGCGGCGATCCGCGGCGAGCCCGTGGACCGCGTCCCCTTCAGCTTCTGGCTGCACAACTTCGCGCGCGAGGACTCGGCGCAGGCCCTCACGGACGAGACGCTTCGGCTCTACCGGACCTTCGACTGGGATTTCCTCAAGCCGCAGTCGCGCTACCAGTGCTTCGCGGAGATGTGGGGGCTCGAGTACCGCCAGCCGCCAGACCGCGCCGAGTGGCCGGTGATCACGAAGCTGCCGGTGCGAAGCGCCGCGGAGCTGGCCACGCTCGCCCCGGCCGACCCTTCGAAGGGCGCGCTCGCGGAGCAGCTCGAGGCGATGTCCGCCATCCGCGCGGCCGTCGGCCCCGAGGTGCCCGTCGTGGCCACGGTGTTTGCGCCGTTGATGGTGGCGCAGTTCATGGTGCCCGGCGGCATCGAGGCGGTGCTCAAGCTCGCGCGCGAGGAGCCGGCGAAGCTCGACCGCGGGCTGGAGGCCATCGCCGCGACCCAGGAGGCCTTCACGAAACTGCTGGTGGCCCGCGGCGTCGACGGCATCTTCTACGCGACCAACGTGGCCACGAAGAGCCTCCTCACCCCCGAGGAGTTCCGCCGCTTCCAGACCCCGCACGACCGGCGCATCCTCGCGGCCGCCGCGTCGCTCCCCTTCAACATCGTGCACATGTGCGGCGGGGGAATCCTGTTCGAGGAGTTCGCCGACTACCCGGTGAGCGTCTTCAGCTGGGCCACCACGACGGGAAATCCGTCGCTCACCGAGGTGCACCGCCGCACGGGCAAGGCCGTGCTGGGGGGGCTGCCCGCGAAGCCCGAGATCAAGTCCATGACGGCACAGGCCCTCGTGGAGCGCACGCGCAAGTCGCTGGCCGAGATGGGCGGCCGCCACCACCTGCTGGGCCCCGACTGTTCCATCAACCCGGACACGCCCGAGGAACTTCTTCACGCCGTCGGCGCGACGGTGCGCGGCACAGCCTGAGGCGCGCGCCTCAGCCCACGCCCACGAAGGGGAAGTCCACCTCCGGCCTGCGGCCCGCGAGGATCTCCGCGAGCGCCCGCCCCGACCCGCAGGCCTGCGTCCAGCCCACGGTGCCGTGGCCCGCGTTGACGAGGAGCCCGGGGACCTTCGTCTTGCCGATGTAGGGAAGGTTGCTGGGCGTGGTGGGCCGCAGCCCCGCCCAGTGCACAGCCCGCGACGCGTCGCCCGCGCCGGGGAAGAGCCGCTGCACGTGGCCCACCAGCGCCTCGCAGCGCCGGCGGTCGATGGAGGCGTCGAAGTCCGCCACCTCCGCGGTGCTGGTGGCGCGGATGCGGTTGCCGAGCCGCGAGAAGGCCACCTTCACCGCGGCGTCGGTGATCCCGATGCGAAGGGCGGCCGCCTCGTCCACGACGGGCATCGTGATGGAGTAGCCCTTCACGGGGTAGATGTCCACGGGCACGCCCGCCTGCGCGAGAAGCGCCGAGGAGAACGGGCCCATGCACACCACCGTGTGGGCCGCGCGCAGCACCTCCTGTCGACCGTCCGCGTGCTCCACCTCCGCGCCCTTCGCCTCGCCTCCTTCGACCGCCAGGCGCTTCACCGTGACGCCGTAATCGAACCGGATGCCGCGCTCCGCGCCCAGCCGGGCGAGCGCCTGCGCGAACTGGTGCGCGTCCCCCGTCTCGTCGTAGGGCGAGAAGATGCCGCCGGCGATCCGATCCTGCATGTGGGCGAGCGCGGGCTCGATCCGCGCGCACTCCTGACGGCTGCAGACGCGGCGCTTCAGGCCATGCGCCTCGAGCTTGCGGGCCGCGGCCGCCGCCAGGTCGAAGGCGGCCGGGTCCGAGTGGAAGAGGAGGATGCCGCCCTGGTGGAAATCGTACCGAAGGCCCGTTTCCGCCCGCAGGGCCCGCAGCGTCTCGCGGCTGTAGTAGCCGAAGTTGGCGAGGTGCAGGAGGTTTCGCGAATAGCGCTCCTTGTTGCACTCGCGCAGGAAGAGCGCGAGCCAGCGCCACTGGTCCCAGCGAAGCCGCGGGCGCCACACGAGGGGCGCATCGGCCTGGAGCAGCCAGCGCGGCAGCATCCTGAGCGTGCTGGGGTTGGACCACGGGTCCGCCAGGTGCGCCGAGACCTGGCCCGCGTTGGCGTAGCTCGACTCCAGCGCTGCCGCTTCGCGCCGGTCCACCACGCGCACGTCGTGGCCAGCCGCGCGCAGGAACCACGCGGCCGCCACGCCGATCACGCCGGCGCCCAGGACGAGGACGGTCACGGCGCGGGACCGCTCAGTCGACCTTGGCGCCGGACTCCTTGACGATGGTGCTCCACTTCGCGAGCTCGGCGCGCTGGTAGGCGTCGAACTGCTCGGGCGTGTTGCCCACGGGGATGCCGCCCAGGCCCTTGATCTTCTCGCGCACGTCCGGCATCGCCACGATGCGCGCGATCTCCGCGTTGAGCTTCTTCACGATGGCCGGCGGCGTGCCCTTGGGCGCCCAGACGCCGTGCCAGGTGGAGAGGTTCATCTGCGGCATGTTGAGCTCCTGGAACGTGGGCACGTCCGGCAGGATCGGCGAGCGCTGCTGCGAGGAGACCGCGAGCGCGCGCATCTTGCCGCCCTGGATGTGGCCCATGGCCGCCGTGAGGGCGTCGAACATGAGGGGCACCTGGCCGCCGATCACGTCCGCCATGGCCGCGCCGCTGCCCTTGTACGGGATGTGGGTGAGGTTCACGCCCGCGGCCTTCTTGAACACCTCGCCCGCGAGGTGGGCCGACGAGCCGCTGCCCGCGCTGGCGTAGGCGAGCCCCGGCTGATCCTTGGCCCACTGGATCACGTCCGCGACCGTCTTCGCCTTGTTCCCGGCGCCCGTGAGCATCACCATGGGCACCTCGGTGGCCTGCCCCACTGCGATGAGGTCGTCGGTGGCGCTGTAGTTCACCTTGCTGAAGAGGCTGGGCACGATCACGTGGATGGAGGAGTTCACCAGCAGCGTGTAGCCGTCCGGCGGGCTCTTCACCACCATCTCCGCCCCGATCATCCCGGAGGCGCCCGGCTTGTTCTCCACGACCACGCTCTGGCCCCAGGCCTCCGTCATCTTCTGCGCGAGGATGCGCGCGACGATGTCCACGGAGCCGCCCGGCGCGAAGGGCGCGACGAGCTTGATCGTCTTGGTCGGGTATTCCTGGGCCTGCGCGCCCCCCGCCACCAACGCCACCAGCCCCAGCGCCGCCAACAGTCTCTTCAGCATGACCCCTCCTCGATTGGAACCTCGAACGCGAAAGATACCGCCCCTTGCGGGGCCCTAGAAGACCCCGGGATAGCCGCCCCCGTCGATCAGGATGTTCTGCGCCGTGATGAAGCCCGCCTGCGCCGAGCACAGGAAGGCGCACAGGGCCGCCATCTCCTCGGGCTTGCCGAAGCGGCCGGCCGCGTTGGTCGACTCGCGCTCCTTCCAGACCTCGTCGAAGGACTTGCCCGCGCGCCGGGCGAGCTCGTGGCCGAAGGCGAACTGGGTGTCGGTCGCGAAGATGCCCGTGAGCATGGCGTTGGCGGTCACGTTGAAGCGCACGCTCTCGCGGCCGATGCCGTTCATGAAGCCCGCGAGCGCCAGGCGCGGGCTGATGGAGAGCATGTGCTCCATGCGCGGCTCCTTCACGAAGCGCGAGGTGATGCACACGATGCGCCCGAAGCGGCGCTCCTTCATGCCCTCCACCACGCCGGTGATGAGCTCGATGGGGGAGAGCATCATCGCGTCCAGGGCCTCGATCCAGTCCTCGCGCGTCCACTGGCGGAAGTCCGGCTTCTCCTCCGGCCAGGCGCCGCTGTGCACGAGGATGTCGGGGTCGGCGCAGGCGGCGAGCACGGTGCGCCTTCCCTCGGCCACGGAGAGGTCCGCCGGCACGGTCTGCACGGTGACGGGGCTCGCCGCCCGGATTTCGGCCGCGGTCGCCTCGAGCGTGGCCGGGTCCCGGGCCACCAGGACGAGGTTCACCCCCTCGGCCGCGAGCCGCGTGGCGCACGCCTTGCCCAGCCCGCGGCTCGCCCCGCAGACGACGGCCTTCCTGCCGGCAATTCCCAGATCCATGCGCCTCCTCGCCCAATTCCGTTTCCCGGGAAGCTACCATACGGCGTGCACCGTCCAGCACAGGGAGCCCCCATGAAGTACGTGAACCTCGGCGCGAGCGGCCTCAAGGTCTCGCGCATCGCGCTCGGCATGATGACCTTCGGCACCGGCGAGTGGCGGCCGTGGATCCGCGACGAGGCAACGGCGCGGGAGGTGACGCGCAAGGCGGTGGAGCTGGGCGTCAACTTCTTCGACACGGCGGACCTCTACTCCATCGGCACCTCCGAGGAGATCACGGGCCGGATGGTGCGCGAGTTCGCCCGCCGCGAGGAAGTCGTGGTGGCCACCAAGGTCTTCTTCCCGGTGATGAAGGGGTACCAGGGCGGGAACGCGCCGGGACCCAAGCCCTACGTGCCGCCCAATATCAGCGGCCTGTCGCGCAAGCACATCCTGGACGCGGCCGACGCGAGCCTGAAGCGCCTGGGCACGGACTACATCGACCTCTACCAGATCCACCGCTTCGACAATGCGACGCCCGTGGAGGAGACGATGGACGCGCTGGATTCGCTGGTGCGCGCGGGCAAGGTGCGGTACCTCGGCGCCTCCAGCATGTGGACGTGGCAGTTCGCCAAGATGCAGCGGGCGGCGGAGGTCGCCGGCGGGGCGAAGTTCGTGAGCATGCAGAACCACTACAACCTCGCCTACCGCGAGGAAGAGCGCGAGATGATCCCCTACTGCCGCGACACGGGCGTGGGCATCACCCCCTGGAGCCCGCTCGCCCGGGGCTTTCTCGCCGGCAACCGCTCGCGGGAGGACAAGGGAGGCGGGGGCGACTCGCGCGCGAAGACGGACGAGCTGGCGCAGAAGTACTACTACCAGGACGCCGACTTCGACGTGGTGGAGGCGCTCGCGGCGCGGGCGAAGGCCCTGGGTGTTTCGAACGCCACGCTCGCCTACGCGTGGCTGCTGCACAAGCCGGGCGTGACGGCGCCCATCGTGGGGGCGAGCAAGCCCTGGCAGATCGAGGAGGCGGCGAAGGCGACGGAGCTCTCGCTCTCCCCCGAGGACATGGCCGCCCTCGAAGCGCCCTACAAGCCGCACCCCGTCCTGGGACATTCCTGAACTCTTCTCCCTTCTCCCTTGGGAGAAGGGCCGGGGATGAGGGTCAACGGCCCACCACCCTTGCAACAACCATCAATCTCCTTCCAATCGCCCGCTCCGCCTTCGCCAGGTCATGAAAGGCCTGCAGGTTGAGCCAGTATTGCGGCGACTGATCGAACGCCTTGCCAAAGAGCAACGCCAGCTCCGCAGTCACGGGCCGCGTTCCCTTGACCACATGGGAGATGCGCATGGCGGACACGCCGATGGCGCGGGCGAATTCGGCCTGGCTCAAGCCAAGCTCCCCAAGCGCTTCAGCGAGGAATGCTCCGGGGTGCACGACAGGGGTTGCCTGCCGCGCCTTGACCACGGAGGCCCTAGTGGTAATCGACGATCTCGACTTCGTACGCATGGCCAGCCTCGAAGCGGAAGCAGATCTGCGAGTATAAACGCATTGTTTATGACAGGCAGCGTGCCGGCCTGCCTCCTCGTCATACAACGCGCCGCGTCAACCCTGGATGACCCGGAAAGATTCAATCCGTAGAATCCCCCCATGTCCGAATCCACCTGGATCCGCCAAGCCGTCCGCCGCATCGAGGCCGACTTCAACCGCTCGGCGGACACGCACCTCATCCCGGTCAAGCTCCCCGCCTACCCGGGCGTGGACCTCTACCTGAAGGACGAGTCGAGCCATCCCACGGGAAGCCTCAAGCACCGGCTGGCCCGCTCGCTGTTCCTGTACTCGATCTGCAACGGCTGGCTGCACGAGGGCAGCACCGTGGTCGAGTCCTCCTCGGGCTCGACGGCGGTCTCCGAGGCGTACTTCGCGCGCCTGCTGGGCCTACCCTTCATCGCGGTGATGCCGGCCACCACCTCGCCGGAGAAGATCGCGGCGATCCAGTTCTACGGCGGCAAGTGCCACCTGGTGGACGATCCGCAGGCGGTGTACGCCGAGTCCGAACGGCTGGCGCGCGAGCTGGGCGGGCACTACATGGACCAGTTCACCTACGCGGAGCGGGCGACGGACTGGCGCAGCAACAACAACATCGCGGAATCGATGTTCAGCCAGATGGAGCGCGAGACGCACCCCGTGCCGCGGTGGGTGGTGTGCAGCGCGGGGACGGGCGGGACGACCGCGACCATCGGGCGGTTCATCCGCTACCGGTGCCATTCGACCCAGGTCTGCGTGGCGGACCCCGAGAACTCCGTCTTCTTCGACGCCTTCGCGAAGGGCGATTCGTCGATCCGCATCTCGAGCAACTCGCTCATCGAGGGGATCGGCCGGCCGCGGGTGGAGAAGTCGTTCCTGCCGGGGATCGTAGACGGGATGCTCAAGATCCCGGATGTGGCCTCTCTCGCGGCGATCCGCTACCTGGAGCGCGTGCTCGGCCGGCGCTGCGGGGGATCGACGGGGACCAACTTCGTCGCGACGCTCCACCTCGCGCGGCGCATGCACGAGGCGGGCGAAAAGGGCTCCATCGCCACTATCCTGTGCGACAGCGGGGAGCGGTACATGCACAGCTACTTCCACGACGGCTGGATGAAGGCGCACGGATTCGACGTGGCCGGAAACGTCGAAGCGATCGCGGCGTGCACGGAGAAGGGGAAGGAGCTGCCTTGGGAGCTTGCAGGCGCGGGCGCCTGCGCGGGCTAGCGCTGCCGTTAATGCGGTACCAGGTACCTCTGCAGCCGCTCGAGATTGAGCTCGACACCGAGGCCAGGCGCATCCGTTAGCGTCACCCAGCCCTTCACGGGCTTCGGATTGAAGACTTCCTCCCGCAGCGGGTTCGGATTCGCATCTACCTCCGCGAAGCCCTCCGGCCCCAGCGCTGCGCGAAGGTGAAGGGAAGCCGCGAGCCCTATGCCGCCGCCCAGCCAGTGCGGACAGAAGGTGGCGCCGTGGCGCCTGGCGAGCTGCGCCACCTCGCGGCCACCGGAGATCCCGCCCCACTTGGCGACATCGGGCTGGATGAAGGAGAGGTATTCGGCGGAGAGCGCGTCGGCGAACTCGTCCAGGCCGCGCAGGTTCTCGCCGGCGGCAAGTGGAACGCCGCAACGACGGGCGAGCTCCTGCCAATCCGGGATCAGCTCATCTGCGGCGATGGGCTCTTCCACCCAGTAGGGATGAAAGGGGGTGAGCTCGGCGATGCGGTGCGCGGCTTCCTCGGGAGCCCAGGCCTGGTTCGCGTCCACCATGATGACCGCGTCGTTGCCGAGGGCGGCGCGGATCTCCGTGAAATTAGCGCGGTCCTTCTCCGGACCAAAGCCCACCTTGAACTTGAAGGCGCGGTAGCCCTCCTCGCGCTTCTCGAGCGCCATCTTCGCGACGTCGTTGGGGCCGAGGCCGCTCGCGTAGACCTGCACGCGGTTGCCGGCTTCCGGACCCGTCCCGAGAAGTTGCCACAGGGGCTTGCCCGCGCGCCGCCCCGCCATGTCCCACAGCGCCTGGTCGATGGCACCGATGATCTGCGCGAAGGGGCCCGGCTCCCCGCACTGGATCGCGAGGCGGCGCACCTGGGAATCGAGGTTCTGGCGCACGCGCGGCGGATCGTCCGTGGGGCTGCCCTCGAGGAGCGGGGCGAAGAGGCTTTCGACCAATCGAGCGCGGTGTTCCGCGCCGACCTGCGGGAAGTTGCAGAAGACCTCGCCCCAGCCCCAGGCGCCATCCTTCGCGCTCACGCGCAGGAACACGGCGGGGCGGCTCGTCATCGTGCCGAAGGACGTCTTGACCGGGATCTCGATGGGAACCCGGAAGACCCAGCATTCGAGGCGGGTGATGGTCATGGAGGAATCTGAGCCGCGCAAATGGCCGTCACTTCGCGCGGCGGTCAGGCGTCTTCCGATCCGCGCCACGCTTCGTCACGGAAACCGAGCGGCGAGGCGAAATCGCGAGATCGGGAGTGCCCTGTCGAATTTGATAGCGCTTCCCTCCCTTCAGTTCAACGACGACCGTCACCGTACCGCCCACCGCATCGACATATCGCCTCAATGTGGAAAGCCGCAGGTCAGACCGACTCTCCAGTTGCGAGACGGCGTTCTGGGCGAGGCCCATCGAGGCCGCGATCTGGGCCTGGGTCTTTTCGGCCGCCTGGCGAAGCTCCTGCAGTGAAGCCTGCACCATGGCCTCGGAGATCGCCTTGGAGCGCTTTTCGATCGCCTCGCGACGCGCCTTCGGAAGGCTCGAGATGATCTGATCCAGCTTTCGTCCCATGTTCGCTCCTAAAGATCCCGCCTAGCCTTCCCGATTCGCTTCAGATGGCTGTCGAAGCGCTCGTCTGCCTTGGCGATCAGCTTCCTGTAGAACCTTGCGGAGCTCTTTCCCTGCTTGTCTCCGGCCACCAGAATGATGGCTCGCCGCTCCGGGTCGAATGCGAATGCTGCACGCCACTCCTCGTTGCCGTCGTGTCCCTCGAACCGCAACTCCTTCATGTTGGCGTGCCGGGAGCCCTTCAGCGTGTCGACGTACGGGCGACCGGCGTGCGGCCCCAGCGTCTGGACCGCCCTCGCCGCGGCGAGGAGCCCATCCTGCACATCCTCGGCCATGTCGTCGAATTCCGGTTCGAAATCGTCGTGGAATTCGACCGTCCACGAGTCAGCGCCGGGGTCAGGCAGCGAGGCTCCTGCTCCGAACTTAGTCACGGCTAGATGATATCACTTATATGTGATTCCGACAGGCGATGGGTTGTCACCAGCCGGCGGTCAGGTTTGCCTCAGGTCACCGCCGCACCGCCATCCTTCGGATCACTGCCGGCAAGTGATAGGCGGGCGAGCCGGTCGCCGATCTTCTCGCGCGCAATCCAGAGGTCCCGTTCAGCCTGTTGCGCGAGCCAGAACCGCGGCGACTGGCCGAAGGTCGCGCCCAGGAGCAACGCGAGCTCGGCCGTCACGGGGGATCGGCATCGCTCCACACTGGAGATGACGGCCGTAGTGACGCCCAGCAAGTGCGCCAGGCCGGCGCGCGACAGACCTCGTTCGGCAATCTCCTCGAAGAGCATGAGCCCCGGATGGATGCCGGGATATAGCTCCCTGACCTTGCCACCCGAAGGATCTTCGAAGAACACCCTCTCGGCACAGATGATGGTATTGGTCTTCATGGAACGGGCCCTCTCCTGGCACCTACTCCATGTGGCGCCAGCTCTACAACGGCCCGATGACCAACACAGTTGACGGCGGCGTCAATCCACCGTCGCCCCGATGTCCTTCGCCACCTTCGACCACTTGGCGATTTCGCTGCGGATGTATCGGCCGAACTCGTCGGGAGTGCCACCCACGGGGGTGAGGCCCGCGGCGATGAGCTTCTCCCGGATCGCGGGATTGTCCTGCGCCTTCGCGAAGGCCTCGTTCAGGCGCTTCACGATTTCCGGGGGCGTGGCCACCGGCACGGCGATCCCTTGCCACGCGACCGCCTCGAACCCGGGGAGGCTGCCCGCCTCGGCGATGGTGGGGATGTCCGGATACTCGGGCGAGCGCTTGCGGCCGCCCACGCCGAGCGCCCGGAGCTTGCCCGCCTTCACCTGCGGCATCATGCTCGCCTGGTCCGCGATGGCCATGCTCACGTGGCCCGCGACGAGATCGCCCACGAGCGCGCCGGTGCCCTTGTAGGGAACGTGCGTGATATCCGTGCCCGTGGACGCCTTGAAGAGCTCCGCGGCCATGTGCTGGGCGCTGCCGCTGCCCGAGGAGCCGTAGGAGAGCTTGCCGGGGTTCGCCTTGGCGTAGGCGACGAGCTCCTTCACGTCCTTGGCTGGAACCGCGGGGTTCACCACCAGCGCGTAGTTCACCATCACCGTCTGCATGACGGGGGCGAAGTCCTTCACCGGGTCGTAGGGCATCTTCTTGTAGATGCCGACGTTCATGGCGAGGGTGGCGACGTTGCCGACGAGGACCGTGTAGCCGTCGGGCGCGGATTTGGCGACGCTTTCCGCGCCGATCATGCCGCTGGCGCCGGTCTTGTTCTCGATGACGATGGGCTGGCCCAGGTTTTCCGCCAGCGCGGGCTGGACGATGCGGGCGTAGACGTCGACGGCGCCGCCTGGGGGGAAGGGGACGATGAGCTTGATGGGCTTCGTCGGGTAGGGCTGGGCGAGGGCGGTCGTGACGAAAGCAATGCCGAGGAGTGCAAGCAGCCGGGGCAGCAAATGGGGGAGCGGTTTCATGGGGATTTCAAGGACGTTCGGGGAGCCTCGACCCTACCATGAGGCGCCTTTCCGTGGCCGCCGCCTGGTTGTGGCCGGCGGGCCATTGCCTTACTATTGAGTAAGGAATTTTACCTTTCGTAAGCTCCATGCCCACCGCCACCGTAACCTCCAAAGGTCAGATCACCATCCCCAAGTCCGTCCGGGAGGGCCTCGGCGTGGATGCCGGCGACCGGGTCGAGTTCGTCGAATCCACCAAGGGCGTCTACACGGTAGTCGCCGTCTCGCGCGACGTGCGGGAGCTGAAGGGCCTGATCGCGAAGCCCGCCCGCCCCGTGACCGTCGAGGCCATGAAGCGGGCCATCGCCAAGCGGGCCTCGAGGCGATGATCGGCCTGGATACGAACGTGGTCGTCCGCTACATCGTGCAGGACGACGAGAAGCAGGCGGCGGCCGCGACACGACTGATCGAGAAGACCCTCTCGCCCGAGAATCCCGGCTTCATCTGCCTCGTGACCCTCGCGGAGATCGTGTGGGTGCTCGAGGAGTGCTACCAGGCCGACCGAGCGAAGGTGGCTGCGGTGGTGGAGGGGCTGCTTTCCTCGCGGCAGTTACTGGTCGAACAGGCGGAAATTGCGTGGAGGGCGGTCAGGGCGTGGACGGGAAGCCAGGCCGACCTGAGCGATGCGCTGATCGCGCAGGTGGGGCTGGCGGCGGGCTGCACGAAGGTGGCTACATTCGATCGGGGGGCGGCGGCGCTGGAAGGATTCGAACTCCTGCGGTGAGCAGATGCGTTGGGAAATCCACCACCTCTCCCCTATCCCTTGGGAGTTCGCCTTTCTCCCCTTTCCCTTGGGAGAGGGGTCGGCGCTGAGGGTCATCGTACAATCGTCCCATGCCGCGCAAGAAACAAGGACTGCTCGACGACCTCGTTGATTTGGTTTCAATGCTGCCTTGGTGGGCCGGCATTCTCCTTGCAATCGCCTTCTACTTCCTGATGCGCTGGCTTGCCGCGCCCGAGCCCGTCGTGCCCGGGTCTCGCGCGCCCGCGGCAGTCGTCAGCAGTGCCCTCACTACTGGTTTCTACCTGGCGGGCCAGTGGATCCTACCGGCGATATTCCTGATCGGCGCGGTCATTTCAGGCGCTCGCGCGGTTCGGGGCAGTCGCGACGTGAGAAGTCAGAGACTGGAGCCCACTTGGGGGGACAGCGGCATGACGTCGCGCGTGCCCAAGGAGGCTCATCGCGATCTTTACGAGGATTGGAAGGACGCAACCGAGTCCCAGCCCGATCAGGCTCCCATCCCGACCGATCGCTGGAGCATGGACCTTCTCAAGCGCTTGGAATGGAAGCGGTTCGAGATCCTGTGCTCGGTCTACTTCGAAGCATTGGGATTTCGGTTCCAACGAACCCATGCGGGAGCCGATGGCGGGGTGGATATCCGCCTCTATTCGGACGGCGCATCTGACCCGGGGATTTTCGTTCAATGCAAGGCGTGGCGTGACCGTCAAGTCGGAGTGGCCACCGTTCGGGAACTCTTCGGCGTCATGAATGCAGAGGGTGTCGGTGAGGGCATCGTCATCAGTACAAGCATGTTCTCTCTTGACGCTCTTGCGTTCGCTAAAGGGAAAAACATTCACCTGATCAGCGGTGAGGAATTTCTCGGGAAACTCCTCGACCTGGACCTGGCGCGTCAGGACAGCATTCGCAAGCTTGTCACCGACGGGGACTTCACGACGCCAACATGCCCGTCCTGCGGGGACGGCGTCCAGATGAAGCTCCGCGTATCCAGGAAAGACGGCTCACGCTTTTGGGGTTGCAGCCGCTATCCCGCTTGTAGGACAACAATGCGAGTGGGAAACCAGGAAGTCCTATCCGGCTGACCTTCCTTCGTAGGCGCGCTGGATAAGCGACTTGGCAGCATCCAGGTCTGCCTGATCCGCGATTGAGAGCTCCAGATCACCAGTTCCCCAATGCCCCTTATCAGTCACATCCCGCGCATTGCCGGGAATGACATTAAGGTTCTTCGGCTTCACATGGAGATAGAGCAAGAAGCGATTCTGCTGCGGCACGAGCGTGGCGAAGTTCTTCAGGCGCTTGAATGCTCGGTACAACTTCAATTGCTTAGTCTGAACGTCGTCGCCCAGCGATGTGATGTAGTCCTCGATCGACGCGAGCAGCTGGAGTTGCGGCTTAGACAGATCCTGCAGCCACTCCTCGAAGCTCTTGTCCGCCCCCGTTCCAGCCTTGCCGGAATGCTTGCCCTTAGCCACCGCCAGCCTTGTTGGCCTACTACCCTTGGAGCCGGTGGGACGCCCGCCGACGGCTCCGGATGATCCCGTTGCATTCACCAACTCCAGCAATAGCAGGTCGTCACCGAATCGGCGGTAACGGATCAGCTCGATGCTGCGATCGATCTGCTGGACAGCGTGAGCATCGTAGCGGGTAAAATCGGCCGCAATGCAGACGAGCCGCGGCGCACTCCAATCGATGTGCTCACTGGCCTGCTTCCCAAGCACCTCCATAACAAGGAGCTTGAACTCCGCCTGGTGGTCCATCAACCAGTCCAAATAGAACAGACCCTGGTTGATTACGTTCTCCCCAACAGAGCGTTTGTATTCGAGGATAACCGGGCAGTTGTTCTCGTCGACGCCCAACGTATCGATGCGGCCTGAGTGGGTCTTGCCGGTCGAGTATTCGGTGGCGAGGAAGCGAATCCCCAATAGTGGTTCTAGGTTTCGCTCGATCAGACTCTGAAGGGGCTTTTCGAGATCGGAGGCATCGCCCTGAAGCTCCGACGCCACTTCCCTTTGAATTCGGAACAACTTGATGTCGCTCACCGGAATATCCCCTCAAGCACGGTGACCATTAGGCACTCTTTGTCTTGTATTGCCTACCCTTCGCCCGCGTTCTGATCCTCCAATCGCAACGCGCGAACCCGGTGGGCGAGAGATCTGTGAAGGTTCTCTACCTGAGCAAGTAGCCACTCAGCTTGCTCTGGCCAATGTGCCTTGTTCTCCACGTCCGCGTCACGTCGAACGAAGATGCGACGCCGATTTACCTCCTCCGATTCGCTCCATTCGAGTTTGCCGCCAAAATCCTTCTCTATCTGCTCTCGATCCTTCATAAGAGCATGGAAAGCAGCTTGTGCATTTCGATTCTGGATAAGGAGCTGTGCGCGCAACTCGCCGAGGCCGAACTTGTTCGTCTCGGTATTGAATGTCGAAGCAACTGCCGAAATTGATATTCCGGATCGTCCCAGCGTAAAGCGCATGTAAGGCCTAGGGCGCGGCTCCGGGACGCGAACCTTGGTCCCCTTCTTCCGGGCGAGATCGCAGAACAGACTCCAGAACTCGAGTCGACCTTGATTCCACTCGGAAATCCCGCCCTCCTCCGCCTTGCCACGAACCGCCTTCGCCCAGTCGTTTGGCTTCGCAACGATATTGAATTTGGGCGCGGGTGCACTCTCTCCGATCTTCCAGAGTTCTATTTCCAAGCCGAAAAAGCGCAAGCCGTCCTGCGATACTTCGTTCAGCCAAATCAGGGCTTCGCGGTGTTCCTCCGTGAAGGTGCGTGCGATCCATACCACGGTTCGAACATCCAGGCCCGCCGCGTAGGTGATGATCTGGCCCAGATGGCCGTGGTTCGTCTTCTCAAGCTGATTCTCGATCAGGACTCCTTTGTCCGTCGCAATGTCCTTGCAAAGGATATCGGCCCGAAAGGTACCAACGTCCTTTTCAACATCCTCGACTTCCAGTTCCATGCCCAAGGCCTCGGACAACAAGGCAATGTTGTCTTCCCTTGCCAGCCAAGGCGTGAAGTCCGAGGACTCCGATTCCCAGTACTTGCGAAGGTCGACCTTCTCGAGCCGACCGAGGGGAGGCTTGGTCATGGGGCTCCTCATTTGTCACACGCGTCGGATCTGCGGCAATTGGCCATAACTACTTCAGCGCCGCCTCAAGATCATCCACAATCTCCTGGGCGATCACGTCCGGCGGCGACGGAAGGTGATTAACGCCGCTATTAAAGTAGCGAGAAGCACAAGGGTGCTGTCGCAACGAGACAACCTGCACTAGCGTGGTGCCTCTTTACAGAAACGAAGGAAGTCAGCCAGTCGTTTCGACTCGTTGATTTCGTCGTGGGGCACCAGCAGATACTTCCATTTTTTGGACCCGACGGTGGCGGCGTAGTCGGATGCATGCTCGCACCACTGTGCAGCCGCGGCCGCTTTGGCCAGAACCTCCTCGGAGTTGATGTCGACGCGTGCCTTGGTTTCCACCATGAAGATAGTGGCTTCCGTTTCGGCAACGAAGTCGGGGATGTACTCTGGTTGCTCAACGCCGAGCTTGTAGTAGATCTGGAACTGCCCCTTTGCGGGCTTGAACCACTTCAGTGCATCGCGCTCCAGGATGATGGCGAAGCGCCGTTCGGTATCCGAGTCGAACTTCAGCAGCGGATACAGGCAGCGAGCGAATCCGCCGAATAGCATCTGCTTGATGCGGCTGGTTTCCGTCACAGTCTCCCGAAAGTGGTGCGCAATGTGGCCTGCCGCGGCAGTGTAGTTGCACGGCTTGAGCTCGGTGAACCCGCGACTGACCTGCACCTCGTACTCCGTCGCCTCTTCCCAGAAATGGGCCATCATCTGCGCGTGTATTTCTCGTGCGATCAAGTGGCGGTCACGATCGAGAACGCTGATTGCCTCGTCGTCAGATAAGTAACCGCGCAAGTGCTGGACCATCTGGCTTGCGAGGTCGTAGAGGAGTTCGGCGTGTGTGAAGTAATCGATGTCGTCGAAATCCACTAGAGCGTGGACGATGTAGTCTTCTAGGCGCTGTTCCTTCAGCCCAACCTCCGCGGCCAGGGTGAACTGCTCGTTGGTGCGCAGCATCTGACCGACAATCTCGCGCTGGCCAGGTTGGAGATGGAGCTGGCTCACATCCAGCTTGAAGGCGTGGAAGCCTGTGGTGACCTCGCCGGTCGGCACTACGGCGATGCGCGGGATGTCGATGGTCTGCTGCACCACGATTTCTGTTGTCTTAGCCACCACCGCGGACAGGTTAAGTGCGGGGATTGCTTCATCCACGCCCGCCAGCAAGTCGTCCTGCAACGGCTTCAGCCGCTCCGCCACCTCCGCAAGAATTTCCTTTTGCACTTGGGGTTTCAGGAGCGCGCTGCTGGTGGGCACTAGGTCCCGCTTGACTTCGTACTCTCCGATGACGTCCATGACCACACGCGCGGCCTGCTTCTCCACCTCCGTGGTGAATACCGACTTTGGCGCGGCAACTTTTGCTCCATTGTCAGGGGCTGAAGCTCCTGTGACCACGATCGATGCCTCTGTAAAACCGAGAAGTGCTGATGCCCCTGATTCGACCTGGACGCTGACTTTCTTGTCGTCGGGGCTCGGCACATCAAGGATGACTTGCTTCAAGCGAATCGGCGAGTCGCCGCGATTGGCCTCGTCGATGACTTCCTGGAATTTGTCGTGTGCGACAATGTTCAAGCGATCTACCGACGCGACGCCTGTGCGTTTGCCGTAAGGCAGGCGCAGACCGCGCCCGATGGACTGCTCGATCAGAGTGCGGGCATTGGCCGCACGCAGCGGAACGATCGTGTAGAGGTTAGTCACGTCCCAACCTTCTTTGAGCATGTTGACGTGAATCACGATCTCAGTTGGCTCATCCACGCTCTCCACGGCCAATAGTCGAGTGATCATCTCCTCCTCTTCCTCGCCAGTACGGCTGGAATCGACCTGAATCACCTTGCCCTGATAGCGCCCTTCGTAGAAGGCTTCGGATTCCAGAAGCGCCGCGAGTTGCCCTGCGTGCGTGGTATCGCGAGCAATGACGAGCACGAAGGGTTTGACCGGCTTGACGCCGTTCTCGCGGGCGTAGGTGAGCAGCTCGACCTTGGTGATTTCGTGCAAACGCACGCCGTCTTCCAGCTTGATTTTCTCGATCTCCTCGGACGAGTGGCCCTTGGCGTCGAAGTTGCGTTGGGTGACTACCGCAGGCTCCTTGACGAAACCATCCTCCATCGCCCGCGCGAGCGGGTAGTCCATCACGACGTTCTTAAACGGCACCGGCCCTCGGGTGGACTCAACGAATGGTGTCGCCGTCACTTCTAAACCGAACAGCGGCTTTAGCTCATTGATAGAGCGCACCCCAGCGCTCGCCCGGTAGCGGTGCGATTCGTCCATCAGCAGTACGAGGTCTCGCAAGTTCGCGAGATGGTTGAAGTAGCTGTCGCCCAGCACTTCCTTCATTCGCTTGATGCGCGGCTCTTTGCCACCGCGGACCTCGGAGTTAATCTTCGATATGTTGAAGATATTGATGCGCACGTCGTGAGCGAAGCCCATCGATTGCTCATCCACTACCGCGCCGGTCTGGTCGTAGGTGTCACCAGTAATTATTAGCGGCGGTTGCTGTGCGAATTCGGCAATCCCCTTGAAAACGTACTTCGGCGTGTTACGCGTGAAGTCTGTGATGAGTTTGTTGTAGATCGTTAGGTTGGGGGCGAGCACGAAGTAGTTGTTAATTCCGTGCGCCAGATGCAGGTAGGCGATGAAGGCTCCCATCAGGCGCGTCTTGCCCACGCCCGTGGCCAGCGCGAAGCACAGCGACGGAAATTCGCGCTCGAAGTCCTCCAGCGTACTGAACTCGGCCTTCAGCGTGGAGAGAATCGCCGAGACATCGCGCTCGTGGCCCAAGAGTTCGGGCGCAGCATCGAGCGCGCGAACTAGTTTGGTGAGCGATTCCGCCTGGGGCGGACGAAGAGACAAACGACCGCTGACGGCATGCAGAACGCGGGCGTTCACTATTCGTTCTCCCCAAATAGGCCGCCTTGTCCCGTGTTGGCGGGGGCCGCCTTCTTGTTCTTGGCGTTCGTTATGCTATTGCCCGAGACCATAGGTTCGGCCTGCTCAATTTCCGCCATCGGCAGGTTGATCACATTGAGACTGTAATCGTCACGACCCCAATGGCAGCGGGCGAGCACCATCTTCGGAATCTTCTTCAGCGTCAGGTTCGTCCAGCGTTCCGTCGCGCTGGCCGCCGTGAGTCCGTGGAAAGCGGCGCAGCAGACCAACAGGCTTTGCTCTGTGCCGACCTCATCGGACAGCGCTTGCAGCTGCTCAGCGGACAGGTTCTGCGTTGTGACGTAGATGAAATCGCGCTCGCTGGAGTTGCCGTGCTGCCACCAGTGCGTTTCCGAGGGTGCGTAGTTGAAGCCTTCCAGCTTCGCCAACGCCTCGGCCAGCATCGCTGCGTTGTACTCTGGATTGATGACTGGGTTGCCCCAGCGGTCGTTCACGATCAGCGTGGGCGCGAGCCGGTAGTACCGGAAGCCTCCGCCGCCGTTCCATCCAACGGTTTCGGTGATGCCGCCCTTGTCCTCGCCGTCGATGACCTTCTTCAGGCGCGGGATGATGTGGGTGTGACAGTGCTCCCCCAGTTCCACCATGATCCAACGCCGGCCCATCTTGTGCGCGACCGCGCCGGTTGTGCCGGAACCGGCGAAGGAATCAAGGACGAGATTTCCTGGGTTTGTTGCCAGGTGAAGAATTCGATGGATTAGTCGCTCTGGCTTAGGCGTGTCAAATACTGTCTCGGCCTCAATCTGAAGGATTTCCTTCTTGGCCTCTTGGTTATTCCCAACTTCGGTGTGGAACCAAATTGACTGAGGGGTAACTCCTCCGTCCATTTCGCTAAGGTATTTCTTCAGGCGCGGTAGGTTGTTCCCCTTCGAGCCGAACCAGAGTCGACCGTCTTTCTTAAGTTTCTCAATATTCTCCTTTGGCCGGCTCCAACTACGCCCTTTGGCCGGAAATACTGTCTTTCCTGAAGGAGTGACAAGTCCCCAGTAATCACGATCCCGATGCTCTGCACGAGTAAGGTCAGTCGCTGTCCAAGGCCCTTTCGGATCGTTGTCTGGATTCTTATACCTTTCATCCATTTCGGCTGAGCGAGGTAGGGCGTTGGGAAACCAACGAGTCTTGTCTAGCGCGTAGCAGAGTACGTGGTCATGGCTATTACTAATCCATTTGGCATCGTTTTGCGGAGAGAACTTCTTCTGCCAGATCACGTTGGAGACAAAATTGTCTCGTCCGAATACCTCATCGCATAGCACCTTAAGATAATGGGCTTCATTGTCGTCAATCGTGATCCACAGCGAACCGTCGTCTGCCAGAAGTCGCTTGATGATCTCCAGCCTGTCGCGCATCAATCCCAGCCAGATCGAATGTTCCAACCCGTCGTCGTAATGCGTAAAGGCGCTGCCGGTGTTATATGGTGGATCGATGAACACGCACTTCACCTTCCCCGAATACTCGTGCTCCAGCGCCTTCAAGGCCAGCAGATTGTCGCCGAAGATAAGCACGTTATCGAAGATGTCGTCGTCGGCCACACGGTGCGTGGCGTGATAGGACTTCTCCGGATCTTCGAGCAGGATGCGCGGCTCGAGCTTAGGCCGCTTCTCCTTCCCGATCCAGGTGAGTTCCAGTTTCTGCTTGATTCCGTTCATTAGTGGTACTTCCCCGAACGATTCGCAAACGCGGGCTTTGTGCCTTCCAGTACGGTCACAACGGCGTCGTTGAGGCCGGTGTCTTCGATCGCCCCTGAGTCGTAATTGATGCTGGAGTCCGATGCTCGATCGAACCTCGCATGAACAATCTGCTCTGCATCACACACAACCGCCAAATTGGGGTTGTGTGTGACCATGATGATCTGCCGCTGCTTTTTAGCTTCCGACAAGACGGGCACGAGCAGGCGGAACACCGTTTCGTTATCAAGGTTCTCTTCTGGCTGATCTAGGATGATGGGCGTCTTTCCTTTGTCCACGAGCAAGTAGAAGATTAATAGTAGTGCGCCACGCTGCCCGGGAGAGAGTTGCTCGATCTGCGTGTCTTGGAACAGCAAGGTGTATCGCGGCTCAAGGAAGTTCAGACCGAAGATCAGGTCATACACTGTCGCTGCGGACTGTCCCTTTTTCACCAGGTTGAAGATGCCAGCAGGCGACCCGGAAGCTCTGGCGGCTTCCAAAACCTTCTCCTGCAAGGCACCAACGAAGGCCAGTGCCCCGCTTCTGGTGTTCGGGTCATGACTGTCGAACAGCTTTCGGATTGTCGAAAAAGCCTCGTCCTGCCCACGGAAGTCGCCCCAGGTCTGCTTTATCAAGGCGAACAACTGAACCGCGATGGCATCCGCAGATGCCACAAGAGTCGCTTGGAATTGCAGCCTGTAGTCTTCCCGTATCAGGTTGTTCTTCTTGATCAAGTCCTGTACAGGTTTGAACAGTTCCGCACGCGCCCTTCGCTGAGCATCGAGCGTGTCGAATATTTCACCTGACAACTGCAATCGCTTTGCTTCCAACTCCTTGAGCAGGTCAGGCAACGCCTGGATCTGCGCAATACGTGTCTCTAGGCCAACCTTCGACTCCGGCTCGATGGGTGAGCCAATCAGTTCGTTCCGCCTCCTGTTCCATTCGGCAAGCTGACGCTGGTAGGACTCGAACTGTTGCTGCGGCGCGTTCAGCTTCGCGGTGAACCCTTGCTGCGTCTCCGTGTAGGTCTTCACGTCTTCAGCCAACTGCTGGGACTCGGTCGTGAACTCGTTTTGCTTCGTCGTGAGTTCAGCTGATCTCTTGTCGAGAGCACTTGCGTTGATGTCGATGGCTGCAAGATCGGACCAAGCGAATCCAAGTAGCTTGAGGTCATCGGACACTATTTTCTGTGCTTGGTCAAAGTTCCGCTGGAGCAACCTCAACTGCTCACGAATGTTGGCTATCGCCTTCTGCCGCTTGGCTAGCTCGGTGGTCTCGCCGGCGATCTCTTGCGTGCGCCTTTTCGCAGCTTCTAAATGCTGACTGACCGCTGCCAAGCCTTCCGCAGCCTGTTTCTGCTCGGGGCTCAACGCTTCTGTGGGCGCAGCAACCTCCGCTGGCTTTAGCTTGTCATGTTCTTCAATCTGCTTGCCCTTAAGCAGAAGCAGGTCGGTGAGCTTCTTCAGCTCTATGGGCTGAAGCTGCTCTTCGATACGCACGATTGATGCGTTGGCCGAGCCCAGCTCCTTTCGATACTCACCTAATCGGTTCCTGAGCGACTGCTCCTGCTGTTCCGTAAGTTGATCAAAGTCGAGTGCGCCCAACCTCATGTCTTCACTCGCGTGAGAGAAGATCACCGACTGCAGTTCCTTCTCGAAAGCATCCGACTTGCCCGACACGTGCTCGTTGCAAAGCTCTTCGAAGTAGTGCTGTGGAATGTAGCGAACAAGCTCTGCCTTCTCGTCGGATGGGAGCTCGTTGAGAGGTCGTGTTTCGGTACTCTCGTCGCACCAGGTCAGCGTCCCGGTGAAGTGTCGTGCGGGTTCGCCGGTCTTTCCTAGAAAGCGGTCCCGCCGGAGAAAGCTGAAGTGCTTGGATTGTCTGGAATTTCCAAGCGTCGCGATGACATCGGCCAACGCGCTTTTCCCGCTTCCCTTGTTCCCGATGATGGCAACAAGGTCGGGGTTCAACGGGATGTCGCAACCGTGGAGCCATTGCCCTACACCGGCTTTGTCTCCAGTCTTGGTGATTTCAATGGATTCGATGTAGTAGGTCTTGTTGGACTCGACTTCCTGCACCTTTGGTGGTTTGTCACCAATGTAAGAGCGCTTTGCCGGCTCAAGAATGGATTGTTTGAGGCCGCGGAACGTCGGGGCGGCCTTGATCCACGTCTTCTTGCCAGACGGGAAGTCGCCATAGCCCCGCTTGTCGTCGCTGCCCGCGACTCCAACGAAACAATGTGCGTCACTCCCAGCAACCACAAGCCTGGGGATGCCTTTCAATCCGTGCTTGAAGTTCTCGATCCATGCATGGTTCGTCGGCGTTTTCTCACATAAAAAGGCCGTTCTCAGTTCCCGATTCCGCGACTCGAAGATAGGGGAAGATTCGAATAGCCCGAGAAAGTACGAGTAGTGTTGTTCCCACTTCACCTCGGCGAGCCCATCGCTCGTGTCGTAAGGCATGAACCCGATTGCCAGCCCATCCGGGACGCTCGAGATGGCTTGCTTGTAGCTTTCGGTCTTTACTTCTGCCAACTTGTAGCCGGCTAACAGTGCATCTGCATAGTCGCTCTCGACCACATCCTTCTTATGCCCTTTCTTTGCCAACATATCGGCGGCGGTTGCGCGTGCCAGATCGACTAGTGCATCTTTGGAAACAGACCGGTCCAGGCGCTCAATTTTGAGGTTTGCTAGGAAGTCTTTTAGATGCTGATCACAGATCTCGTCCGAGAAGATGACATGGGCATTAAGCCGTCTTTCAGTGGGCGCGGACAACCGCAACTCAATTCCCGGAAAAACTTTCTTTGTTAATTTCGGCGCATCCGTCTCAGAAAGACGCTGCTTCAGCGCAAACCAGCCATCAAAGGTCCAGTAGTCCATGATGGCGAAGACCGCGGGTTCCGCCTTATTCATGGTCTCGATCATTTCATCGACCAGCTTCTTGGTTTGGGTAGATGACAGATCGCCGTCAAACCTCTGTCCTTGCCAGTGGAATGAGGCAGGCGTATGGACATGCAGGTCCCATTGCCGCCAAATGGCTCCTCTCGCGAGTTCTCTCTTCGTCGTCATTTCAACTCCCACTCGACAGTGAACAGTGTGCGCTCCTCGACCTGCTGCTGAAGTTGCAACTCAAGGTGACTGATCAAGTCGTTGCGCTGCGCTTCAACTTCGTCCTGCCGAGCAAACAGCTCTCGGCGCAGCTTACTGCGCTTGCCTTCCAGTTCGCGCTGCTTCTTCTGCCATGACAGCTTTTCTTCCAGCGTCGGCGAGGTCGCGGCAATGCGGCGTACTTCCTTGATCTCGCGGTCGATCTCCTTGATCTCCTGCTCCAGACCCAGCTTCAGGTCGTCTGTCCAGGCATCAAGCTTCTGGACTTCCTGCTCGAAGTAGCCGAGGTTGCGCTCCTTGACATCGCGCAGGAGTGCAGTCTTGCGGGCTTCCACATTGACCAGCAGGGTGGCATCTGGGGCGTTGAATAAGCTGACTGCTTGCGTGGTCGCGGGCAGGCGCAGCAGTCTTTCCGGGTCTTCTTCCGTTAGTACGACGCCGTCTGTCGTGTCCGCGGCAACCAGCAGGTGTTCCTCCTGGTTGCCGAGTGTCTCGACCGTGACCAGTTTCACGGTGAGCCATCCGGCTTTGCCGCGATAAGCTTCAAGCGTGCTGACCTTTGAACCGTAAGCGTCATAGTCGAAGACGAGACGCGCCCCTTCGAGTACGCGAGCCTTGGCCTTCTCGATGCTCCATCGCGCCAGCGGATGATTGATGCGGTATAGGTGCGCATCGCCGGAGCGGCGGGGCAATTCATAGCGCCCCAGCTCGACGCCCGCCAGGCAGATATGCTCGATCCCAATCGGTATGTGGCGAAGATCGAAGCCATCGTCATCGAACACGGCGCAATGGACCAGTTCGGCGCGGGTCAAGGCGATCAGCATGCGCTCGAAGCGGCTTCGCGCGTTGCGGCTGTCGTCGGCCCGCATGCGCAGCTTTTCCTGCACCTCCTCATCAAAGTTCTCGAGCAATACCTGGCGCGTTTTGACCATCGCTTCGTTGATCTCGCCAGAGAGATCGAGCTGAAGTTGCTCGAAGCTGGACTTGATTTCCTCGGGCTCTCGGCAGTTCTGGTAGATCCCGGCAATACGCCGCTCAAAATCGACGCCCGAACCGATGGCACCCAGCACTTCGTCGCTGGCTCCGAATACGCCTTCGAAAAGCTGGAACTTCTGCGACAGCAGCTCGTACACCCGTGCATCGGCTTCATTGCTTCGGTCGACGAAATTGACCACCACCACGTCGTGCTTCTGACCATAGCGGTGGCAGCGCCCTATGCGCTGCTCAATGCGCTGCGGATTCCAGGGCAGGTCGTAGTTGATGACGAGCGAACAGAACTGGAGGTTGATGCCTTCAGCTCCGGCCTCGGTGGCAATCATGACCTTGCCGCGCTCCTTGAAGTACTCAACCAAGGCCGCGCGCATGTCGGCGGTCTTGGAGCCGGTGACGCGGTCGGTTCCTTCGTGGCGTTTCAACCAGTCCTTGTAGATCGCCCGCGCACGCTGGTCACTATTGGTGCCGTTGAAGAGCACGATTCCGTCGCCGTATGGCGTGCTGGCCAGCAAGTTAAGGAGGTATACCTGCGTGCGCTTCGACTCAGTGAAGATGATGGCCTTCCTGGGCGCGCCTAGCCGATTCAGTTCGGCGAAGGCTCGATCCAGCGCGGTGAGCAGAGCTTTCCCCTTTGCGTTGTCCCGGATATTGGATGCCAGCGTTTTGAAGTGGCGAAGTTCCTCGATTTCCTGCGCGATGGCATCGCGTTCCAAGCGGCTCACTGCTGCGCCGTCGGGGCCTTGGTCGTTCCACTCATCGGCGGTTTCGTCGAGCGACTCGTAGTCCTCGTCGAGCTCGTCGGTCAAATTCGAAACTTCGGTGGTTTCGTCGAGCACACCCTGGAGGCGCTTGGCCATCGTTTCCAGCGCACCCGCGATCGCGTGAGTGCTCGAAGCGAGCAGCTTCCACAGGACTAGCGAAATCAGTTGACGCTGCCCCTCCGGCAGGGCCTTGAGGTTGGGGCGGCGCAGGTAATCGGCGACGAGCCTGGATAGTTCCTGCTCTTCGGTCGACGGCGTGAACTCCTGGACGATGGCCCTGCGCGCCGTATACGAGACGTAGGGCTGCACCTGTTTGCGTAGGGTGCGCTTGCAGATGGGCGCCAGCCGGTCACGCAGGCTGCTGAAGGATTGCTCTCTGCCAGTGAACTGCGAGCGGAAGCTATCAATGTCTCCGAACACGCGGTCATCGATGAAGCTGACCAGTCCATAGAGTTCGAGCAATGAGTTCTGCAACGGCGTCGCGGTCAGGAGCGCCTTGGAGTGAACGCGTGATAGCGCCTCCTTGAGGGTCTTGGCGATGACGTTGCTGGTTTTGTAGACGTTGCGGAGGCGATGTGCTTCGTCGAGCACGACCAAGTCCCAGCTAATGCCCTTAATATCGTCAGCTTTGGCCTTCGCAAACTGATAGGAACAGATGATTGGGCCGGAGACGAACAGGAACGGGTTCTGTTGCTCCTGCTTGCGAATTGCGTTGTAGCTCTTGGATTCGAGGATCAGCCCCTGCAGGCCGAACTTTTCCTGCAGCTCCTGGTGCCACTGCTTGCGCAAGTTGGCCGGCACAATGATGAGCACCTTCCGCCGCCGTTCGGCCCAACGCTGGGAGATGACCAAACCGGCTTCGATAGTCTTGCCCAGACCAACCTCGTCGGCGAGGATCACGCCGCGTGAGAGGGGGTTGCGGCAAGCGAAGAGCGCGGCGTCGACTTGATGGGGGTTTAGATCGACTTGCGAGTCGACCAAGGTCGAAGCTAGCGATTCGACCGTGTTGCCAGCAGCACGCCGAGTGAGCATCCAGGCGAAGTACTGGCTCTGATGGGGTGTCAGTGGGAGCTCTTCCATGGGTCAACAACTTCACTTTTCCGCCAGTGGCTGGTTCTGGCAGAGGTGAGATTCTCCAGGGGAAGCGCACGGTATCTGGCAGCGTAGCTGGCCATAGTGCCTGCTCCACATGCACGCTCAGACGCGTCTGGCCCGGCCGTCTGCCCTTTGCTTTGCAGGGTAACTCCCGTGTTCTTTGCTTCCGCGACCCCTGCCGCCTTGCCGTCTACGTAGAGGAGGTAGTCGGTGTATCCGTGCCCATCTGCCAGGGGAAACTCGCGGATTGCTACCCCACGCGCGGAATGGATGATTGCGTCCTTCACGCCGCGAACATGCCAATCGGTCGTGGTGAGCAGCCGA